>NZ_CP031417.1:5037500-5337500 GCF_003367395.1 Pseudolabrys taiwanensis | reverse complement strand
GCAATGGCAGACCGGCCAGCGCCAGGTCGCCAACCGCATCGAGCACCTTGTGGCGCACGAACTCATCGGCAAAGCGAAGCCCTTCCGGATTAAGGACGCGGTCTTCGCTGACCACCAGCGTGTTCTCGAAGGATGCACCGAGCGCATAACCGGCGCTCCAGAGCTTCGCGACGTCCTTCATGAATCCAAAGGTGCGCGCCCGCGCGATCTCGTTGCGGAAGGTGTCGGGCTCGATATCGAGCGCCAACGCCTGCTGTCCGATCAGCGGATGATCGAAGGCGATCTCGGCCTCGACGCGGAAGCCATGCTCGTAAGGACGCAGCTCGCCGAAGGCATCGCCTTTGGCAACGCGCACCGGCTTGAGCACTTCGATAAAACGGCGCGGCAAAGCGCGCATGGTCAGGCCGGCTTGATCCAACGCATCGACGAAAGCCGCTGCGCTGCCGTCCATGATCGGCACTTCCGGACCGTCGATTTCAACGACGACGTTATCGACGTTCAGACCACGCAGCGCAGCGAGCAGATGCTCGGCGGTCGAACAGATCGGGCCCTTGGCATCGCCGAGAACCGTCGCGAATTCGGTCGCGGTGACCGCGCGCACGTCGGCGCGAATTTCGCGCTCGATCGAGCCGTCGGCGGTTACACGCTGGAAAACGATGCCCGTGTCGTCATCGCCCGGGCTGAGCGTGAGCGTCGCGGGCTTGCCCGAATGCACGCCGACACCGGTCACGGCAACCTGGTCACGGAGCGTGGTCTGCTTGGCGCCCTTCATCAGCTCTTTTTTTCGGCGCGTCCTTGAACGGTGCGCCGTCCCCATCCATACCCTGCGCGGGTCACATTTTGGCCTTCAACCCCGTCCGCAGTTTGCGGCCGGCGCGAACCCCCAGGACTGGAAAAGTCCCTTTCGCGGCTGAAACTTAGGCTTAGGCGGCGGCGCTTCCAACTCACGCTTTCTTACCAACTGTTACTCTTTTTCGCCGCATTTTCACGGGTCCCGGAAGGCGACCTTCCGGTTTACCTGACATTAAGGAACCCGACGGAAAGGGGCGATGGCTCAGAACAACGGCGCCGCCCCGGTCGCTCACTTAAAACGTACATAATTTCAAAAGCTTAATGTAACACTACCAAACGCCCGATGTGAAACGGCCCCGCATGACTGGGTCAATGCGGGGCCGTCGATCTTGGAGCTAGTTGGCCTGTCTGCGGAGGAAGGCCGGGATATCGAGTTGGTCTTCCTCCGGCGAATTATGCACAGGGGCTGGTCGACCGTGCGGGTCGAGCCCCTGGGGGGCCGTTCGCCGCCCGTATTCAGACACCGGGTCCATTGGGCGACCGGCTTCCGGCTGCCGAGGAGCCGGCCGCGGCGGCGGTGCGTATTGCGGAATCGGGCGGGCCGCACGCGGGACTGGCGGCGCGGCGTCCGTTTCTTCCTGGCGACGGCCGAGACCGACCGAAGCGAGGCGCTGCATCAGCGACATGCGCTGCTTCTCGGGATGATTGTCGACCGCCGGCTCGCCACGCTGGGCACGAATCTCGTTCTGTGCCGGAATCGGCAGTTCGTCGATGCGCGGCATGCGCTGACGGAGCGGCCGTTCCGCCTGCGGCGGGATGAAGGCCGGCGCTGGAGCCGGCTCATGCATCATTTCCGGCTCTTCCTGGTGCGTCGGCTCGAACAACGACGGCTTCACGGTCGGCATCGGGCGGATCGTGACATCTTCAACGCCGGGGGTCGGCAGGATCGCGGCCGCGACAGCAGCGTGCGCTGCGGTCTCGACCGCCGCCGTCGCCTGCACGGTGGCCGGCGTCGGAATCGTCGGCGCCATGCCCGTCGTCCCAGGCGCGCGCTCGACCCGCTCGGCGATGCGACGCGAATCGTCACGCAGCTTGGAGGCGAGCGCCTTGAGAGCGTTCTCGGTCGGCGCCGGCTGCGTGCTGGTCAGGGGCGGCAGCGGCTGCGCCATCTTGCCGGTGTTGTCGATGCCGGTGGCAACGACCGACACGCGGATGATGCCGTCGAGGCTCTCGTCGAAGGTCGCGCCGACGATGATGTTGGCGTCCTGATCGACCTCCTCGCGGATGCGGGTGGCGGCTTCGTCGACTTCGTACAGCGTGAGGTCTTTGCCGCCGGTGATCGAGATCAGCAAGCCCTTCGCGCCCTTCATCGATGCGTCGTCGATGAGCGGGTTGGAGATGGCGGCTTCGGCGGCGGTGAGCGCGCGCTTCTCGCCCGAGGCCTCGCCGGTGCCCATCATCGCCTTGCCCATCTCGCGCATGACGGCGCGAACGTCGGCGAAGTCGAGGTTGATCAGGCCTTCCTTGACCATCAGATCGGTGATGCAAGCCACGCCCGAGTAGAGCACCTGGTCGGCCATCGCGAAGGCGTCGGCGAAGGTCGTCTTCTCATTGGCGACCCGGAACAGGTTCTGGTTCGGGATGATCAACAGCGTGTCGACCACTTTGTGCAGTTCGGCGATGCCGGACTCGGCGTAGCGCATGCGGCGCTGGCCTTCGAAGTGGAACGGCTTGGTGACGACGCCGACCGTGAGGATGCCCATCTCGCGCGCGGTCTTGGCGATGACCGGAGCGGCGCCGGTGCCGGTGCCGCCGCCCATGCCGGCGGTGACGAACACCATGTGCGCGCCCGAGAGATGATCGCGGATTTCGTCGAGGACTTCTTCCGCGGCGGCGCGACCGACCTCAGGCTGCGAGCCAGCGCCGAGACCTTCCGTGACCTGGCTGCCCATCTGAACGATGCGCTCGGCCTTGGACATCGTCAGCGCCTGCGCATCCGTGTTCGCGACGACGAAGTCGACGCCCTGGAGGCCGGCCGTGATCATGTTGTTGACGGCGTTGCCGCCGGCGCCGCCGACGCCGAACACGGTAATGCGCGGCTTCATCTCGTGGATGTCGGGGATCTGCAGGTTGATCGTCATGTTTGCCTCTTTAAGCCGCCGATCGGGCCGGTCCGCCACCGGCCGTTACGTGGTTTGCATCAGTCCTAGGGTCAGAAGCTTTCGCGCAGCCATCGCCCGACCCGAGCCATATAGCCGCCGTTTCCGGTCATCAGATGCCGCGTACGCCGCGGTTCGAAGTGTTCGAGATGGGCCGCCTGCGGGTACACCAACAGACCGGCAGCCACCGCGAAAGCCGGCCCCTTGGCGGATTCCGGCAAGCCGGAAAGCCCAAGCGGACGGCCGATACGCACGGGACGCTTCAGGATACGCGACGCCAGATCCGCGATGCCGGTGAGCTGGCTGGCACCGCCCGTCAGCACCACCCGCCCGCGCGGCTCAGCCGCGAAGGGCGAAGCCGCCAGCCGGTCGCGCACCATCTCCAGGATCTCCTCGACCCGGGGCTTGATGATGCGCGTGAGCGCCGCGCGAGACACGAACTGCGGAGGCTCCCGCTCGTCATCGCCGAACGGAGGCACCGTGATCATGTCACGCTCGTCGGACCCACCGGACAAAACACTGCCATAAATCGCCTTGATTCGCTCAGCATCCGCAATGCGGGTGTTGAGTCCGCGGGCCAGATCCATGGTGACGTGATGCCCGCCGAGCGCAAAACCGTCGGCATGCACAAAGCGGCCCTGTGAAAATACCGCCGCCGTGGTGGTGCCGGCGCCGAGATCGATGACCGCCGCGCCCAGATCCGCCTCGTCGTCGGCGAGCACCGACAGACCGGCCATGTAGGGCGAGGCGACCATGGCCTCGATGTTCAGATGGCTGCGCTCGACCGTGAGCATCAGGTTGCGCACGGTGGCGACGTCGGCCGTGACCATGTGCATGTCGACGCCGAACTTGTGGCCGAGCATGCCGCGCGGCTCGCGGATGCCGGAGGCGGCATCGAGCGAGTAACCGATCGGCAGCGAATGCAGCACGGCGCGGCCATCGCGCACCGAATGGCGCGACGCGGCCGCGAGCACGCGGGCGATTTCACCGTCGGTGACGGCGCCGCCGGTCAGATCGACATTGGCGATGAAGCGCTCGCTGCCGAGGCGCCCGCCCGAAAGCGCGACCACGACGGATTCAAGCTGCACGTGCGCGGCGTTCTCGGCGATATCGATCGCCGTGCGCACCATGGCTTCGGCCTCGGCGAGGTCGATGACGGTGCCGCCCTTCATGCCGCTCGCCGCCGTGTGCGCGAAACCGAGCACGCGCACGCCGTGGCTGCGCCGGCGCAGCACGTCCTGCGGCGCCTGTGGCTGCAGCTTGGCGATCATGCAGACGATCTTCGAGGTGCCGACATCGAGCGCGGCGACCACGGCCGAACGCTTCGGCGACACCGGCTTCATCTTCGGGGTAAGGCCGAAGCGGACGACGTTGCTCATGCCTCGCCTCCCTTGCCCGCGGCCTTCTTGCGCGCCTTCTCGGCCGCTTTCACCGCCGCGTCGCGCACCGCGAAGGCGGCATCGGACTGGCGCACATAGACACGATCGGCGAGCCGCAGATCGACGGCGGTGATGTCGCGCGTCAGCAACTGCTTGGACTGAGCGAGGTCGACCAGGTTGGCGAGCGCGCGGTCCGGCGCGTCCTGCGGCAACAGCACTTCGATGCCGTTCTTCAGATGCAGCGTCCAGCGGCGCTCGGCGACCAGCACGGAGGCCTGCACCTGGCTGGCGATCGAGGGGAAGCGCTGGAGCATGGCCACGAGGCCGGGCGCGGCGCGCTCGGCGCCGACGCCGACGACCATCGGCAGCGACGCATAGCGCTCCGGCACAAAGGTCTCGAGCACGGTGCCGTCATCGGCGATCAGGTTGACGCGGCCATCCTTCTGCCAGAGGGCGAAGGGCTTGCGCTCCTTGATCTCGATGCGCAGGCGGCCGGGATAAAGCTTCAGCACGGTGGCTTCGGCGATCCAGGGATTGCCGACGAGGCGCGCGCGGGTCTGCGCGGCGTCGAGGAAGACGAGCGAGGAGTTCGCCGTGATGCCGGCGATGTCGAGGATGCGCTGGCGGGGCAATTCGTGCTCGCCGGCCAAGGCCACCTCGGAAATGCGGAAGCCGAAGGCGTTCGCCGTTGCGTCGCAAACGTCCTGGACGTTGGCGGCGAGATCGCCGCCGTGCTCGCCGCGCACGACGCCGTAAGACACGGTGGCGAGCAGGAACAGCGCGACGGCCGAGGCACCCGCCCCGCGCGGCACGTTCAGATTGACCAGCGTCATGCCCCAGCGGCGCAAGGTCCGCGGCCAGCGCGAACCCGCGCCCGGCCAATGCGGCACCGTCACCGGCGCACGGCGGCTCTTAGCTTTCGACACCTGAGCAGAATGCGCTCGACCATCCATCGCGGGCGGCTCTTGACCCCTTGGCCCGGCTCGGGCCTCAAAACGTTCCGGCAACCGGCGCGCGAGGCCCAAGGGCCGGACGCGCCGCGCCGCCAATGGGGTAGTCTTCGGACCATTTGGTAAATGATTAGTAAAAGTTTACGAATTGTTGGGAGGTATTAAGGGAGGGATGGGTTCGTAGGGCGGATTAGCGAAGCGTAATCCGCCAATCCACCATATGCCCCGGCGGGTTACGCCTTCGGCTAACCCGCCCTACGCGTTGTCCCAGCTGCAGACTATAATCCTTGACAGCGTCACGCTGCTCTGGGTATAAATACCCACGTTCCGCCGGTGCGTCCGGGCCACTCTTTGGCCCGCATGCTGTCTGCGCCGGGGCGTTTTTTATTTCCGCCACAAACATCATTCCCACGGAGCATCGCCATGGTGCGATATGCGGAGGATTTCCTCGCCGCGTTGCGGCAACGCTATGAACAGACCGACCAGCCGATGCGCAGCCTCGCGCGCGAGTTTTCCATCGGCATCTCCACCTTGAGTTCACTGGTGGAACGGCACGGCTGGGTGAAGCGCAGCCAGCGCAGGCACGGTCGCCCGGAGGCCTCGCTCGTCAGCGAGGCGCAAGCGCTGATGGAGAGCCTGCAGACGCGGACGGGCGTGGTCGCAGACAACGGTCTTGCCTTCCCACTCGAAGCGCCCCCCACCCCCGACCCCTCCCCGCCACGCGCTGCACGCGTGGAGGGAGGGGAGCAGACAGCGGCGGAGCGGATCGAAGCGCTGCTGCTGAAGGAGATCGCGGCGGAAGAAGTCGCGCGCGAGGCGCTCGGCAACGAGCCGCGCCTACGCACGGAAGCGGATGCCTGCGCGCGGCGGCTCGCGGTGATGACGCAGACCTTGCAGACGTTGCAGAAGATCCGCGAGGCGCAGCCGATGGCCAATGCGCGGTGTCAATGCAGCGAGTACGACGACCTGCCCGACGATCTCGACGCGCTCCGCGACGAACTGGCGCGGCGCATCGAAGCCTTCATGGAGACGCATACCGACGAAGAACTCGAGGCCGACTTGGCAAGAGCCCGGCAGGCACACGAGAGCAAGAGCGCCTGAGCCGTTCGATGTCCGCGCGCGCTGTTTGTGGCGCGCCAGACGACGACGTCAGGAGCAAGGCGCAACCCACTACGCTTCCGACTTCACCGCCGCGCGGCGCTGGCTGCCGGCCTCGTACCATGTGCGCGAGGCCTTCACGATCTTCACGACCGACAGCATCACCGGCACTTCGACGAGAACGCCGACCACTGTCGCCAGAGCGGCGCCGGAGTTCAAGCCGAACAGACTGATGGCGGCGGCCACCGCGAGCTCGAAGAAATTGCTGGCGCCGATCAGCGCTGCGGGCGCGGCGACGCACCAGGCGACGCCAAACTGACGGCTGAGCCAATAGGCAAGCCCGGCGTTGAGATAAACCTGAATGATGATCGGCACGGCCAGCAGCGCGATGACGAGCGGCTGCGCGAGAATCTGTTCGCCTTGGAAGCCGAACAGAAGAACCAATGTTGCGAGCAGTGCGACGAGCGACAACGGTTGTAGCCGGGCAAGCGTCGTTTTCAACGCCTCCGGGCCGACCGCGAGCAAATAGCGCCGCCACAGCTGCGCCACCGCGACGGGCACGACGATGTACAGCACGACCGACAACAACAACGTGTCCCACGGTACTGTGATCGACGCCACGCCCAGCAGCAGGCC
The DNA here is from genome assembly GCF_003367395.1 of Pseudolabrys taiwanensis. Taxonomy (NCBI): domain Bacteria; kingdom Pseudomonadati; phylum Pseudomonadota; class Alphaproteobacteria; order Hyphomicrobiales; family Xanthobacteraceae; genus Pseudolabrys; species Pseudolabrys taiwanensis. The sequence continues at coordinate 5,330,486 of NZ_CP031417.1, read as the reverse complement.
GACCAGCGGCGCGAACAGAAACACCATGATGATGTCGTTGAGCGCGACCTGGCTCAGCGTGTAGTGCGGCTCGCCTTCACACAGGTTCGACCACACGAAGACCATGGCCGTGCAAGGCGCGGCCGCGAGCAAGATGAGACCCGCGATATAGCTTGGAATCTGCTCCGCCGGCAGCAGCGGCGCGAAGACATGCGCGACGAAGACGGTGCCGAGCAGCGCCATCGAGAACGGCTTGACCGCCCAGTTGATGAACAAAGTCACGCCGACGCCGCGCCAATGCTCGCGCACCTGCCCGAGCGCGCCGAAGTCGATCTTGAGCAGCATCGGCACGATCATGAGCCAGATCAGCACGGCGACCGGCAGGTTGACCTTGGCCAATTCGGCCGTCGCGATCGTGGCGAACAGCGACGGCGCGGCATGGCCGAGCGCGATGCCGGCGACGATGCACAGCGCGACCCACAGCGACAGATAACGTTCGAAGGTGCTCATGACGGATTACGCGACGTTCGGGCGCGGTGAGGTTGCGCCTTCGATCTGGCCGATCTCGCGCAGGCGCGCGCGCAATGTCATCCGGTCGAGCTTGGCGATGGGCAGCGCCAGGAAGATTTCGATGCGGCGCAGCAGCATGCGATACGCATCCTGGAACGCGACGGCGATTTCCGCGTCGCTGCCGGTCGCTTCGGCGGGATCGGGAATGCCCCAATGCGCCGTCATCGGCTGGCCGGGCCAGACCGGGCACGACTCGCCCGCGGCGTTGTCGCAAACGGTGAAGACGAAATCGAGCGGCGGCGCGCCGGTCTGCGCGAACTCGGTCCATGATTTCGAGCGCAAGCCTGACGTGTCGTGGCCGAGGCCTTTGAGCAGCGCGATCGTGTGCGGATTGACCGCGCCCTTGGGCTGACTGCCGGCGCTGTAAGCGTGGAATTTCACGCCGCCGAGCTTGTTCAAAATGGCCTCGGCGATGATCGAGCGAGCCGAATTGCCGGTGCAGAGAAACAGGACGTTGTACAGTTTGTCAGCCATGGTTCAGCTCAAGCGTTGATGGTTGTCGTCACACGGATTCTTTCGGCGCCTTCGCGCGGCGCGGCGTCGAGGGCTTGCAAAACACGGGCGCGCAGGCGGCGACATCGCCCTGGCAGCAGTTGTCGGTGAGAAAGCCGAGCAGCCCGTTCATCGTCTCGAAGCGCGCCGCATAAATCATCGAACGGCCCTCACGCCGCACGGTGACGAGGCCGGCTTGGCGCAGGCGATCGAAGTGGAAGGTGAGCGTGTTCGGTGCGAGGTCGAGCGCTTCGGCGACCTTGCCGGCGGGCAGGCCCTCGGGCCCCGCCTGCACCAGCAGGCGGAACACATCGAGCCGGTTTTCCTGCGCCAAGGCGCTCAAGGCCGCGACAGCGTCCGTCTTTTCCATATTTCAACGAATATCGAAATATATGGCCCGCGTCAAGTCCGCGCAAAAGCGCGGCCGGCCGGAGACGACATCGCCGAAGACATCGACGCCGTCCGAGAGGCGTTGGCGAAGCGCATCGAGGCATTCATTGGGAGCCGTCACACCGAGAATGCGAGGACGACGCAACACCACCGGACCGGCGCCCATCCCGCCTTGGGTGCGCGCGCGCGATGTGGCATGTCACGCCGACGTCTCCGGAGCCTTGAGGAGTTCATGCGCGCCACTGCCTGCCTTGTTGCCGTGGCCATCGGCTTCGCCGCCGCCGCGCATGCCGAGGACTTACCGTTCTGGCCGGCCGTGCAGGCGACGTGCACCGCGACCGCGGCGACGCCCTCCGGCGCGCTGGGGCAGCGCATCGCGCAAGCAGCCCGCGCCGAATTCGACGCCTTTGGCGGCCATCGCATCGATGCCGGCGGCCGCCTCATCCATTTTGGTCTGACCGAAGCCGAGAGCCGCCGCGAAGATCGCGCCAACGGCCGCGAGGCACGCCTCGACAGTCTCGGCTGGTGGCGCGTGCTGGCCTATTGGCGTGCGCTCTACGGCGTCGCCGCCGGCGGCCTCGGCGACGAGCTCGAAGTGCGCGGCTATCGCGGCGCCGCGGACTCGCAGGACGCCGCGCAGATCGCCGAGCGCCTGCGCGTCGACATCGGGCCGCTGCTGAAAGCGGCCGACGGCATCGCCGATCCAGCGCAACGCGAGGCGATGCGCGAGGCGATCATCCGCGCGGCGATCGTCGACACGCCGTGGTCGGCGGCATTCATCAGCTATGTCATGCGGCAGGCGGGCGCGACCGCGACCGGCTTTGCCTTTTCGAACGCGCACCGCGTCTACATCGACGACGCGTTCGCGACCAGCGCCGCCGAAGTCGCGCACAAGACGGACGCGCGCATCTACCGCGCCTGCCCGCTGGCGACGACGCGGCCGCGCGTCGGCGACATGATCTGCCTTGAGCGCGAGCCGTCGCTGGCGAAGCTGAGCGCCGCGGCGGTGCGCGAACGCATCCGGCAGGAGGTCGCCGCCGGCGCGCGCACGCTGCAGCGGACGCATTGCGAAGTGGTGGCGCGCATCGATGCGCCGGCGCGCAAGATCTACACGATCGGCGGCAACGTCCTGAACGCGGTGACCGCGCGCAAGATGAACCTGACGCGCGACATGAAGCTCTCGCCGGTGCAAAGCGGCCGCTGCGGCGGCGCCGGCGCCTGGACGCTGGCGGAACCCGGCGCGGCACCGGAAAACTGCGCGCTCAACGACCAGAAGTGGTTCGTGCTGCTGCAATTGCGCTGAGGCGCGGTGCGCGCATTGTGCGGCGATTCCGACTGCGCCATAGTCGGGACCACAGCCGCAAGATCGGGGGAACTTTCGTGCCGCACCTACGCCGCTTCGCCTCCGCCCGGACCGCATCGCTGCTGACGACAGGCGCGCTGCTCGCCTGTCTTGCCGCGCCGAATACCGCGCGCGCGCAATCGGCCGGCAATGCCTGCAACGATCTGGTGGCCATGCTGCCCGCGCCGCTGTCGCCGTGGAAAGGCGCGCCGCTGCGCGTGATCATGGCGGCGGAGAAGCCGCTCAAGGGCGAACTGTCGCTGGTCGCCCCGGACGGCAGAGTCGCGGCGACGTCGCGCAAGCGCAGCGACGGTCCGCCCTATGCGTGGTACGCCGATGTTGCCGCGCCCGCCGCCGGCACCTGGCACGCAACGCTCACATCGTCCGAGTGCGGCACCATCACCCGCGAGATCACCGTGCGCGCCGAGCGGCCCGCCGGCCCCGGCGCCACCGCCGGCAGCGTCTGGCCGGTGCGTCATGCTTGGACGCGCGCGACCGAGAACCTGTTCTCGGCCTGGATCGAAAAGCTGTTCGACGATCCGCTCGACGCGACGCCGTCATGGGCGGCGCTGCACGAGGTGCTGCGCGACCGCTCGCGCAATGTGCTGTTCAACTATCTCGGGCTTGGCGAAGACGAGATGAAGATGGTGCTGCGGCCGGACTGCGCCGACCTGCCCTATTTCCTGCGCGCTTACTTCGCCTTCAAGATGGGCCTGCCGTTCGGCTTCTCGAAGTGCAACCGCGGCGGCGGCGGCAAGGCGCCGCAGTGCTTCCAGTGGTCGAGCACGCAGACGGCGGAGAGCGCGCGCGCCTCGGCCGACGACGATGGCGCCGCGACGGCGCCCGCGCGGCGCGCCGGTCTTACCGCCGCGTTCGGACAGTTCATGCGCACGGTGGCGGACACGGTCCATTCCGGCACCGCACGCACGGCGCTCAACTCCGACAACACCGATTACTATCCCGTTGCGCTCAGCCAGGACACGTTGCGGCCGGGCGTGATCTACGCCGATCCGTATGGACACGTGCTGATGATCGTGCGCCGCGTGCCAGAGGCCAACGGCGCCGCCGGCATCATCTTCGCCGTCGACGGTCAGCCGGACGGCACCGTCGCCCGCAAACGCTATTGGCGCGGCAACTTCCTCTATGCCGTCGATCCGGCGCTGGGCGGCCCCGGCTTCAAACGCTTCCGGCCCGTGGCGCGCGAAGCGAACGGCGGCCTGCGGCGATTGACCAACAACGAGATCGCCAAGAGCCCGCAATACGGCGACTTCTCGCTCGAACAGGCCAAGCTCGGCGTCGAGGCCTTCTACGACAAGATGGACGACGTGATGTCGCCCGAGCCGCTCGATCCCGCGGCGGCGATGAAGGACGCCATCGACTCGCTCGAGGAGCAGGTGAAGGTGCGGGTGCAGTCGGTCGAGAACGGCCGCAAGTTCCTGAACAGCGGCAAAGGCGAAGCCGCGATGCCGGACGGCGCGACTATCTTCGAGACCATGGGCGCGTGGGAAGACTTCTCGACGCCGTCACGCGATCTGCGCCTGTTGATCGCCATCGACGTCGTGCGCGGCTTCCCGGATCGCGTGGCCCGCCGTCCCGGACGCTATGCCATGCCGGCCGGCAAAAGCGCGGCCGACGTGAAGGAAGATCTGCAACGCATGCTCGCCAGCGAACTGGCGACGCGAACGTTCACCTATCCGCGCACCGACGGCTCGACCTGGACGCTGTCGCTCAAGGACGTCATCGGCCGCATGTCCGAGCTGGAGATGGCCTACAACCCCAACGATTGCGTCGAGCTGCGTTGGGGCGCCGCGCCGGGCAGCGACGAAGCCGCAACCTGCCGCAAGCACGCACCGCAGGCACAGCGCGCGAAGATGACAAAATATCGCGCCTGGTTTCACGAGCGCCGCCGCCCGCCCCGCGCCTGACGTCGAACGCAGCATTCATTGCAATAACGCGACACCGCGCGCGGACGTTGTCCTGCGCCGCTTTGACGCTTGTATTGCGGCCAGGCTGTGACAAGCTGACGGAAACGGGCCGTCGTGACTCGCTATCGCTGAATCACGCGACAAGCCTGGAAAAAAGTTTCGGGGGGAGAACGATGCACGTGTCACGACCGTTCGCACGCATGTGTGCGCTTGCCGGCGGCCTGATGTTGACGGCGCTAGCGAGCGCGGTACCGGCGCAGGCTTATCCCGATAGACCGATCCGTATCATCGCGCCTTTCCCGGCCGGCGGCTTGGTGGACGTGCTGGCACGCGCGGTCGGCGAAGAGATGGCCAAGAGCCTCGGCCAGCCGGTCATCGTCGAGAACAAGCCCGGCGCGGGCGGCAATCTCGGCGCCGCGATGGTCGCCAATGCCGCGCCCGATGGCTACACGCTGATGATGACCTCGCCCGGCATCCAGAGCATCAATCAGTTCCTCTACAAGGAGATGCCCTACGACGCGGCGAAGGCCTTCGCGCCGATCTCGCTCGTCGCCGACATGCCGATGCTGGTGATCGTCAATCCGAAGACAGGCTTCAAGACGCTCAAGGACTTGATCGCGGCGGCGAAGGCCAATCCCGACAAGCTCAACTTCGGCTCGGCCGGTGTCGGCACCACCGGCCATCTCGGCCAGGCTCTGTTCGTCTATGCCGCCGACATCAAGGTGAAGCACGTGCCCTATCGCGGCGCGGCACCGGCGGTGAACGATCTCATCGGCGGCCATCTCGACGGCGTCGTCGACAATCCCCCAATCGTGATGGCGCATATCAAGTCAGGCACTCTCACCGCGCTCGCCGTCGGTGGACCGACGCGGCTCGCGGCGCTGCCCGACGTGCCGACCGCGGCGGAAGCGGGATTGCCGGCGTGGCAGGCGTCATCCTGGTTCGGCCTCGTCGCGCCCGCCGGCACGTCGCCGGAGATCATCAAACGCCTGCAGGCTGAAGTCGCCAAAGCGCTGAAGCAGCCGTCGATGCAGCGCTTCGTCGGCGAAAGCGGCATGACGCTCATCAGCAACTCGCCGGAAGCGTTCGAGACGCTGATCGTCGCCGAGCGCAAGAAATGGGGCGACATCATCAAGGCGGCGAAGATCGAGGCGAATTAAGCTGCATCAATCTTGACCGGTGCGGCAACCCCAAGCAGGGCAAGCTCCCTCTCCCCTATGGGGAGAGGGTTGGGGTGAGGGGGCTCCTGACTCTCGAGCTTTGTAACCCCTCACCCGGCTCGCTTCGCTCGCCGACCTCTCCCTGTGGGAGAGGTGAAGCGAGCCCGCGGCAGGTCGATCCAAAACTCACCCATCCACTCTGTGACCATCGGCCGTGAACTGAAAGCGCGCCTGCGCCGCCTTCACGCGAGCGCTCGGTCCGGGCGTGAGCCCCCAATGATCGAGCCGGCCCGGCGGCCACTTCCAATCCTCCGGCCGCTTCACCGGCGCGAAGTCCGGCGCCACCTGCTCCATCTCGCCGGTGTATTCGAGCGGCAATTCCTCGGGGCCGCAGAAATAAGCGAACACGTTGTTGCCGGGGCCGTGACGGCCGGGACCCCACTCCACCGCATGGCCGTGATCGCGCATGCGCCCGATGCCGCGCATCAAGGCGTCGATGCCGGCGATCTCGAAAGCGATGTGGTTGAGATTGGCGTTGTCGTTGAAGCCCAGCACCAGGCTGTGATGATCGCTGTTGCAGCGGATGAAACGGAATTGCCGCGTCTGGTCCGACAGCTTGAAGCCGAAGGCGCGCGTCATGAAACCGAAGGACGCATCGTTGTCACGGCAGTTGAGATTGACGTGCGAGAGCTTGGCCGGCACGTCGGGCGACTTCAATGTGTCGGCATGGACGGCGGTGTCGCCGATCACGGCGAAGTTGCGCCCCTCCGGATCCTTGCAGCCGAAGCCATAGCCGCCGCCCGGCGTCGCGAGTTTGCGCGGCGCGCCGTCGGTGTCGCACCCCTCGGCGCAAACCCGCTCGTAGACCGCGTCGACCGCGGCGCGATCGCGCGCCTGCAACACGACGCGCACCAGCGCCGATTGGTCGCTGCCCGACGCTCGCAACGTCAGCGCGGCGAAGTCCGGATTGCCGGCGCGCAGATAGACGATGCCGCCCTCTTCCGCGACGACCTGCAAATTCCACACCTGCGTGAAGAACGTTCGCGCCGCTTCGAGATCGCCGACCGCCAGATCGACCGCGCGCACCGCACTAACCGCCGCTTCGCTCACCCGCCCCTCCACGAACCTTGTTGTTGGCGGTTGTTCTGACTTGAATCCCGCCGCGCCGCAATCCAAACATGGCCGGCGCGGCATCACCGTTTATCCGTCAGCGACGAAGGGTCTCTTCATGCATGCATCCGACGCGGTCGAGGCCGATTTCATCATCGAAAATTTCGCCTTCGCCAGCGGCGAGACGCTGCCGCGGCTCAAGCAGCATTATCTGACGCTCGGCAGCCCGCAGCGCGATACAGGCGGCCACATCACCAACGCCGTGTTGTTGCTGCATAACACCACCGGCAGCAGCAAGAACTGGCTGCTGCCCGAGCTCGCCGGCCAGTTGTTCGGGCCGGGGCAGCCGCTCGACGCCGAAACGCATTTCATCGTGATGCCGGACGCGATCGGCTTCGGCCAGTCGAGCAAGCCGAGCGAGGGGCTGCGCGCGCGCTTTCCGCATTACCGCTATCACGACATCGTCGTCGCGCAGCATCGCCTGCTCACCGAGGGCTTGGGCATCGACCACCTGCGCTTGATCCTCGGCCTGTCGATGGGCGGCATGCTCACCTGGATGTGGGGCGAGATGCATCCGACGTTCATGGATGCGCTGGTGCCGATCGCCAGCCAGCCTTCGGCGATGAGCGGCCGCAACTGGATCCAGCGCCGCATGCAGATCGAGGCGATCAAGAGCGATCCCGGCTATCACAACGGCGACTACACCGAGCAGCCGTCGCGCTACACGCTGACGCCGTTCGGCGCGCTGTTGATCCAGAGCGTCGAACGCATCCAGGAGCGCGCGCCGACGCGCGAGGCCGCCGACGCGCTGTACCGCGAACTGGTCGCGCGCGCGCAGAAGGGCGACGCCAACGACCGGCTCTATCAGTTGGAGTCGTCGATGGACTACGATCCCGCGCCCGACCTGGAAAAGATCGTCGCGCCGCTGCTCGCCATCAACTTCGCCGACGACGCACTCAATCCGCCGGAACTCGGCAGCGTCGAGCGCGCGATGCCGCGCCTCCAGCACGGGCGTGCTGTGCTTGTTCCGGCGTCGCCGCAATCGCGCGGCCACAATTCCGCGTCGGACGCGCGGCAGTGGGTCTCCCACCTCGCCGCCTTCCTGCGCGAGCGCGCGCAACGCTGATGCCGCACCGCAGCGTCACGGACTGTTGATGACGGTCCGCGACAAGCCGTCCCAATATACCTTCTTGCGGGCGACGCGTTGCAGGGTCTGCAAAGGAGGCCGGGACATGACACGCCCGCACCGGCGCGAAGCCGTACTCGACATCTATCAATTCGCCCTTGCCGCGGCGCTGTTCGCCTCGCCATGGCTGTTCGCTTTCATGCACAACACCGGCACCGCCACGACCGACGCCACGGTCAGCGCGCTGCTGGTCGCCGCCGTCTCGGCGGTGGCGCTGCGGATGTTCCGGGAATGGGAGGAATGGATCAACGTCATGCTCGGCGTCTGGATCGCCGCCTCGCCCTGGGTCCTCGGCTTCGGACATACGCCGGCATCGCATGTGATGCTCGGCTTCGGCATCCTGATCGCGTATCTGGCGCTCATGGAGCTCTGGCTCGTGCACAATCCGGACTATTACACGCTGCCGCCGCCGCAGGAGTGGCGGCCCACGCCCCGCCCTACTCGGTCATCTGCAAACGGCCATAGATCGCGAGCTTGATCTCATCGAGCACGAAGGCCAGTACGACCGCGGCCGCGAAGGCACCACCGATCAGCCACAGCGGCAGCGGCGTCATAAGAAAGCCGGTCGCCGCGAAGGTCGGAATGATCGATATGTCGGCGATGGACGACGCGACCATGATCCAGCTCGGCCGCGACGACCACAGCCGGCGCCGCTCGCGCGAGACGTAGAACACCGCCTGGCCGTTGAACACCAAGGTCACCACGGTCAGCGTCTGCAACGCGTCGATCGGCAGACGCAGCCAGAAATAGCCGTAACTCAGGATCGCGGCGCAGAAGACGAGATCGCCGAGACCGAGCAGCACGCCGGCCACCGTCAGCCGATCGATGCGCCAGCGGTTGGGCAGCGGCGAGGCGCGTACGTTGTCGGTCGTCGACGACATCGCCAGGAAGTCACCGGCGATCATCAGCATCACCATCAACAGCGGCGTGATGATCGGATGGCCGGTGATGACCAGGCCGAAAGCGAGAAACAGCACCTGCCGGACTTTGTTGACCAGCGAGCGCAAGGTGTAGGTGAGGATGCGCTGGAAGGTGATGCGTCCCTCGTGCACGGAGGCGACGATGCCGGCGAGCCCCGGCTCGGTGAGCACCAGCCCCGCCGCGGACTTCGCGGCGTCCGTCGCGCTCGAGACGGCGATGCCGATCTGTGCCTGCCGCAACGCCGGCGCATCGTTGGCGCCGTCGCCGCACATGCCGACCGTATGGCCGGCGTTCTGGAACGCCTTCACCAGACCGAATTTGTGCTCGGGCAGAACGCCGGCGAACACGCCGTATTCGTCGGCGCGCACCGCGTCGCGAATGGGCCCCGGCGGATAGACCGGCCGCTCGATGCCGACCGCATGCGCCACCACGGACGCCGTCGCCGGCGCATCGCCGGTGACCATGACGACGTCGATACCGAGCCGGCGCAGTTCGGCGACGCAGCCGGCCGCGTCCGCGCGCGGCGGATCGCTCAGCGCCAGCAATCCGGCGAGACGCATGTCGCCGTCGGTGCCGATCGCCACGCCCAGCACGCGATAGCCCTGCCGTTCCAGCGCCTCGGCCTCCTGCGTCGCGACCGGCTGCGGCGCGCACAGCCGCGCGACGACGGCGAAGGCGCCCTTCACGACGCGCATGCGCTTGCCCGCGTCGTCGGCGACGATGGCCTCGGCCATCTTGTTCGCCGGATCGAACGGGATGAACCGGATCAAGGCCGGCAGTTCGGCGACCTTGGCCCGCATCGCCGCGCGCACGGCGTTATCGACCGGATCCTGTCCGCCGTCGGAACTCGCCAAGGCCGCGAGCGCGATCACCCTGCCCTCATCGAAACCCGGCATCGGCCGAATGGTGCTGACGGCCAATTCGTTGCGCGTCAGCGTGCCGGTCTTGTCGGCGCACAGCACGTCCATCGATGCGGCCTCGTCGACCGCGGATAACCGCGTCGGCAGGACGCCGCGCTTGGCCAGCGCTTGCGCGCCGAGCGCCGTCGCCAGCGTGAACGTCGCCGGCAGCGCGACCGGCACCGTGGCCAGCAACGTGATCAACACCAGCGGCACGAACTCGGTGACCGGCACGGCGATCCAATAGGCATAAGCGAGCAACGCCGCCGCGACGGCGCCGTTGACGAAAGCGAGATTGCGCACGACGCGGAAGATCGCCTTCTGCTGTGCGCTGACCACATGCGCGGTGCGCACCAACTCCGCCGCGCGGCCGAACTTGGTGCGGCCGCCGGTCGCGGTGACGACCGCCACCGCCTCGCCGCGCTTCACCAGCACGCCGGCATAGGTCTCGGTGCCGGCGCCGGCCTCGACCGGCAGCGACTCGCCGGTGATCGTCGACTGGTCGAGCAGCACGTCGCCCGACAGAAGCCTCACGTCGGCGGGCACGACGCCACCGAGCGTCAACTTGACAACATCGTCCGGCACCAGGTCGGCGGCCGGCACGGTGATCCATTTGCCGTCGCGCTTGGCGCTGGCCGACAGCGCAAGCCGCGATTTGAGCGCCGCGAGCGTCGCCTGCGCGCGGCTTTCGTGGAAGAAGCTGAGGCCTGCGTTGAACAGCAGCAGAAAGGCGACGACGCCGGCCGCGACGTATTCATGCAGATAGAGTTGCAGCACGATCGCCGCTTCGAGAAGACACGGCACCGGCGCGATGAACTTGCTCAGGATCAGGCGCAGCGGGTGAACCGCGACATCCGGCGTCGCGTTGGGACCGTATTGCGCCAGGCGCTGCTGCGCCTCAGCGGTGGCCAAGCCCGCGTCGAGCGACATACGCTCCGCGCCGTGTTCGGGAGACGCATCCATGGGGACAGCTCCAACCTCAAGAGCGTTGCCGACGCCTCATCGGCGCGGCGTCACCCCACGGCGGCCAATAGCATGGACCGTCTCGTCGCTCTTGATGCGCGTCAAATCCGGCGTTTGTGGGCCGGCGTCGTCCCCTCAGCGTTGCGCGGCCGCCTCTTCTTGCCGCGCGCCGATGAACGGCACCGTCGCGGCGGCCGTCATCGGCTCGCCGAACAGATAGCCTTGCGCCTGCTTGCAGCCGTTCTGCTGCAGCATCTTGACCTGGTCCGGTTCCTTGACGCCGTCGGCGGTGACGGTGAGGCCGAGCCCCTGGCCGAAGCCGAGCAATGCGCGCACCAGCGCCATGGCTTCCGGCTCGCGCTCCATCCGGTCGATGAAGGTGCGGCCGATCTTGATCTTGTCGAACTTGAGATTGCGCAGGTGATAGAGGCTCGAATAGCCGGTGCCGAAGTCGTCGACGACGATGTGCACACCGGCTTCGCCGAGCATGCCGAGCACCTTCTGCGCCGCCTCGAGATCGCGCACCAGCGCCGCCTCGGTGAGCTCGATTTCGAGGCGCTGCGGCGGCAATCCTTCTTCCGACAAAATCGACAGGATGCGCGCGCCGAGATCGCGGTCCTTGAGCTGCACCGCGGAGATGTTGAACGACAGCGTCACATCGGCCGGCCATTGCCGCGCGGCCCGCGCCGCCAGCCGCAGCAAATGATCGGTCAGTTCCTCGATGAGACCCGAGCTTTCGGCGATCGGCACGAAGCGGTCGGGCGCGATATCGCCGAGCGTCGGGTGCTCCCAGCGCGGCAGCGCTTCGAAGCCGACCACGCGCTTCGTCTTCAAATCGACGAGCGGCTGGAAGCGCGGCTGAATGGCATCGTTATCGATCGCGGCCTGCAGGTCGCGATCGATGACGTCGCGCTCGCGGATACGCGCGTCCATGTCCTGGTCGTAGAAGCGCGAGGCCGACTCGCGCTCCGACTTCGCGCGATAGAGCGCGATGTCGGCTTTACGCAGCACTTCGACGGCATCGGTGCCGTCGCGGGGGATGAGGGCGATGCCGATGCCGAGGCCGACGTGATGAAGCAACGGCCCGGTCGCGATGGGCTGCTCCAGTTCCTTGATCACGCGCAGCGCGATGTTGGTGACCTCTTCGGTGCCGGAGAGTTGCTGCGCCAGGATGGCGAATTCGTCGCCGCCGAAGCGCGCGACGAGATCGCCGGCTCGCACCGCCGCGCGAAGGCGCATCGCCACATTGATAAGCACCTCGTCACCGATGCCATGACCGTAAACGTCGTTGATGTGCTTGAAGCCGGTCAGGTCGAGCATGAACACCGCATGCGTCGCGTCCTTGCCCGGCAAGGCGGCGAGAGCGTTCTTGAGTTCGTCGTCGAAGCGTCGCCGGTTCGGCAAGCCGGTCAGCGCATCCTCCAGCGCCATTTCGCGCGCGCGCCGCTCGGCGGCGATACGCCGCGCCACCTCGCGGCGCTGAATGAGCAGAAACCGCCACGACAGAACGAGCAGCCCGATGCAGATGAGCAGCGCCAGGGCGAATATCTCGTCCGTCTCGATGATGAAGTCGCGCGTCGGAACTTCGGGCGGATTGGGCAGGACGTCGTAGGCCCAGGCGATCAGTGTCGCGACGGCGACCACCGCGAGCCAGAGCAACACTTCCGGCACCATCGCCCGGTGCGGGGCAATGGCCTTCTTCAGCGCGGTTATCGACAGCCTTCGCATGTGGCTTCCAATACGTCACGGCGGAAGCGGCCGATTACATCGCCGGTACTGAATTTTCGGTTGCCAAGCGCGGGCGACAGGGTCCGCCCTGCCGTCAGGCTGGCGCGGATTTGGCCGGGCCGACAGCATACCCTTTTGCAAGCGCGTGGTAGATGCCCTCCGGGCAGATCAGCCGCGACGTGCCGTAGGCGATGAAAGCCGCCGCCATCAACGGCACCACCATCGTGTGATTGTCGGTCATTTCGGTGACGATGACGAAGGCGGTGATCGGCGCCTGCACCACGCCGGCGAAATAGGCGACCATGCCGAGCAGGATGATGGGGCCGATCGGCGCGGTCGGGAATAACTGTGCGATATCGGAGCCGATGCCGGCGCCGACCGCCAGCGAGGGCGCGAAGATTCCGCCGGGGATGCCGCTCACCGCCGACAATACGGTGGCGAGAAATTTGAACACCGCGAAGTCCGACGTCAGCGGCGCAGCGCCTTCGAGCGCGGCCTTCACTTGCGCGTAGCCGGTACCGTACACCGTGTCGCCGGAGGCGATGCCGCAGAGCGCCACCGCGAGACCGCAGCCAGCGGCCAGCAGCACCGGATGGCGCTTGAGCGCGGCGCCGACGACGCCCGGCAGGCCGCGTGCCGTCACGATGACGATGCGGCTGAACAGGCCGCCGGCCAAACCGCCGACGACGCCGCAGATCGGGACCGCCAGCCAGTCGATGCCATTGCGCAGCATCGTCGGCGTCGAGCCGAAATACGAGTAGTTGCCGACCAGCGCCAGCGAGGTGAGACCGGCGGCGATCACCGCCGCGATGATCAGGCCGCTGGTGCGCGTCTCAAAGGCGCGGCTCATCTCCTCGATGCCGAAGACGATACCGGCGAGCGGCGTGTTGAAGGCGGCGGCGACGCCGGCCGCCGCACCGGCCAGAATGAGACCGGGCTGTCGTCGCGGCGAGAACCGGCCGATCGCGAACATGATCGAGGCGCCAACCTGTACAGTCGGGCCTTCACGGCCGACAGATGCGCCGCACAGAAGGCCGAGCAGCGTCAACAGCACTTTGCCGATGGCGATGCGGATCGATACCAGGCGCCCGCGTGCGGCTTGATCGGACAGCTGCCGCGCGGCGATCGCCTGCGGAATGCCGCTGCCTTGCGCGTTCTGGAAGAAGCGGCGGGTGAGGAAGATCGACAGCGCGAAGCCCGCCGGCGTGATGACGAGCGAGGCGTAGCGCGAATGCGCCAAAACGGCGTTGAACGCTTCCTGCGCCCAGTCCGCAAGCACGGCGAGCGCGACGGCGACGATGCCGACAACGACGCCGCCGAGCAGGAAGATGCCACGACGCTGCCAGCGCGCCGATGTGACCCGCACGCTGCGTCTACGCCGCTCCGACCAAACCTGCTGCTTCATCAATCGCATGTCACCGATCGAGCGAGGCGTCCTCGACCATCCAAGATACCAACTCTTCAAAGCTGACGCCGGCATGCTGCGCCATCTCCGGCACCAGCGACGTCTCGGTCATGCCCGGCTGCGTGTTCACTTCCAGGCAGCCAAAGCCTTCCAGACCCGGCTTGGTGTCGTCATAGCGGAAGTCGGTGCGCGTGACGCCGCGGCAACCGAGCGCGTCATGCGCGAGCAGCGCGTATTTCTGGCACGCGGCATAGACCTCGTCCGACACCGGCGCCGGCAGGATATGCTTGGAGCCGCCCGGCGCATATTTGGCTTCGTAGTCGTAGAACTTCACCGTCGGCACGATCTCGATCACGCCGAGTGCCTTGTCGCCCATCACCGCGCAAGTCAGTTCCTTGCCCGCGATGTAGGGCTCGACCATCACCATCTCGCCGAAATGCCAATCGGGCCGCGTGAGCTCCTGCGGCGGATGCGCGTGATCCTCGCGCACGATGAAGACGCCGACGCTCGAACCTTCGGCGATGGGCTTGATGACGTAAGGCGGGGGCAGCAGATGCTGCTTGGCCGCCTCGAAGCGATTGGCGATGCAGCCGCCCGGCATCGGCACGCCGGCCGCGGCGAGCAGCGTCTTGGCAACGTCCTTGCGCATCGCGACCGAGGAGGCCATGACCCCCGAATGACTGTACGGGATACCGAGAATCTCCAGGATGCCCTGCAACGTGCCGTCCTCGCCCGGCCGGCCGTGCAGAACGTTCAAAGCGACGTCGGGCCCGAGCGCGGTGAGCGTCGCGGCGATATCGCGCGTCACGTCCACGGGCGTGACCTTATACTTGCCGGTGCGCGCGAGCGCGTCGGCGCAGGCCTTGCCGGAGCGCAGGGACACCTCGCGCTCCGAGGACCAGCCGCCCATCAGAACGGCGACATGCTTCGTGACGGTAATGGCGACTCTCCGAATCGAGGGCTAGAATTGGCAACCCATCAGGCTCTCCTAGCCGAAATATCGCGGGCGGCAAACCGGCCCGGCAGGCGCGAGGCAAAACCGTGATCAACATCTGGCTGGATCTGCCCTTTGCGGGCGTTTTCGCAGTGCTCATCGTCTTTTACACGGTCACCGCGGTGGCGATCGTCTGGGTCAGCTTCGGCCCTCTCCTGGGCGAGCGCGTCAGACGGTTCGAGGGCGTCGTCGGACCGTTCTTCGGTTCCGTCGGCATCCTGTTCGCGTTGCTCACAGGGTTCCTCGCCGGCGACATCGCCGATCGTAACCGCCAAGCCGCGCGCGCCGTGCAGGTGGAAGCCGGCGAGCTGCGCAACATCTACGCGCTCAGCGTCGCGTCGGCCTCCGACATGCACGACATTCGCACGGCCTGGAGCGCCTATGTGCAGGCCGCGATCAAGGACGACTGGCCGGCGATGGCCCACGGCGAACAGGCCGCTTCGGCCAACGCGGCCTACGACGCGCTGCTGCGCGAGGTGAGCGAGCCGAAGATCGCCACGGAGTCTGGCGCCGCGGTGCACGCCGCGTTGATGTCGGCGACCGTGCGCATGGGCACGGCGCGATCCGACCGCCTGGCCGTCGCCGCCGACCGCACCAGCACGCTCAAATGGGAGATCGTGCTCCTGCTCGGCGTGATGACGCAGATCGCCGTCGGCGTCGTGCATCTGACCAAGCGCAACCCGCAAATCGCCGCGCTCGTCGTGTTCTCCGTGGCGGCGGTGATCGCGCTCGGGTTGATCGGGCTGCAGGAACGGCCGTTCGCGGGCGAGGTGCGCATTCAGCCCACCGCGTTGCAGGAAGTCGCGAAGATGCAGCTGCAGCCCGGCGGTTGATCAGGCCGGCTGCGGCTGCCGCGGCCCCTCGTAGAGCCACGCCAGGCAATCATATACCTCGCGCTCGGAGCGGCGCGAGAAGGTGTCGATCCAGACGTCGCGCGCGATGCCTTCGGCGTGATAGCCCTCCCACAACCAACGTCCCTCGAGCTGGACACGCGCGGTGCGCAACGTGCGCGCCCGCTCGTAGCGCTGGAACGCGGCGGCGACCTCGCTCTCCTGCGCGATGCACTCGCCAAGACAAACCGCGTCTTCGATCGCCATGCAGGCGCCCTGCGCGAAGGTCTGCAACGCCGGATGCGCGGCATCGCCGAGGATGGTGACGCGGCCCTCGCTCCAGCGGCGCACCGGATCGCGATCGGCGATCACCCAGCGGCGCTTCAGGTCCATCTTCTCCAGCAGCGACTTCATCACCGGATGCGCGGTCTTGTAGGTGCGCTCGACTTCCGCGGTGTTGAAGGCGCTGTCGCCCTTCTCGCCGAAGGTGTCGGTGCGGAACACGGCGACGATGTTGAACAGGGTGTTATGCCTCAGCGGGTAATGCACCATGTGGAAGCGCGGCCCGATCCACAGCGCCGAGACGGTGCGGTCGACGCCGGCCGGCACCTCCTCCATCGGCACGATGGTGCGATGCGCGACATAGCCGATGGGCTTCGGCTCGCCGTCATTGACGATGCGCGCGCGCACGCCCGAGCGCAGGCCATCGGCGCCGACCAGGGCCACACCGTCGATGCTGCGGCCGTCCTGCGTCGTCACGGTGACGCCGCCGTCATGCGCGGTGTAGGCGGTGACGGCGGTCGAGGGCTCGAGCGAGATGCCGTCGGTCGCGCGGCAGGCCTCGAGCAGCACGCGGTGCAGATCGACGCGATGGATGACGATGTACGGCGCGCCGAAGCGCTGGCGCAGCGACGGTTCGTTCGGGATGCCGGTGAGCTCGCGGCCGGTCAGCGCGTCGTACATGACGCAGGCGCGCGGCAGCACCGACTGATCGAGCACCGCTTGCGTGATGCCGAGCCGGTCGAACATCGGAAACACATTGGGCCCGAGTTGAATGCCGTAGCCGATGGCGCCGAGTTCCGGCGTCGCCTCGAGCACGCGCACATGACGGCCTTGCCGTCCCAGCGCCAGCGCCGCCGACAGGCCGCCCAAACCGCCGCCCGCGATCAGAATCGCATCCGACATCGTCTCTCTCCCTTAGTGTTCTTGGTTTTGTCGGCACCTTTGTAGCGCCGTTCTCCGCCGTCGCGCTAGAGCCAGGCTAGCGCGCGGGGTGCGGCGCGGGCCACCGCCGCGACACGATGAGGAACAGCACCTGCACGGCGAGCGCCGCCGCCAGCACGGCCGCCGCGCACAGGACCGGCACCGCACTGCTGTGCGTGACGTCGCGCGCGAAGCCGGCGAGCGGTGGGATCGCGGCCATCAGCGCGTAATACCAGGTGAAGTAGATCCCCATGCCGGTGGCGCGGTTCTGCGGCGCGAGCGCGGCGGCGGGCAAGGTCATGATCGGCCCCGCCGGCAAACCGACGGTCAATGCGATCAGGACGAAAGCCGGAAAGAGCAGCGTGAGATCGGCAGCGAGGACGATCGTCGCGGCGCCGGCGATGATGAAGCCCGCTGCTATGACGGCGTCGGGCCAGCGCAGGCGATCGGCGATCAGGCCGCCGACCGGCACCATCACGATCAATCCCCAACCGAGCCAGCTCACCAGGGCATTGGCGCGCGCAAGACCATAGCCGCCGTCGATGAGATGCCCGGGCAAGAAGCTGACCAGCAGGATGTAACCGACGTTGTAGGTGCCCCATACGATTCCGGCGAACGAGACCAGGACCCATTCGCGTTTCGACAGACTGAGCGAGAGACTGGCTCGGAACCGTGCCGCGTGCGTCGCGGGCTCGCGATAAAACACCGCGATCGCCACGAGCGACAACGCGCAGACCGATGCACTGAGCGTCATCACCGCCGGCCAGCCGAAAGCCGCGGCCATGGGGACGAAGCCGAGCAGACCGAGCGCGATGCCGAGCGGCCAGCTCGTCACCAGCACCGCCATCGCCGTCGCCATCTCGCGTCCGGCAAACCAGTCGGCGACCATCTTGGTCAGCATCACGTTCATCAGCACGGCGCCGATGCCGCTGAGGAGCCGGCCGGCGACAAGCGCGGGAAACCACGCGCTCATTCCCATGACGAGGCCGCCGGCAATCATCAGGACAAGGCCGATCAGCGCGATCGACTTGGCGCCGAAGCGCTCGCCCAACATGCCGCCGGGCAAGGCGATGAAGATGCCGGGAAAGAGATAAAGCCCGATCAGCAGGCCGACGCTCGCATAGTCGATGCCGAGGCCGTCGACCAGGATCGGCCCGACCGACCCCACGGTCTGGAATTGCAGGCCCATCGCGGTGCGCGCCAGGAACAGCACCGTGAGGATGAACCAGCGGTTCGGCACCGCCCGCAATTCCTGCGTGCTCACGGCCGCGGGCCGCCGACGCCGATGCGCTTGATCTCCCAGTCAAGCTGGGTCCCCGAATGCGCCTTCACGCGGGCGCGCACGGTCTCGCCCAGCGTCTCGATGTCGGTCGCGGTCGCGCTGCCGAGATTGATCAAGAAGTTGCAATGCAGCTCGGAGACCTGCGCGTCGCCGATCTTCAGGCCGCGGCAACCGGCTTCATCGATCACCTTCCACGCGTTCTTGCCGGGTGGATTCTTGAAGGTCGATCCGCCGGTCCTGTTGCGCGGCTGGCTCGCCTCGCGCTTGGCTTTGATCGCGGCCATCTCGGCGGCGATGGTCTCGGGGTCGCCGGCTTTGCCCTGGAACGTCGCGGTGACGAAGACGACGTCGTCCGGCACCGAACAATGGCGATAGGAGAAGCCCATGTCGGCGTTGCTGTAGTTGCGCAGATTGCCGTCGCGATCGACGCCGCGCGCTTCGATGAGAATGTCCTTGGTCTCGCCGCCATAGGCGCCGCCGTTCATGCGCAGCGCGCCGCCGATCGTGCCCGGAATGCCGGAGAGGAAGGCGAGTCCCGCGACACCGGCTTTCTGCGCCGCGCGCGAGACCATCACGTCGAGCATGGCGGTGCCGGCGGTGACGCGATGGGTCGCTTCGTCGATCCGCACCTCGTTGAAGCCGCGGCCGAGCCGGATGACGACGCCTTCGACGCCGCCGTCACGCACGATCAGGTTGGAGCCGGCGCCGATGACGGTAACCGGAATATCGCGCGGCGTGTTGCGCAGAAAGTAAGCGAGATCGTGCTCGTCCTCCGGCATGAACAGCACCTGCGCCGGCCCGCCGACGCGAAACCAGGTCATCTCGCCGAGCGCCTGATTGGCGAGCAACCGCCCGCGCAAATTCGGCAGGCGCGATTTCAAATTGGCAGTGATGTCGGGGAAGGTCATTAAGTCGCCACCGTCATGCCCGGCCCTGTCCCGGACCTCCGCTCTTTTGTTGCTCAATGCCTAAAGGACGTGGATGGCCGGGACAAGCCCGGCCACGACGACGGGGCAGCGCCCTGCCGAACAAACTGCAACTTGAGGCACGGCCGCCCCCCAACGTCATGGCCGGGCTTGTCCCGGCCATCCACGGAAGCAATCATAGGCCTATGGGAGGCTACGTTTATATCCTCACCAATCGTTCGAACGGGACACTTTATGTGGGTGTCACGAGCGATCTTGTACGGCGCGTCGCGGAACATCGAGAAGGAGCGGTCAAAGGATTCACGAAAACATATAGCTTGAAGCGGCTCGTCTACTTCGAAATTTATGACGATATCCGTATCGCCATCCAGCGGGAGAAGAACATGAAGCACTGGACCAGAACCTGGAAAGTGCGGCTCATTCTTCAGTCCAATCCACAATGGAATGATCTCTTCGAAGCTCTTCTTTAAGAACGTGGATGGCCGGGACAAGCCCGGCCATGACGATGGGGCAGCGCCCTGCCGAACAAACTGCAACTTGAGGCACGCCCCTCCCCGTCATGGCCGGGCTTGTCCCGGCCATCCACGGGAGCAACCGTCGATCGATGGAAGCTACGTTAGATCCGACCCATTCGGCCGCCGCCCGCCCGCCTAGCCCTCCGGCAGCGGCGCGGGGCGGCGGTCGGTGCCCATGGCGACGAGCGTGAACGTCGCTTCGGTGACCTTGAATTCCTCTTCGTCCTCGCGGCGGCGGCGCCACGCTTCGACGTGCACCTTCATCGACGTGCGGCCGGTCGAAATCACCTCGCCGTAGAAGCTGACTTCATCGCCGACCGACACCGGCAGCAGGAAGCTCATGGCTTCGACCGCCGCGGTGACGACGCGGTTGCGCGCGCGGCGCGTCGCGAGCGAAGCCGCGGCCAAGTCCATGTGCGCCATCAGCCAGCCGCCGAAGATATCGCCGGCCGGATTGGCGTCGGCGGGCATGGCGATCATACGAATGAGAGGAGAGTGACGAGCGACGTTCATTGCTAACACTTTCAGCCGGGCGAGGCGAGTTCGGCCGGCAATGCATAGGCCCACTGCGTGATCGAGCCGGCGCCGAGGCACACGACATAATCGCCGGGCTTGGCGAGGCCCTTGATCAGGCCGGCGAGCTTCTCCGGCGCTTCGAGCGGCAGGGCCTGACGGTGACCGTGCGCGCGCAGGCTCTGCACCAGCGCGTCACGATCGACACCAGGGATCGGCTGCTCGCCCGCGGCATAGACCGGCGCGACGATGACGGTGTCGGCATCGTTGAAGCAGGTGGAGAACTGCTCGAACAAATCATGAAGCCGCGTATAGCGATGCGGCTGCACGACGGCGATCACCCTGCCCTTCACGCTTTCGCGCGCGGCGCGCAACACGGCCGCGATTTCGACGGGGTGGTGGCCATAATCGTCGATGATGGTGATGTCGTTCCAGGTGCCGACGCGGGTGAAGCGACGCTTCACGCCGCCGAAATTCGCCAGCGCCTTGCGGATCACCTCCGGCTTGATGCCGAGCTCATGTGCCACGGCGATCGCCGAGATCGCGTTGAGCGCGTTGTGGCGGCCGGGCATCGGCAAGGTGAGGTTATCGATGGTGTGCTTCACCGCGCCATTACGGTCGCGGAACTGCACCGCAAAGCGCGACGCGCCGTTGTGATGATCGAGATCGACGAGCCGCACGTCGGCCTGCGGGTTCTCGCCGTAAGTGAGAATACGGCGGTCTTCCAACTTGCCGACGAGCGCCTGCACCACCGGATGATCGGTGCACATCACCGCGAAGCCGTAGAACGGGATGTTCATGATGAAGGCACGAAAGGCGTCCTGCACCGCTTCGAAGGTGTGGAAGTGGTCGAGATGTTCCGGATCGACATTGGTGACGATGGCCACGTCGGCCGGCAGCTTGAGGAACGTGCCGTCGGACTCGTCGGCCTCCACCACCATCCAGTCGCCGGCCCCTAAGCGCGCATTGGTACCGTAAGCGTTGATGATGCCGCCGTTGATCACGGTCGGATCGAGCCCGCCGGCGTCCAGCAACGACGCAACCATCGAGGTGGTCGTCGTCTTGCCGTGCGTGCCGGCGATGGCGACGCAGGATTTCAGCCGCATCAGTTCGGCCAGCATCTCGGCGCGGCGCACCACCGGCAGGCGCTTGCCGCGCGCGGCGGCGAGCTCGGGATTGTCGCGCTTGATGGCGGACGACACGACGACCACGTCGGCGCCGTCGATGTTCTCGGCCTTGTGGCCGATGAAGACCTTCACGCCGCGCTCGCGCAGCCGCTTGACGTTGGCGTTATCGGCGGCGTCCGAGCCCTGCACCGTGTAGCCCAGATTGGCCAGCACTTCGGCGATACCGCTCATACCAATGCCGCCGATGCCGACGAAATGCACCGGTCCGATGTCGCGCGGCAGTTTCATTGTATCGATCCCTAGCCTCTCCGCGTCATGCCCGGCCTTGTGCCGGGCATCCACGTCCTTCTACGCTGCCACGTCAAAGACGTGGATGGCCGGGACGAGCCCGGCCATGACGAACTGCTAACTCCCTGCCACTTTCAGGACGAGGTCCGCAAGCCTGTCGGCCGCATCCAGCGTCCCCATCGATTTCGCCGCCGCGGCCATGGCGGCAAGCGCGTCAGGATCGCCCATCAACGCCACAATCTCGGAGCCGAGCCGCTCTGGCGTGAAATCCTTCTGCACGATGCGGATGGCGCCGCCGGCCGCCGCGAGCGCGCCGGCATTGTGGAACTGATCCTGGTCGAGCGCATGCGGCAGCGGCACCAGGACGCCAGGGCGGCCGATGGCGGAAAGCTCCGCCACGGTGGAAGCGCCAGAGCGCGACACGATGAGATGCGCCGCCGCCATGCGCGCCGGCAGGTCGTTGAAGAACGGCGCGCAATCGGCAGCGACGCCGAGCCTGGCATAAGCGGCGCGCACGGTTTCGATATTCTCGGCGCGCGCCTGCTGGACGATGCGCAAGCGGGCGCGGATGTCGGCGCTCATCAGTTCGATCGCGGCGGGCACGATGTCGCCCATCACCTGCGCGCCCTGGCTGCCGCCGAACACGAGAAGATTGAACGGGCCGGCGAGATCGAGCGGCGGATAAGGCGTTCCGGCCACGGCGATGACGGCGGGCCGCACCGGATTGCCGGTGAAGGTCATCTTCGCCTGCAACGCGGCACCAACGTTCTTCACCGCCGGAAAGCCGGTGGCGATGCGCGTGACGCGCGAAGCCAGCAGCCGGTTGGCGCGGCCCATGACGCTGTTCTGCTCGTGCAGCACGGTCGGCACGCCGCGCAGCGAGGCCGCAAGCAAAGGCGGCACCGTCGGATAGCCGCCGAAGCCGACAACCACCGCCGGCTTGATGCGGCCGATGACGCTCCAGGCTTTCAGCGTGCCACGCGCCAGCATCGCCGCGGTCCGTGCGAGCGAGATCGGATCCTTGCCGCGCACCGTGGCGCTCGGGATCAGATGCACCTCGCGCGCGGGAAACTTGAACTGCGCGGTGCGGGTGTCGGTGGCGAGATCGATCGCCGCGCCGCGCGCGATCAGGGCGTGCGCGAGCGACTCGGCCGGAAACAGATGGCCGCCGGTGCCGCCGGCACAGAGGAGGATGAGTTTATTTTGCGCGCCCACTGTCATGCGTCGTTTCGCGATACAGCCTCTCCACCGTCATGCCCGGCCTTGTGCCGGGCATCCACGTTCTTTCTGCGTCACAAGCAGGAAAGACGTGGATGGCCGGGACAAGCCCGGCCATGACGAAAAAACTGGCCGCCCGTCAAGCGGAAAAGCTCAAGCCGCTCCCGCCGCCGTTTCAGGCTCCGGCTCCGGCGCGCGGAGATAGGCCGGACGGGGCTGTTCGCGCGTGAGCGCCAGCAGCATGCCCATCGCGTAAGCCAGCGAGATCATCGACGAGCCGCCATAGGAGATGAACGGCAAGGTCATGCCCTTGGCCGGAATGAGGCGCAGGTTCACCGCCATGTTGATCGCCGATTGCGTGGCGAGCAGCATGGTGAGGCCGGCGGCGGCGAAGCGCGTGAAGCCGTCTTCATTGCGCATCGCGCGCAGCAGCGAGCGGATGACGATGAAGGCGAACAGGCCAGCGATGGCGAGACACAGCGCGACGCCGAACTCCTCCGCCGCCACCGAATAGACGAAGTCGGTGTGGCTCTCGGGCAGAAGACGCTTCACGGTGCCCTCGCCCGGGCCGGTGCCGAACCAGCCGCCGCGCATGAAGCTCTCGGTGGCGATATCGACGTTGAAGGTGTCGCCGGACGACGGATCGAGGAAGCGCTGGATGCGGCGCGCGACGTGCGGCACGGTGAAGTAGGCGGCGACGAGACCGAAGCCGGCGAGCCCGGCGATGCCGAACACCCAGATCACGCGCATGCCCGTCATGTAGAACAGCGCGCTCCACACCAGCACGATCAGCATGGTCTGGCCGAAGTCGGGCTGAATGACGAGGAGCGCGACGACGACCAAGAGCAGCGCCAGCGCGATGGAGTTCGCCGGCATCTCCGGCCGCTTGGCGGATTCGCCGAACAGCCAGGCGATGAGCACGACGAAAGCCGGCTTGAGGAACTCCGACGGCTGCACGTTGACGCCGAAGATGATCAGCCAGCGCTTGGCGCCCTTGATCTCGGCGCCGAAGATGGGCGTGAGCGCCACCAAGGTGAGGCTGATGAAGAAGACGATGAGCGAGAGCCGCCTTATCTGCCGCGGCGACAGGAACGACACGCCGAGCAGCACGGCGATGGTCGGCGCCAGGAACAGAATGTGGCGGTTGACGAAGTAGAACGGGTCGAGGCCGAGACGGCCGGCGACCGGCGGGCTCGCCGCGAGCGAGAGCACGACGCCGGCCAGCATCAGGGCGCCGAAGGCGGCGAGCGTGAGCTTGTCGACCGTCCACCACCACTCGGCGAAAGGCGTGCGTTGCGCGCGCGAGACCATCGGCCATCCTCGATCAGATCGACTTTGACTAGTCCTGACCTGAGCCGGTTTACGAAGGATTAAGGGTGACGGGGCGGCCGCCGCTTCTTCTTCACCTTCCCCCTCCAGGGGAGGGTGCAGCGCGCAAGCGGTACATTCAGCGGCTAGATCTGTTCCACCCCCGGCACCGCCAGCACCAGGTCGACGAACGCCTTACCGCGCACCTCGAAGTTCGGATACTGGTCGAACGAGGCGCAGGCGGGCGACAGCAGCACCACCGGCTCCTTGAGGCCCGCGGCTTCGGCGTCGCGCGTCGCGGCATCGATAGCCGCCGACATCACGCCGGCGATCTCATAAGGAACCTGGCCGTCGAGCGTCTGGGCGAAATCCCGCGCCGCCTCGCCGATCAGATAGGCCTTGCGGATGCGCGGGAAGAACTCGGCGAGGCTGACGATGCCGCCGGTCTTCGGCTTGCCGCCGGCGATCCAGTAGATGTCGTTGAAGCTGCCAAGCGCCTTGGCCGCCGAGTCGGCATTGGTCGCCTTGGAGTCGTTGACGTAGAGGATGCCGCCCGACGCGGTCTTCTTGCGCCCGACCTGCTGCATGCGATGCGCGAGGCCGGGGAACGACACGAGGCCTTTCTGAATCGTCGGCAGATCGATGCCGAGCGCGACGCAGGCCGCCACGGCGCAGGCCGCGTTCTGCGCATTGTGCGCGCCGCGTAAGCTACCGATGCCGGCAAGTTGTACCACTGGATGCGCCTTGCCGGCGACGGCACCGACGATGCGCGTACCCTCGGCGTAATAGCCGTCACGCAATGGGCCAACGACGGAGACACGCACGACCTTCCTGCCGGCGCGTTCGATGCGCGCGGCGGCATCGCGCGTCCAGCGATCGTCGACGCCGATCACCGCGGTGCCGCCCGCTTCGACGCGCGCCGGCAGCAGCGCCTTGATGGCGGCGTAGTTCTCCATCGTGCCGTGACGGTCGAGATGATCCTCGGTGACGTTGGTGAGGATGCCGACCGTGGCGCGCAGCGAGGGCGATAGATCGATCTGGTAGGACGACACTTCCAGCACATAGACGCGGCCGGGTGCGAACGGTTCGAGCGCCAGGACCGGCACGCCGATATTGCCGCCCATCTGCGCGTCGTGGCCGGCGGCGGCGACGAGATGCGTCGTCAGCGCCGTGGTGGTCGATTTGCCGTTGGTGCCGGTGATGGCGATGACCGGGCATTCGATGCCCTGCTCCGCGCGCACCTTGTCGCGCTCGCGGCAGAACAGCTCGATGTCGCCGATGATCTCGACATTGTGCTTGTGCGCGCGCTGCACCGTCCAATGCGGCGTCGGATGCGTCAGCGGCACGCCCGGCGCCAGGACGAGCGCCGAGATCTCCGACCAATCGATCTCGGCGAGGTTGCGCACGTCGAGGCCCGCGGCGCGCGCTTCGTTCGCCGACTTCTCGTTGTCGTCGTAGACGACGACGTCGGCGCCGCCTTTGATCAGCGCGCCCGCCGACAACAGGCCGGATTTGCCGAGACCGAAGACGGCGACCTTTTTGCCGGCGAAGACTGTGATGGGGATCATCTGTTTCTGTCGTCCCGGCCGAACGAAGCGAGGGCCGGGACCCATGCTCCGCAGCCTATCGAGAGTACACGGCGTAGGGGTCCCGCCCTACCTCAACTTCAACGTCGCGAGGCCGGCGAGCGCCAGCACCACGGCGACGATCCAGAAGCGGATCACGATCTGCGGCTCGGTCCAGCCGAGTTGCTCGTAGTGATGATGGATCGGCGCCATCTTGAACACGCGCTTGCCGGTGAGCTTGAACGAGACCACCTGCACGATCACCGACACGGCCTCGAGCACGAACAGGCCGCCGACGATGGCGAGCACGATCTCGTGCTTGATGGCGACCGCGACCGAACCGAGCAGGCCGCCGAGCGCCAGCGAGCCGGTGTCGCCCATGAAAATCGACGCCGGCGGCGCGTTGAACCACAGAAAGCCTAAGCCCGCGCCGATGCAGGCGCCGCACAGCACGGCGAGTTCGCCGGTGCCGGCGACATAGTGCAGCTGCAGGTATTCGGAGAACAGCGCGTTGCCGACGATGTAGGAGATGAAGCCGAAGGTGCCGGCCGCGATCATCACCGGCACGATGGCGAGGCCGTCGAGACCGTCCGTCAGGTTCACCGCGTTGCCGGCGCCGACGATGACGAAAGCGCCGACGACGACAAACAGGATGCCGAGGTTGAACACCAGGTCCTTGAAGAACGGGAACACCAGCGAGGTGGCGATCGGCCCTCTGCCGAGCCGGGCGAGCAGAACGCAGGCGACGATGGCGATGGCGAATTCCGCCATCAGCCGCGTGCGCCCGGCAAAGCCGGCATTAGTCTGCTTGGTGACCTTCAGATAGTCGTCATAAAAGCCGATCAGGCCGAAGGCGAGCGTGACGCCGAGCACGATCCAAACGTACGGGTTGGCGGGATTGGCCCACAGCAGCGTCGACACCAGCATGCCGGAGAGAATCATCAGGCCGCCCATGGTGGGCGTGCCCTTCTTGGTAATCAGGTGTGACTTCGGCCCGTCCTCGCGAATCGGCTGCCCTTTGCCTTGTTTGACACGCAACAGATCGATGATCGGGCCGCCGAACAGAAAGACGAACACCAGCGCGGTGACGACGGCGCCGCCGGTGCGAAAGGTGATGTAGCGGAAAACGTTGAAGAACGAGACCTTATCGGAAAGCTCGGTGAGCCAATAAAACATCGGTTCAAACCTTGGCCGCCACCGCGGCATCCTCTCGGGGAAACTGGCGCTCCAGCGCTTTCACGATCGGACCCATTTTCGAGCCCAGCGAGCCTTTCACCATGACCGCGTCGCCGGCGCGGACGGCCTCGAGAACCTGCGGTTCCAGCGCGGCCGATGTCTCGGCATAGCCGCCCTTCCGACCGGAGGGAAGAGCCTCCCAGAGGCTGTGCATGAGCGGGCCGGAACAGAACACCAGATCGATCTTGGCGTCGGCCAAGGCCGCGGCGAGCCCGGCGTGCAGCGTCGGCCCGGGCGCCCCCAATTCGAGCATGTCGCCGAGAACGGCAATCCGTCGTCCGCGCATACCGACCGGCGCCTGACCGAGCAACGCGATGGCCGCCGCCATCGATGCCGGATTGGCGTTGTAGCTCTCGTCGATCAGCAGCGCCTGTCCGCCCGGAACCTTGAGCGTCGCGCGCGCGCCGCGGCCGATCGAGGGCTTGAGATGGGTGAGCGCGAGCGCGGCATGGGCGATATCGGCGCCCGCGAGTTCGACCGCCGCCAGCACGGCGAGCGAGTTCATGACGAGATGGCGGCCGGGTGCGCCGAGCTTGTACGCGACGTGATGGCCGAGGATGTCGGCCTCGACCGCCGAGGATTCGTCCTGCAGGGCATAACGAATGAGCCGCGCCTCGGCCTTCGCGGCCTCGCCGAAAGTGACAATGCGCGCAACGCCCGCCGCTTTCGCCGCCGCTTCGAGGTGCGCGAACTGTTCGTTGTCGCGGTTGAGCACCGCGACACCACCCGGCACGAGGCCGGTGAAGATCTCCGCCTTGGCATCGGCGATCTTCTCGAGCGAGCCGAAATATTCGAGATGCACCGGCGCGATGGTGGTGATGATGGCGATATGCGGCCGCACCATCGCCACCAACGGCGTGATCTCGCCGGCATGGTTCATGCCGATCTCGAACACCGCATATTGCGCCGACGCCGGACAGCGGGCGAGCGACAGCGGCACGCCCCAGTGATTGTTGTAGGAGGCGGCGGAGGCGTGCGTTTCGCCTTCGGCGGAGAACGCGAGGCGCAACGCTTCCTTGGTGCCGGTCTTGCCGACCGAACCGGTGACCGCGATCACTTGCCCCTTGAGCCGCGCGCGCGCAGCGCGGCCGAGATCGCGCAAGGCGTCGAGCACGTCGTCCACGATGAGCAGCGGTGCATCGGCCGCGAAGCGGCCGCGTTTGTCGCGCGCGACGACGGCAAGGCCGGCGCCCGCTTTCAACGCGGCCTCGACGAAGTCATGGCCGTCGCGCGCATCGGTCAGCGCGAAGAAAGCTTCGCCTTTGCCGATGGTGCGGGTGTCGATCGAGATGCCGGCGATAGCCTCCGGCGGCGCGCCCGCTTTGTCGGCTCGCATCGCGGTGGTCATTTCGGCGGTGGTCCAGAGAGAAGTCATACGGCTGTTCCAGTCGCTCTTTCTTTACCCTCCCCCTTGTGGGGAGGGTCGCTCATCGAGCGGCAGCGAGATGAGCGGGGTGGGGGTAATGGCACGTTTTGCTCAAACGCGACCACCCCCACCCGCTCGCGACCTTCGGCCGCTCGCCGTCCTCCCCACAAGGGGGAGGGCAAAAGCAAGCGTGCGCAATCTCCGCTCACTCCCCCACTTCCTTCAATGCTTCCGCCACCGCCTCATGATCCGAGAAGTGCACCGTGCGATTGCCGATGATCTGGCCGGTTTCATGGCCCTTGCCGGCAACGAGCAGCACATCGCCGACCTGCAAATCAGCGACGCCCTGGCGGATCGCCGCCGCGCGATCGCCAATTTCGCGCGCGCCGGGCGCCGCCGCAAGAATGGCGGCGCGGATCTTGGCCGGATCCTCGCTGCGCGGATTGTCGTCGGTGACGATCACCTCGTCGGCCTTCTCGTGCGCGATGCGGCCCATGATCGGCCGCTTGCCGGCGTCGCGGTCGCCGCCGCAGCCGAACACCACGATCAGCTTGCCCGACGTGTAAGGCCGCAACGCCTCGATGGCTTTCTCGAGCGCGTCGGGCTTGTGCGCATAGTCGATGAAAATCGGCGCGCCGTTCCGCTCGCCGGCGAACTCAAGCCGGCCTTTGGCGCCGACGAGATTTTCCAGCGCGGCGAAGACGCGTTTCGGCTCACCGCCCGTGGC
Organism: Pseudolabrys taiwanensis; assembly: GCF_003367395.1. NCBI lineage: Bacteria > Pseudomonadati > Pseudomonadota > Alphaproteobacteria > Hyphomicrobiales > Xanthobacteraceae > Pseudolabrys > Pseudolabrys taiwanensis. The sequence continues at coordinate 5,301,318 of NZ_CP031417.1, read as the reverse complement.
GATGGCGAGACCGGCCGCGACGGCCGCGTTCTCGATCTGGAAGGCGCCGACCAAAGGCAGCCGCACATTATAATGATGGCCGGCGTGGGCGAACTGCACGACCTGGGCAAAGCCTTCGATGGTGGTGCCGGCAAGATGAATACCCTCGCCCTTGGCGCCGACGGTCATGATCGTCAGGCCGCGCTTCCGCGCGGCGGCGACAACTTGCGGCGCATGCGCGTCGTCGACGTTGATCACCGCCGTGCCGCCATCGACGACAAGGTCGGTGAACAGCCGCAGCTTGGCGGCGAGATAGGCCTCGAGCGTCGGATGATAATCGAGATGATCGCGCGAGAGATTGGTGTAGCCGGCGGCGGCGACGCGCACGCCGTCGAGCCGGTGCTGGTCGAGGCCGTGCGAGGAAGCTTCCAGGGCCAGATGCGTCACGCCCTCGCCGGCAAGTTCGTCGAGGCTTTTATGCAGCGCGATCGGATCGGGCGTGGTGAGCGAGCCGTAGATCTCGCCTTTCGGCGACACGACGCCGACAGTGCCGACGCTCGCGGCGGCGTGTCCGAGCGCGGTCCAGATCTGGCGCAGGAAGGCGGCGACCGAGGTCTTGCCCGAGGTGCCGGTGACGGCGGCAATGGTGGCCGGCTGACGCGGATAGAATTTCGCCGCGGCAAGCGCCAGCGCGCGCCGCACGTTCTCGACCGCGATGAACGCGACATGCGCCGGCAGCTCCGGCCGCGTCTCCGCCATCACCGCGACGGCGCCCTGCGTCAACGCCTGCGGCACGAAGGCGAGTCCGTCCGCTTTGGTGCCGGGAACCGCGACGAACAGATCGCCGGGCTTCACCGCGCGGCTGTCGGCCGCGATGCCGGACAGCGTCACATCCGCGAAGCGCGGATCGACGACGGCACTCTCTATGACTAAATCAGCGAGCTTCATTTAGCTTCCCAACGCCCGACCCGTCATCCTGAGGTGCGAGCGTGCGCAGCACGCGAGCCTCGAAGGAGGACGGCTGTCGCCCTTCGAGGCTCGGCCTCGGCCGATCACCTCAGGGTGACTGAGATAGGCCGAGCCAAGCCCGGTTACGCGAGTGATGCACTACCGACTTCACGGCGCCTTGGCCAGGATCAACTGCTCGGCCTTCGGCAGGTCGAAACGCGGCGCGATGTCGAGCAGCGGCGCGATGCGCGCGATCACCTTGCCCGCCACCGGGCCGGCGTTCCAGCCGGCAGTGGCGAAGCCGTAGGTCTCCGGCAGGCCCTGCGGCTCGTCGAGCATGATCATGACGAGATAGCGCGGCTTGTCGGCCGGCAGCACCGCCATGAAGTCCGTGAGCAGCTTGTTCTTGGCGTAACGGCCGTTGACGACCTTCTCGGCGGTGCCGGTTTTGCCGCCGATGTAATAGCCCTGCACGTTGGCCTTGGTGCCGGTGCCCTGCTCGGCATTGAGGCGCATCAGATAGCGCATCTTCTGGCTGGTGTCGGGCTTCAGCACCTGCGTCGCCAGCTTGAGCGCGTCCTCGCGGCTGCGCTTGAGGAAGGTCGGCGGGATCAGCAGACCGCCGTTCATGGTGGCGGCGATGCCCATCACCGCCTGCAGCGGCGCGACCGACAGACCGTGGCCGAAGGAGATGGTGACGGTGTTGAGCTCGCCCCAGCGCTTGGGGACGATCGGCTCGGCACTCTCGGGCAACTCGGTGCGCAGGCGGTCGAGCTGACCCATCTTCTTGAGGAAGGCGCGGTGATATTCGGGACCGAGCGACAGCGCCATGCGCGCGGCGCCGATGTTCGACGAGTATTTGAAGATTTCCGGCACGGATAGCATGCGCGGCATCGGATGGTCGTCGTGGATGGTGAAGCGGCCGTAGCGCAGCGACTGGCGGCCGTCGAAGGTCGAGTTCAGCGTCACGCGGCCGGAATCGAGCGCCATCGCGACGGTGAAGACCTTGAAGGTCGAACCCATTTCGAACACGCCGGTGGTGAGCCGGTTGATGCGCGTCGGGTCGTTGGCCTCGCGCGGATTGTTCGGGTCGTAGTCGGGCTCGGACACCATGGCGACGATCTCGCCGGTGTTGACATCGAGCACGAGGCCGGCCGACGCCTTGGCCTTGAACTTGTCGCGCGCTTTGACGAGTTCGTCGCGCATCGCGAACTGCACGCGCAGATCGACGGCGAGTTCGACCGGCTTCTGCAGCCGGTCCGACGCGAGACCCGCCATGTGCAGCGCGGCGAGCCCCTGCCCGTCCAACCATTTCTCGATGCCGGCGATGCCCTGGTTGTCGATGTTCACATGGCCGAGCGTGTGCGAGATCGTCGGGCCGTTCGGATAGACGCGCTTGTTCTCGGGCAGGAAGCCGACGCCCGGAATGCCGAGATGGAAGACCTGGCGTTGCTGCTCGGGCGTGATTTCACGCTTGAGCCAGACGAAGCCGCGCTTGGACGAAAGCCGCTCGCGCACTTCGTTGGCGTCGAGATCGGGCAAGGTCGCGGTGAGCAGTTCCACGGCCTCGTCGACGTCGATGAGCTTGCGCGGCTCGGCGAACAGCGACGGCGTCTTCACATCGGTTGCGAGAATCTCGCCATTGCGATCGAGAATATCGGGACGCGCGGTGGCGATGGCGTCCTGACCGACGCTGCGGCGGCCGTTATGGCCGTCGCTGAAGGTCGCGAACATGACGAGCCGCACCGCGATGACGACGTAAACGCCCGCGAAGATGACGATGGCGAGGCCGAGGCGCGCCTTGGCCTTCACATTGCGGTCGACACCGCGGCCATAGAGCAGGCCGCGCATGAAGCGCTGCCAGCGGCTTTCGTTGGGGACGACGGACTGCATACTGCTCACCGTTTCGCGGGCACGCTGCCGGTCGTGTCGGGCGCGGACAGCATGGCGCCGATCGGATCGCTCGACTGGGGCGATACGATCTGCGGCGGTTTCTCGGGCAGCCGATCGAGATTGTCGAACTGCGTCGGCTGGAGCGGCTTGAGCGTCAGATGACGCTCGGCCAAGGTCTGGATGCGGCTCGGCGTTTCGAGCTTCGCCCATTCGGCGCGGAGCCGCGCGATGGCGTCTTGTTCCTTCCGGATCTCGTTGCGCACCTTGGCGAGACGCTCGGCCTGCAGCGTCGAGTCGAACTTGATCTTGTAGACGTAGGACGCCGCCAGGATCAGCGCCGCGATCACCAGGATGTTGAGAAGCCGCATGGTTCAGCGCCCCCTCAGCACGTCGGCGAGCGACGGCAGGCGCGGCAACAACGCGGCGACATTGTCGCGATGCGCCACGGCCTCGGTGCGCTCGCCGGCCCGCAGCTTGGCGGAACGCGCGCGCGGGTTCTGGGCGATCTCGTCCTCATCGGCAACGACGGGGCGCTTGGTCAGCACGGTAAAGCTCGGCGCCGCGCGCTGCACTTCCGGCGCGTGACGCGAGCCGCCCCGCGTTTCGCTGCGCGACGCCAGGAATGTCTTGACGATGCGGTCTTCCAGCGAATGGAAGGAGACGACGACCAGACGGCCGCCCGGCTTGAGCACGCGCTCGGCGGCCCCAAGCGCGGTGGCGAGTTCGCCGAGCTCGTCGTTGACGAAGATGCGCAGCGCCTGAAACGTGCGCGTCGCCGGATGAATCTCGTGCGGCTTGGCGCGCACCACGGACGAAACGATGTCGGCCAAAGCACGCGTGGTTTCGATGCGCGTTTCGGCGCGCGCCTTGACGATGGCGCGGGCGATGGCGCGCGAGAAGCGCTCTTCGCCGAGGATATAGATGATGTTGGCGAGGTCGCGCTCGCCCGCCGCGTTGACGACGTCGGCGGCGCTCGCGCCCTCGCCGCTCATGCGCATGTCGAGCGGGCCGTCGAGGCGGAACGAGAAGCCGCGCTCCGCCTGGTCGAGTTGCATCGACGAGACGCCGACATCGAGCACGATGCCGTCGACCTGCTCGTGGCCGCAGTCGCGCGCGACGTTATCCAGATTGGAAAACCGATCCTCGACCAGGGTCAGCCGGCCTTGCGCCTGCTCGACCAAGTCGGCGCCGAGCGCCAGCGCGGTCTGATCGCGATCGATGCCGATCACCTGGCAGTGCGCCGCGGCCAGAATCGCACGCGTATAGCCGCCGGCGCCGAACGTGCCGTCGATGTAGACGCCGCCATCCTTGACGTTGAGGAATTGCAGCGCTGGGCGACCGAGCACGGGAATGTGGAGGGCCGGTCCGCCAGCGACAGCAAAGCCGCCGCCACCCGCCGTCATTCCCGTGCTCCGAGCGCGTTGCGCCCCGCCGCCTGGGAGCTCAGCTCGGCCTTGAGCGCGCGCACCTTTTGGGTGGCCTCCGCGAGCTCGTGCTGGAAACGGCCAGGCTCCCAGATCTGAAACTTGTGACCCAACCCGACAAACGTCACGCTGTCCGCGATACCGGCGTGGCGCTTCAAGCTCTCGCTCAGCATCACGCGGCCCTCGCCATCCACTTTGAGCGTCTCGCTGGTGCCGTAGAGCGCCAGCGCGAACTGCTCGCGCTCCTCCGAGAAAGGCGTGAATCGTCCGATCAACGCCTCGATCTCCGCCATCAACGCATTGCCACCCGCATCGATCGCCGGCCGGTCCAACGCCGGATAGCAATAGAGCCCCTCGAAGCCGTCGCGGCCGAGCACCGATCGGAAGAGAGCCGGGATCGAGACGCGACCCTTGGAGTCGAGCCGCAACGTGATGTTGGACACGAAGCGGTCCGCCATATCCCGCACTCACCACCGACTGAACGCCACGCCCGTGGGCCGCGCGGAGCGGGTCCCTCAGAACCGCCACGTCGTCCCGAATCCGGGCTGGGAAGAAACTGGCGATCCTTGCAAATCTCGTTTGGGATACCATGGGATATTATGGGCGTCAATGGAATGGCCCTGCCCCGGGACCGATTCAGGCCACCGACGCACCGCGCGCTCGTTCATCATTAACGGCGCTTAAACTTAAGGATTTATTGCCGTCCGCGGTTCCCAGTCACGGAACCCGCTTCGCGCGGCATCCCGGTGCCGCGCCCCCGCCCCTGCGACTTCGTCGCCGGGCAAGGAACATGACCGCACGCCACGAGTTGGCTGCACGCGGGCTGCGGCAGGCCCGCAATTCAGACAGTTCCGTTTGGAAGGGACAGAGGAGGCATCCAATGATCAAACATCTTATGGCCGGCGCGGCGATCAGCGCGCTGATGGCTACGGGCGCACTCGCGCAATCGTCGAGCGCACCCTCCGGTTCGACGGCATCGCCGCCGGCGGCGACGACTCAGTCGGCTCCGGCCGGCTCGGCTGCCACCGGTCAGGCACAGTTCGTCTCGTCGCAGACGCCGGATCAGCTGCTGGCGACCAAGTTCAAGGGCACCGATGTCCTTGGCGCCGACAATCAGAAGATCGGCGACATCAGCGACATCCTGTTCGACAAGAGCGGCAAGATCGACGCCTACGTCGTGAGCGTCGGCGGCTTCCTCGGCATGGGCGCGAAGGAAGTGGCGCTCGCACCGTCAGCTTTCCAGATGGTGCCGGGCGACAACGGCGGTGACCCGAAGCTGAAGACCGCGATGACCAAGGATCAGCTCACGAACGCCCAGGCCTTCGCCCGTTACGAGGCGCCGAAGCCGGCGGCCACGACTGGCGCCGGCGGCGCCAGCAGCGGCATGGGCACGCGCCCCGCGACCCCGAGTTCGACCGGTCGATAAGCACGCATCAGGTTGCGTGAGCGTAGCGTAACAGTTGCGTGCGTTGCGCGGCCCGGACCTCCGGGCCGCGCTTTTGCGTTCATGACATGCGTGGCTTGCAGAGGAGAGTCACAAAGGTGCACGCGCATATTGCTTTTTCGCCGCCACACGGCGAAAGATGACCGACGTATTCCTCACAATGACAATGTTACCAGCGCCGGCCGACATGCCCGCCTTCCAGCCGGATTCCTTCATCGTCTCTGACGTCCTCCCGTCGCCGAGCTTTGACGAGCGCGTCGGCGGCGCACCCGACATCATTCTCCTGCATTATACCGGCATGCAGAGCGGCGAAGCCGCGCTGCGGCGGCTGACAACAGCCGAGAGCAAAGTCTCGGCGCACTACGTCGTGTTCGAGGACGGCCGCATCGTGCAATGCGTGCCGGAGGAAAAGCGCGCCTGGCATGCGGGCGTCTCGTTCTGGGCCGGCGAAACCGATATCAACTCGCGCTCGATCGGCATCGAAGTCGTCAATCCCGGCCACGAATTCGGCTATCAGAACTTTCCGCTCAGGCAGATCGCCGCGGTCATCTCGCTGTGCAAGTCGATCATGACCCGGTACATCGTCAGCAGCGACCGCGTGCTCGCACATTCAGATGTCGCGCCGTCACGTAAGCAGGATCCCGGCGAGAAGTTTCCGTGGGAGTTGCTGCACGAATCCGGCATCGGCCACTGGGTGCGGCCGGCGCGGACCAATGTCGACGGCGTGAAGTTGCATCCGGGCGATCGCGGCGATGCGGTCGCGCGGCTGCAGCGCATGCTCGCCGCATACGGCTACGGCATCGAAGAGACCGGCCAGTATGACGACACGACGCGCGACGTGGTGATCGCCTTCCAACGCCACTTCCGGCAGGCGCGCGTCGACGGCGTCGCCGATCCCTCGACGCAGCTCACCTTGCGGACCTTGAGCGATACGCGCCCGCGGAAGACGGGCTAGCGGCGCGCGTCGTCTTGCCGCTGCGGGCTTCGCGCCGAAAGCCATCGGGATCGACGACGAAGCCGCGCCCGGTTCCAAAGCCGCCGAGAGCGCCCGAATCCCGCCTCAGACTGGGGACAATTCGGCCCCAGACCGGAGTCATGGGTCAACCGGCCGTAGCGACAGATGCGGCCATCTTCATCTTGAACCTCTATAGCCCGGGCCTCTCCTCCAAGAGGTCCGGGCCTTTTTTGACTATGGCCGCACACCGCGCTTGACGTGGCCCGCCGCCACCCCCATGCCTATGCGGTCAGTCGGCTGGACGGCCGCTCCGCGCCAATGCCGAAAGGCGGCCGGAGAGGAAAGTCCGGGCTCCAGGGACAAACGGTGCCGGATAACGTCCGGCGGGTGCGAACCCAGGGACAGTGCCACAGAGAACAGACCGCCACGGTCACGTTGCGTATCGACCGCGGCAAGGGTGAAACGGTGCGGTAAGAGCGCACCGCGCTTCCGGCAACGGCGGCGGCACGGCAAACCCCACCGGGAGCAAAACCGAATAGGAACGGCGTGGACGCAAGTCCGATCGGTCCCGATCAGCCGTTCGGGTAGGTTGCATGATGCGCCGGGCAACCGGCGTACCAGAGGAATGGCCGTCACGTTCGCGGGCTTGCTCGCGGGCCATACAGAACCCGGCTTACAGGCTGGCTGATCTATCTCAGGGGGCTCGATGGGACACCATCGGGCCCCCGCCAATTTCGAGGGGCCGCACGCATCATTTCTGCGTCGGCTCGACCAGGCGCAGCTTGCCGTTCGTGACGTGGCCCGGCGGCGCCGGCGGCATCGATTTGCGGAGCTGAGCGAGGCTATCGGCAGTCATGTCGGCTGCGGGTAACGGTTTGCCGAAGTAGAAGCCCTGCACCTGATCGGCATGCGCGTTGTAAAGGAAGTCGACCTGGGCGGCGGTCTCCACACCCTCGACCGTCACGCGCATGTTCATCTCGCGGCCGAGCGCGATGATGGTCTTGACCACCGTCTCGACGTCGCGGCCCGATTTCGCGAAGCTCTCCATGAAGCTTCTATCGATCTTGATCTTGTCGAACGGAAACTTCCAAAGATAACTCAGGCTGGAATAGCCGGTGCCGAAGTCGTCCATCACGACCGACAGGCCCATGTCCTTAAGCCGCCGCAACGTCGCCATGGTGGCATCGCTGTTGTGCATCAGCAGCGATTCCGTGATCTCCAATTCGAGCCGGCGCGGATCGAGCCCGCTTTCCTTCAGCGCGTCGGTGACCGTCTGCTCGATCGTGCCGGATTCGAACTGGGACGGCGACAGGTTGACCGCCACCGTCAGCTCTTTCGGCCATGACGTCGCCGTGCGGCAGGCCTCGCCCAGCACCCAGGCGCCGATCTTGTCGATCATCCGCATTTCCTCGGCCACCGGGATGAACTCCGTTGGCGAGACGAGCGTGCCATCCGGCGCCGGCAAACGCACCAAAGCCTCGAAACCGACGAGACGTTTGCTATCCATCTCGAACACCGGCTGGTAGTGCAGCACGAACTTTCCGTGCGCAACGCAGTCGCGGATCACCTTCTCGAGCGCGACCCGCTTCTGCAGCGCCTCGTCCATCTCTGGCGCGAAGAATCGGATGCGGTCGCGCCCCGCCGCCTTGCCGGCATAGAGCGCGAGGTCCGCGCTCTTGAGCAGCCGTTCGGCGCTCGCGCCGTCGGCCGGGGCGATGGCAACGCCGATGGTGAAGTCGCCAGGATTTCCTGCTCGCGGAAATAGGCCGGCGCGCGCAGCACCTGGGCCAGGCGCCCAGCGAACTCCTCGGCCTGGCTCTTCTGCGCGAAGCCGGTCTGCACCACCACGAACTCGTCGCCGCCCAGCCGCGCCACCATGTCCTCGATGCGGGTCAGCGCGCGCAGGCGCTCGCCCACCGTCGCGAGCAGAAAGTCGCCGCCGTCATGACCGAACCCATCATTGATCTGCTTGAAGTGATCAACGTCGATGAAATGAACCGCAACTAGCCCGCTGGTCGACGGCATGACGGCCAGGGCGGCCTCCAGGCGCTCGATCAAGCGCGCGCGATTGGCGAGGCCGGTGAGCACGTCGTGATGCGCGAGGAACTGGATGCGGCGGTCGGCGTGTTGCTTCTCCCGCGTGCGCCTATACCAGGCGACGGCCGGTACACCGAACGACAAAGCGGTCAATGAACAGAGCGACAGGGCCGCGAGCAGAAACGCCCACACGAAGCTTTCCCGCTCCGCGGTCAGATCGACATAAGCGGCGACCACGGCGACCGGCCTGCCTTGCACCAAAGCAGGCACGTAAGCCTGCGCGAAGTAAGCGGGCTCGCCCGGCGCACGCCCTTCCTTGGCATCGACGACCGCCCGATCGCGCTTAACCGCCTCCGCGGCGATAGGATTGAACTCGGACAGGTCGATCGGCGTCACCTTTTCGCGGTCGGCGACCAGCATCGAGTAACCGTAGCGATTGAAGACCGTGTAGCGGAACACCGCGCCGCTCGTGCGCGCTGTTGCGAGGAAGGTCAGGCTCGCCGATGACGGCGCCTCACCGGCGGCGATCTGCTCGAGATCGACGACGTTATCGGCCAGGTACTTGGCCCAAAGTTGCGCCGCGCGCGTCGCGGTTTGATACAGCAGATGATCAGTCGTCGCTTTGACGATGACCCACGTGCCGCCGACCAGCAATACAAGGACGACGACGAGCGCCGCGACGTAACGCCAGAAGAATGTCGTTGAAGGTGTCGCCATCGGATGCTCTAGCGCGCCCCTGAACGGATGGTGGAAAGCTCGGCCTCGAGCCGCTCCAGAAGGTCGCGATTCCGCGTGCCGGTCGCCGCCCAATCTTCGATCAGCGTCCGGAAACTTCGCTCCGCGACGTCCCGATCGGCCGGCGACGGGATGACGAGAACGTGTCTGGGGTCCGATCCGAGAGCGGCGGTGTTGCGCTGGTCGATCGCGCTGAGGGCCTCGATCCACCGCGCCGCGGTCCATTCACCGCTGTACTTGCGGATCAAATCCTTGGCCGCGTCGGGCAGGCTCTCGAACTTCTTGCGGTTCATCAGCAACGCGACCGGCGCGACGCCCACAACAAGATAATAGTGATACGTGGCAAAGCGTCCGATGCCGTAATCGTGCAGACCGGTCAGCGCGATCACAGCGCTGTCGACGGTCCCGCGTTCGATCGCGGCAGCCACTTGCGATACCGGCATGACCGTCGGGATCATGCCCAGACGTTCGAGCGCCGCCGCTTCGGTTGCATTGTTGACCCGGACCTTCTGGCCACGCAGCGCCGCGATCGACGGAACCGGCTTGCTGCTGTGAATGAACGCGGGACTGGTGACGTAGGTACCGATAACGAAGAACGGTTGATAGCCGCGCAATCGATCTGCGGCGACCAAGTGCGTATAGGCCAGCGTACCCTCGCGGAAATCCTGGACGAGACCCGGAAACTCGAACAGCTCGTTGTCCGGAAACCGGTAAGGTGTCTGACCGGGAATGACCCAGGCGATATCGGCGATCTCCTTTTGGAGCATCGCCGGCTGGTCGGGCACCGACTTGCCGAGGGCGCCATCGGCATAGACGACGATGTTGACGAGTCCTTTCCCCTCGGCATTGACCGCCTCGACGAAGGGCTTGATGCCGGCCTGATAGGCCTGCGCCTGTTCGGACCCAATATAGGAGAGTTTGAGCTGAACGGGCTCACCCACAGCGATTGTGGGTGACAGCACCGCGACGCAGCTGACGGCGGCCCGGCACAAGAACCGCTTCGCGCTTTCGACCGGCGAGGCGTCCAAGTTGTGGGCCATCGGGTGGCTCACTTTGCCACACGCAGATTGGCGACGAAGTCGTGCGCCATGCGCACGAGTTCGGCATTGTGCGGCCCCTTCGCCGCGAACTCGTCGGAGATCGTCGAGAAGACGGCCGCCGCCGCATCGAGATCGGCCTGCGACGGCGCAACGATCGTGCGCCGTCGATCTTGCTGCAACTCCTCCCGCGCGTCTTTCACCGCCTTTTCGTAGACTTCAATGAAGCGCGCCGCTGCCCACTCGCCGCTGTATTTGCGGATGATCGCCTGAGCCCGCGGCGGCAGACGGTCGAGCACCTTGCGGTTCATCAGCAGCGTCAGCGGCGCGGAGCTGGTACCCAGCAGGTAATGGTAGCTGGTCAACCGGCCGATGCCGACATCGAACAGCTGCGCCAGCGCAACCGTCGCACCATCCAGCGTGCCATCCATGATGGCCGGCGCCGTCTCGTTGAAAGCGATGACCTTCGGCAGCGCGCCCAGCTTGGCGAGCGCTTCCGCCTGGGTTGCGTTGTTGACGCGAATCCTTTGACCTTTGAGATCGGCAAGGCTCTGGGTCGGCTTGCGGCTGTTGATCGTCTCCGGCGGAGTCGCGAAAGCCCCAACGACGAAGAACTCGTCATAGCCGGCGAGCGCATTGGCGTGAACCAGATTGGTGAAGGTCAGCGTCGCTTCGCGCACGTCCTTGAACAGGCCGGGCAATTCGATCACGCCGCTGTCGACGAAGCGTTCCGGGTTCTGTCCGGGAATGATGAAGGCGATGTCGGCGCCGCCGGACAGCACCAGATCCGGCAATTCGCGCTGCACCTTGCCGAGTGTGCCGCTGGTATAGACCTCGATCTTGACGACACCTTCCCCTTCGCGGTTGACGGCTTCCACGAATGGCCGGATCGCGGCGGCGTAAGCGATCGTCCGGTCCGACGTGAAGAATGACAGTTTCAGGGTGATCGGCTGCGCCACGGCTGGGGACACAACGAGTGCGAAAGCGAACGCCGCAAAACGCATGACACTGGTGACCACAGTCAGACTCCCGATCCGCTGGCGCAAGCTGCTTCAGCCCGGGCATCGGATTTAAGCCATTGGTACTTTTTGATTTTAGATCGGCCTTGCATGGCGAGGTGGTAGCATCGCCACGGGCGACGCCTCCTGCGCCTCGGCTTCAGAACGCTCTTATGACGCGCGGACGCCGCCGCGCGACCCTTGATGGCGACAACGCGTCGCGGAAAGGCGGCGCGCCGGGCCGATCCAAATCAAATACCACCCGCGCGGATGGCCATAGATTGGCCCCACATGACAATCGCACCACCCATCGCCGTCGATCCCTTCGCACCCCACGCGATGACAGCCTCGGAGACGTTGGCTGCGTCCGAGGTCTCGCCGATCAACGGTCTGTTCGAAACCGACGTCCGACACCGCGCGGCGCAATATGGCCCCAACAGCATCGCCGCGCGCCCGCCTTTGAGCGCATGGCACGTGCTGGCGCATCAGTTCAGGAGCCCGGTGGTTTATCTGCTGGCGGGCGCGGCCGCGCTCGCCTTCGTCTTTCGGGAGTTCGAAGAAGGCCTCGCGATCGTCGCGGTGCTCGCCGTCAATGCGCTGATCGGCCTCTTCACGGAGCTCAAGGCCGCTCGGTCGATCGAAGCCTTGCACGCGCTCGGCGGGCGCATGGCGCGCGTGCGCCGCGACGGCCATACGCGTCTCGTTCCCGCCGAAGAACTGGTGCCCGGCGACATCGTGCTGGTCGATGCCGGCGACGCGATCGCCGCCGATCTGCGTCTGATCGAGGCCTCCAATCTCGCCGCGGACGAGTCGACGCTGACCGGCGAGTCCGTCGCCGTGCACAAGGACATCGCGGCCGTGGCCGCCGATGCACGGCTCGCCGAGCGCAAGTCGATGCTGTTCAAGGGCACGGCGATCACGCGCGGCAGCGGCATCGGCGTGGTGACCGCTATCGGTTCGCATACGGAGCTCGGTCGCATCTCGCGTCTGGTCGCCGACGCGGAGGCCGGAAGTTCGCCGTTGGAGAAGAAGCTCGCGCGCCTGTCGGGGCAGTTGGTCTGGGCCACCATCATCGTCGCCGCGATCATCGTCGGCGTCGGGCTCGTCACGCACGACGATGTTTTTCTCATCATCGAGGCCGGCATCGCGCTCGCCGTCGCCGCCATTCCCGAGGGCCTGCCGATCGTCGCGACGCTCGCGCTCGCGCGCGGCATGTGGCGCATGGCGCGGCAGAACGCGTTGATCGAGCGCTTGTCGGCGGTGGAAACTTTGGGCGCGACGACGGTCATCCTCACCGACAAGACAGGCACCTTGACCGAGAACCGCATGACCCTACGGCGGCTCTGGATCGACTCCGGCGAGATCGACATCACCGATCATGCGCGGAAGCTTGCCAACGACGCGCTGGTGACGCGGCTGCTCACCACCGCCGTGCTGTGCAACGACGCAACGCTCGGCCATACCGCCAAGGATTCGAGCGGCGACCCGATGGAGCTGGCGCTGCTGCGCGCCGGCCGCGCGGCCGGTCTCAACCGTCACGCGCTGCACGCCGCGCATCCGCTAGCGGCGAAGCACGCCTTCGATAGCGCGAACAAGATGATGGCGACGGTGCATACGGACGGCAGCCGTTTCCTCATCGCCGTCAAAGGTGCGCCGGAGGCCGTGCTCGCAGCCTGCACGCGGGCCGCGACGGAGCGCGGCGACGTGCCGATGGACGACGTCATGCGCAAGGCATGGAGCGACCGTGTCGACCATCTCGGCACGCACGGCCTGCGCGTGCTCGCCGGCGCCGGTAAGAGCGCCGCCCGTGCCGACGCCGCGCCATACGAAGAACTGACCTTTCTCGGCCTGCTCGCGCTCGAAGACCCCGCGCGCGCGGACGTGCCGCAGGCAATCGACGACTGCCGGCGCGCCGGGATCCGCGTCGTGATGGTCACCGGCGACCATGCCGTCACCGCCCGCAGCATCGGCCGCGCGGTCGGACTGCCGAGCACCAAAGTGGTCGAAGGCCGTCACGTGCAAACGCTGATCAAAGGCGGGCACGCCGATCTCGCCGCCGCCGGCATCTTCGCGCGCGTGAACCCGGCCGAGAAGCTCGCGCTCGTCCGCGCCTATCAGGAGGCCGGCGATGTCGTCGCCATGACCGGCGACGGCGTCAATGACGCGCCTGCGCTCAAACAGGCCGATATCGGCGTCGCCATGGGACTGCGCGGCACCGACGTCGCGCGCGAAGCCGCCGCCATGGTGCTGCTCGACGACGCCTTCCCCACCATTGTCAAAGCGATCCGCGAGGGCCGCGTCATCTTCGGCAACATCCGCTGCTTCGTCGCGTATCTGCTCTCATGCAATCTGAGCGAAGTGATTGTTGTGGGCCTCGCCATTCTGCTGACGCTGCCGTTGCCGATCCTGCCGCTGCAGATCCTCTACCTCAATCTCGTCACCGACGTCTTTCCCGCTTTCGCATTGGCCATGGGCGAAGGCGAGCGCGACGTCCTGGCGCGGCCGCCGCGCGATCCGAAGGAGCCGATCGTCGGCCGCGCGCAGTGGATCGTTATCGCGCTGCAAAGCATCGCACTCAGCGCCGGAACGTTCGGCGCGCTCGTGCTGGCGAACGCATGGCTGGCGCTGCCAAGTCGCGAGACCGTGACGGTGACGTTCCTGACGCTCGCCTTCGCACAGCTTTGGCATGTGTTCGACATGCGACATGCGCGCGCCGCGCCGTTCAACAACGAGGTGACGCGCAATCCGTGGGTATGGGCGGCGCTCGCTTTGTGTGCGCTGCTGCTGGCCGTGCCGCCTTATGTCGCGCCGATGGCGCAGGTACTGCATCTCGCGCCATTGACACCGGCGATGTGGTCCGTCGTCGTTGCGATGAGCCTGTTGCCGATGCTGGTTGTACAATGCGCGGCCTACGTGCTCACGATGGTCGGCATCATGAACCGCTGCTGAACGCCTGCTTCAGAGAAGCCTGTTAAGCCACTGTGCGCGCAAAAAAAGTTTCTCGCTCTTGCCATAATCCGGCTGTCATTGCTCACGACCTTTCATGCGTCACGTATGCCGGACGTGGCACCGCAATCGATACGCGGGAACAGAGGATCGCAACGAACGTTGTGTTTCGCCGACCGGCACGGTTCAGCGCACTGCTGGATGATTGACAGAACGTCCGTTCGCCACGCCCCTCGGAGCATCTCCTCATATGAAGACCAACTCGTTTCTCTTGGCCAGCACCGCCGTTTTGGTGATGTCGGCCGCCTCCCCGCAGGCGTTCGCCGCGCACGCGGAGGACGCGCCGATTCTCTTGGCGCAGGCCGTGGCGCCGCCGCCGGCCGAAGAGAAGAAGCCGGAGCAGCCGCCGGCCGTGCGCGGCCCGCAGCATGCGCCGCCCAGGCAGCAGCCGGCCCCGCCGCCACAGCAGCCCAAGCCACCGGCGCCGCCGCAGCATCAGGCTCCGCCGCCGCCGCACCAACCGGCGCCGCCACCCGCGGCCGCACCGAAGCCGCCGGCACCGCCGCAACAGCCGCAACATCAAGCGCCGCCGCCGCCGCCCGCCCCGAGCGCGCCGCCGCCGTCACGTCCTCAAGCCGCGCCGCCATCGCCGCCGCCGGGCGCGCCAGCGCGTCAGGAGCGTCGTGAAGACAGACGCGAAGAGCGCCGCGACGACCGTCGCGATCAACGGCCGGAGCAAAGGCAGGAGCAACGGCAAGAGCGTCCGCAAACGCCGCCGCCGCATGCGGCTCCAACACCGCCACCGGCCGCGGCACCCGCTGCGCCCAAGCCGCAAGCACAACCACAGCCTGCTCCGCAGCCGCAAGCACAGCCGCAACCGGCACCGCAGCCGAACTTCCGCGGACCGGCGCCGAACGGTCAGCCTCCGGGCCAGCAGCCACCCGCGCCGCAACCGAACTTCCGCGGGCCGCCGCCGAACGGCCAGCCGCCGCAACAGCAGCGTGGCGCCGCACCGCCGCCGCCCCCGGCGGCCGCCATCGTGCCGTCGACGCAGCCGCGCGACGCGCGCGAGTTCATCCGCCGCGACAATCAGGGGCCGGCGCCGACGATGGATCAGGTGCGCCGCGAGCGTCACGAGACCCAGCAGAACGGCAACACCTTCATTCGCGAAGGTGACCGGGTCATCGTGCGGCAAGGCGATCGCACCTACATCCGCCACAACGAAGAGAACCGCTTCGCCATCGGCGCACGTGACGTGCGCGTCGACCGGCGTGGCAATCAGACCTTCACGATCGTGCAGCGGTCGAACAACAACACGATCATCAACATCACCGATGCCGACGGGCGGCTGGTGCGGCGCGTGCGCCGTTATCCGGACGGGCGTCAGGTCGTGATCATCGACAACAGCTTTGCCCGTCCGGCTTACTTCGTCGATCCGCCGCCGCCGGTGATCCGCATCCCGCGCGACCGCTACATCGTCGATGCCTGGGACGCGCAACCCGACGTGATCTACGGCGCGTTCATGGCGCCGCCGGTCGAACGCATCGAGCAGCGCTATACGCTCGATGAAGTGCGCTTCAGCGAACCGCTGCGGGCGCGCATGCCGCGCGTCGATCTCGACATCAATTTCGACAGCGGCTCCTGGCAGCTCACGCCGGATCAGATCGACAAGCTCAACGTCATCGCCGATGGTCTCAATCGGGCGATCTCGCGCAATCCGCGTGAGGTGTTCCTGATCGAAGGCCACACCGATGCGACCGGCAACGACGAGGACAATCTGTCGCTGTCCGACCGGCGCGCGGAAGCGGTGGCGGTCGCGCTCACCGAGCAGTTCCAGGTGCCGGCGGAGAACCTCGTCACGCAAGGCTACGGCGAACAGTATCTGAAGGACCCGACCGATGGTCCCTCGCGCACCAACCGGCGCGTCGCGATCCGCCGCATCACGCCGCTGATCGATCAGCAGGCGAGCGCACCGCCGCCGCCACCGCGCCGCTGATCGTTGCGGTCAAGATCGACGAAAGGCCCGGCGCACCCGCCGGGCCTTTTGCTTTTCAATTGCGCGGCTGAAGCCCCTTCAGGATGACGTCGATGAACGCTGCGAGCTCGCGCATGCCGTCCGCCACCCGCGCCGGCTCGCGCATGAGCCAAAGCCGCACCGCCATCTGAAACGACGAGAACACAACCATGCCGACGACTTCGGCGTTCGCGATCTCGCCGTTGCGCTCAGATGTAATGCAAGCCCATCGCGAGAACCGGCGCGAACAGCACGTTGAACAACCCGACCAGCACCATCACCAGGCCGGCGATGGAGCCCTCCTCCCGGCCCATCTCGTGCGCCTTGGCGGTGCCGGCACCGTGCGCGCTCACGCCGAGCAGCACGCCGCGCGCCATAGCCGAGCGGACGGGAAAGCGGGCCAGCATGACTTCGCCGATCACCGCGCCGAGAATGCCGGTGATGACGACGAACACCGCCGTCAGATCGGGCACGCCGCCGATCTCGCCCGACACCGCCATCGCGAACGGCGTGCTGATCGAGCGGGGCAAAAGGCTGAGGCGCAGGGCGTCATTGAGGCCGAGTACCGAGGCGAGCGCCCAGGCCGTCGCCATCGACGTGATGCTGCCTGCCACCATCGCGAAAGCCAGCACCGGCCAATAGCGGCGGATCAGTGCGCGCTGCTCGTAGATCGGCACGGCGAAGGCGACCGTCGCGGGACCGAGCAAGGCGACGATCCAATGCGTGCCGCGGATATAGTCGTGGTAACTCGTATGCAGGGCCAGTGCCGCGACGATCAGCATGATCGGCGCCAGCGCCAGCGGCATCAGCCACCAGCGGCGCCAGCGCCGATAGGCGAGCTTGGCGACAAGATAAACGGCGATGGTCGCCGCCGACCAGAAGACCGCCGCGAGCAGCGGATCATTCAATATCGGGGCCAGATACGGCATGGCGTAATGTCCAACGGGAGCAGAGATCCACGGTCAGCCCGGTCACGGCCATGACCGCGATGGTGCCGCCGACGATCACGGCCAGCACTTTCAAGCCCAGAAGGCCGAGCAGTTCGCCGTGGTCGAGCAGCGCCAGAACGGCGGGCACGAAGAACAGCATCATCTCGGCGAGAAACCATTCGGCGCCGCGGCGCATGCTGAACACGCTCAGACGCCGCGTCGTCAGCAGCACCAGCACCACCAGCATGCCGACAACGCCGCCCGGTACCGGCAGGCCGGTCAACCGTACGGCCGCCTCGCCGAGCAGCCAGAACCCGAAAAGGATCCCCACCTGGGCCAGCCACCGGCGATGAATAAAGTGTCGCACCTGGGTGCTGATCGATCGCGCGGTCATGAGAAGCTTCCTTTCACGACTCAAAATGTATGCTGCACTGCGGCATGCGCAAAATGAATTGATAGACTAATCTCTATTCTGATATGGAATAGCGATGGATCTCAGGACCCTGCGGGCTTTCGTCGAGGTGGTGCGCCAGGGCGGCTTCTCGCCGGCGGCCAAGACCCTGTTTGCGACACAGTCGACGGTGAGCAAGGCGGTCAAGCAGATCGAGGACGAGATCGGCGTGCCGCTGCTCGACCGGGTCGGCCACCGCAGCACGTTGACCGCGGCCGGCGACATCGTTTTTCAGCGCGCCTTGCGCATGCTGGCCGAACGCGACGACCTCCTCGCCGAGCTCGACGAGCTGCGCGGCCTCAAGCGCGGCACGCTCCGGCTCGGCCTGCCGCCCGTCGGCAGCAGCACCTTGTTCGCGCCACTGTTCGCGACCTACCGCAATCTATATCCCGGCATCGACATCCGCCTGGTCGAGTACGGCAGCTCCCGCCTCGAGGAGGTGCTGCTGTCGGGCGAGATCGAGCTCGCCGCGTCGCTGCTGCCGGTGTCGGACGGCTTCGAATGGCAGGAGGTCAAGCGCGAACCGCTGGTCGCGCTGTTGCCGGTCAACCACGAACTGGCGCGCCGCAAGTCCATCGGCCTGCCGGCGCTGCAGCATCTGCCGTTCATCCTGTTCGAAGCCGGCTTCGCGCTCAACCGCGTCATCCTCGACGCCTGCCGCCGCCACGGCTTCGAACCGACCGTCGTCGCGCGCAGCAGCCAGATCGACTTCGTCGTCGAGCTTGCCGCCGCCGGGCTCGGCATCGCCTTCCTGCCGCGCATGATCGCCGCTCAACGCAAACATCCCACGGTGCGGCACGTTTTGCTCGACGAGCCGGATACCGACTGGCACATCGCCATGATCTGGCGGCGCGGCGGTTATCTGTCTCATGCCGGCAGGGCCTGGCTCGATCTCGTGCGCGGCACCGGCGGCAAGACGTAGCCGTCAGCGCCGACATTTGCTTGCGCGCGAATATGCATTAGCGTGCGCGTCTCTCATGACGTCCTCCCGCGAAAAGCTCGGCATCACCCTCGGTTTCCTCGGCGTCTGCCTGTTCGCGGGCACGCTGCCGGGAACGCGCCTGGCGGTCGCCTATCTCGATCCGTTCTTTCTGACGGCGGTGCGCTGGTGCATTGCCGGCCTCGCCGGGCTCATCGTGCTGCTCGTCATGCGCTGCCGCGTGCCGCCGCGCGCCATGTGGGGCCCGCTGGCGATCACGGCATTCTGCACCATCGTCGCCTTTCCCATTCTGATGGCGCTGGCGATGGCCAACGTACCGGCGGCACATGGCGGCGTGGTGCTCGGCATCCTGCCGCTCGCGACCGTCGCCGCCGCGACCGTCGTCACCCATGAACGGCCGAGCATCGGCTTCTGGCTCGCGAGCGTCGCCGGCGCGGCGATTGTCATCTTCTTCGTCGCGACGCACAGCGACGCCGGCACGGTCTCGATCGGCGATCTCTATCTGCTCGGCACCGTGATCTCCGGCGGCTTCGGCTACTCCCTGTCCGGGCGGTTGAGCATGACCATGCGCGGCTGGGAGGTCATCTCCTGGCAGGTCGCGGCGTTCCTGCCGGTGGCGCTGATCGTGACCATTCTGTTGTGGCCCTCGCCCTTCCCGGCCGTGCCGTGGCAGGGTTGGGCCGGCCTCGCTTACGTCAGCCTCGTCAGTCAGTACGGCGCGTTCTTCGTCTTCAATGCCGGCATGGCGATGGGCGGCGTTGCCCGCGTCGGGCAGCTGACGCTGCTGCAACCCTTCATCATCGTCGCCCTCGCTGCGCCGGTGAACGGCGAGCCGATCCAGGTCACGACGCTCGCTTACGCCGCTGCCGTGGTCGGCACCGTGATCATTGGTCAGCGGATGCGGGTGACGCGACGGATATAACAAGAGTGCGCGGGCCGAACCCGCGCGCTCGCAAGACGGGCGCCAATGTGTGCCCGCTTACTTCTTATATGCGGCGATCACCGCTTCGCCGCCAGCGCCCGCCTTCTTCAGCCAATCGGCGGTCAACTGCTCGCCGATCTTCTTGAGGCCGGCCTGCAGCTGCGGGCTCGGCGCCTGCACCTTCATGCCCTTGGCCTTGAGCTGATCGAGATACCAGCCGCTCTTGTCTTCCCACATCTTCCAGCCGCGCGTTTCGGCGGCGGCGGCGGCCTTGAGCAGCGCGTCCTGCGTCGGCTTGTCGAGCGCGTCGAAGGCTGCCTTGTTGACGAAGGTCATGTTCTTCGGGATCCAGGCCTGCGTGTCGTAGAAGTGGTCGACCGACTCCCACGCCTTGCTGTCGTAGCCGGTGGCGGCGGAGGTCATGAAGGCATTGACGACGCCCGTCGCCAACGCCTGCGCGAGTTCGGCCGCCTGGACCGTCACCGACTGCGCGCCGACGAGTTCGCCGATGCGCGCGGTGCCGACATTATAAGCGCGCCATTTGAGGCCCTTCATATCCTCGACGGAGTTGAGGTCCTTCTTGGCGTAGATGCCCTGCGGCGCCCACGGCACGGCGAACAGCAGCATCATGCCCTGCGAGGCGAGCTTCTTCTCGACCGCCGACCTGGACGCCGCCCATAGCTTCTTGGACTCGGCAAAGCTCGTGGCAAGGAACGGCACCACGTCGACGCCGTAGATCGGATCTTCGTTCTCGTGCAGCGACATCAGCACTTCGCCGATCTGCACCTGACCCGTCTGCACGGCGCGCTTGATATCGGGCGCCTTGAACAGCGATGCGTTGGCATGAACCGTGATCTGCAACTTGTCGCCGGTCGCGGCGGCGACGTCCTTGGCGAACAAAGCGAGGTTCTCGCTGTGCGGATTGTCGGCCGGGTAAGCGGCCGGCAAATTCCATTTGGTCTGCGCGGCGGCCGGTTGCGCGGCCGATACGAGGGCCGCCGCGGCGGCCACGAGCAAAGCGCGGGACAAAGTAATCATGTGTCGCCTCTCGGGTTATGAACGCTACGAATGCAATTCTTTCGGCAAGCTTACGCAGGAGCCGATGCGGCCTCAACTGGGCGGGAACGCCAGTTGCGGCAGCAGCAGGACGATCTGCGGAAATTCCGTAATGATGAAGACGGCGGCGAGCAGCAGAATGAAGAACGGAAAGGCCGCTTTCGCCACCGTCAGCGTGTCGCGGCCGCTCATGTTCTGCAGCACGAACAGATTGAAACCGACCGGCGGCGTGATCTGCGCCATCTCGACGTGGATAACGAGGTAAACGCCGAACCAGATGAGGTCGAGCCCGGCTTGCTGCACCATCGGCAGCACCACGACGGCGGTGAGCACGATCATCGAAATGCCGTCGATGAGACAGCCGAGGATGATGTACATGATCGACAGATACAACGCGAGCATGCTCGGCGTCAGATGCTGGCCCTTCACCCACTCCGCCAACGCCGCGGGAATGCCGGTATAGGCCATCGCCGCGGTGGTGTAGGCGGCGCCGGCGAGGATGAACATGATCATGCAGGTGAGGCGCGTGGCGCTCATCACGCTTTCGAAGAACGTCTTGCGGTTCAGCGTGCCGCTCCACCATGCGAGCAGCAGCGCGCCGGCAACGCCCCAGGCCGCGCACTCGGTCGCGGTGGCAAAGCCGAACACCAGCGCCAGGAAAACGGCGAGGATCAGCAGCAGGCACGGAATTAGCTTGGTCGACTCGGCGAGCTTCCGCCTGAAGGACATCGGCGGGTCGCGCGGCGGAATCTTGCTCGGATTGAGCATCGACCACAGGATGATGTAGCCGGAATAAAGCGCCATCACCAAAAGGCCCGGCAGGAAGCCGCCGAGAAAAACCTGCAGCACCGACACGTTGGCCGTCACCGCATAGACCACCATCGGAATCGACGGCGGGATGAGCAGGCCGAGCGTGCCGGAGCCGGCGAGCGAACCGAGACTGATGCCCGGGTCGTAACCGCGCTTCTCGAGCTCCGGCAGCGCGATCTTGCCGATGGTGGCGCAGGTCGCCGCCGACGAGCCGGACACGGCGGCGAAGATGCCGCAGCCGACGACGTTCACATGCACGAGCCGGCCGGGCAGCCATTGCAGCCACGGCGACAGCCCGCGGAACATCTCCTCCGATAACCGCGTGCGAAAGAGAATCTCGCCCATCCAGATGAACAAAGGCAGCGCCGCCAGAGTCCAGGATGCGCTCGCGCTCCACACCGTCGTCGCCAGCACCGAGCCGATCGGCACCGAGGTGGTGAGCCACATGGCGATGAAGCCGATGAGCCCCAGCGTCACCGCGATCCACACGCCGCTGCCGAGGATCAGGATCAGCGCGCCGAGCAGGATCAGCGCAAGATTGACGAGGCCGATATCGTGCATCAGCCGGCCCCACCCGAAGCGACGCGCTCCACGAACTCATCGGGCGAGGACGGCGGTTCCTTCTCGTAAGTCGGCTTGTTGCCCCTGAGCACGTCGACCATTTCGTCGACGAGCGCGATCGCGAGGATCAAGAGTCCGCTGGCGTAGCCGATCTGGGGGATCCACAGCGGCACGGACAGGACACCCTGCGCCATATCGTTGAAGCGCCAGGAGTCGTAGGTCATCGTCACCGCGTGCCACGTGAAATAGAGCGTGAAGGCCGTGGCGATGGTGAGCGCGAGCACTTCCAGCGCCCAGCGCTTCCTGCCCGTGAACTGCTCGACGACGAGACCGACGCGGATGATCTCGCCCTTCTTGAAGGTGTGCGCCAGGCCGAGGAACGCCATCGCCGCCATGCACCACGACGCGAAATCGTCGCCGGCCGGAATATTGAAGCCGAATTGCCGCCCCACCGACATGAACATCATGATCCCGAAAATCAGGATCAGGAACGCCCCGGCGGCGTAGCCGGAGAACAGGTAAAGGCGGTCGAGAAACACACGCATCATGAGGGCCCCAAGGGCATGATGGCCGTGGATGCTGTCCGCAGGCAAGGCCTTTGCACAGGCGGCAGGCTGTGACTTTCGGATAGGCGCACAAAGGCTTGTCTAATGGGTGCGCACGCGGACATAGTGCAGGCCCTTTTCTTGCCTCAAGGTACCGTACGTAATGCCTGCAAAGACCGCGCCAGCACATTGGGACTTTTGGATCGACCGCGGCGGCACCTTCACCGACGTGGTCGGGCGGCGGCCCGACGGCTCGCTGGTCGCGCATAAGTTGCTCAGCGAAAACCCCGAAGCCTATGCCGACGCCGCCGTGCAAGGCATCCGCGACCTGCTGGGGCTGAAAGCGGGCGAGCCGATCCCGCCCGGCCGCGTCAACGCCGTCAAAATGGGCACGACCGTCGCGACCAACGCGCTCCTTGAGCGCAAGGGCGATCGCGTGCTGCTCATCACCACCAAGGGGTTCCGCGACGCGCTCAAGATCGGCTATCAGGCGCGGCCGAAAATCTTCGCCAAAAACATCATCAAGCCGGACATGCTCTATGAGCGCGTCGCCGAGGTCGAGCAGCGCGTACGCGCCGACGGCACTGTGGAGCAGGCGCTCGATCTCGACGGCGCGCGGCAGGCGCTCGAAGCCGCCAAGGCCGACGGCATCGACGCGGTCGCCATCGTCTTCATGCACGCCTACCGTTTCCCCGCGCATGAGAAGCAGGTGGCCGATCTCGCGCGTGCGATGGGCTTTGCCCAGGTGTCGGTCAGCCACGAAGTCTCGCCGCTGATCAAGCTGGTCGGCCGTGGTGACACCACTGTCGTGGATGCATATCTGTCGCCGATCCTGCGCCGCTATGTGGCGCGCGTGACCGGCGCGCTCGACACCGACAAATCCGGCGCGCGACTGATGTTCATGATGTCGTCCGGCGGACTCACCGCTGCCGATCTGTTCCAGGGCAAGGACGCGATCCTCTCCGGACCGGCCGGCGGCGTGGTGTCGATGGCCGAGACCGGCAAGCAGGCCGGCTTCGACCGCCTGATCGGCTTCGACATGGGCGGCACCTCGACCGACGTGTCACATTTCGACGGCGAATACGAACGCACCTTCGAGACCGAGGTCGCCGGCGTGCGCATGCGCGCGCCGATGATGCTGATCCACACGGTCGCGGCCGGCGGCGGCTCGATCCTGCATTACGACGGCGCGCGCTTCCGCGTCGGTCCTGACTCGGCCGGCGCCAATCCCGGCCCGACCTGCTATCGCCGCGGCGGCCCGCTCGCCGTCACCGACGCCAATGTCATGCTCGGCAAGCTGATGCCGGCGTTCTTCCCGAAGATCTTCGGCCCGCATCAGGACGAACCGCTCGACGGCGATGCCGTGAAGGCCGCCTTCGATGCCCTCGCCAAGGAGGTCGGCGACAAGTCGCCGGAAGAAATCGCCGACGGCTTCATCAAGATCGCGGTCGAGAACATGGCCAACGCGATCAAGAAGATCTCGGTGCAGCGCGGCTACGACGTCACGCGCTACGCGCTCAACTGCTTCGGCGGCGCCGGCGGCCAGCACGCCTGCTTAGTTGCCGATGCACTCGGCATGACCAAGGTGCTGATCCATCCGTTCTCGTCGCTGCTGTCGGCTTACGGCATGGGCCTCGCCGATATCCGCGCGACGCGCGAGCAGGCGATCGAGCTGCCCTATGGCGCGAAGGCGCTCACCGCACTCGAGCGCACCGCCAAACGTCTCGGCAAGGACGTGGTCACCGAAGTCGCCGGCCAGGGCGTGCCCAAGGCCAAGATCAAATTGATCGTGCGCGCGCATATCCGTTACGCCGGCACGGACACGGCGCTCACGGTGAGCGCCGGCGCCCTGCCCGCCATGCAGCGCGCCTTCGAGAAGGCGCACAAGGCGCGCTTCGGCTTCATCGACCGCAACAAGGACCTGGTGATCGAAGCCGTCTCGGTGGAAGCCGTCGGCGGCGGCGCCAAGTTCAACGAGAAGGCCGTGCGGCGCTCGTCCGCGCCGCTGCCGAAGCCGGCGCAGAAGACCAGGTTCTTCTCGCAGGGCGAATGGCACAAGGCCAACGTCTATACCCGCGACCAGCTCAAGCCCGGCGCCAAAGTGAAGGGCGCGGCCATCATCATCGAGCCGCACCAGACCATCGTGGTCGAGCCCGGCTGGCAGGCCGAGCTCACCGCCAAGAACCACCTCGTGCTCGCGCGCATCAAGAAGCTCAAGCGCACCGCCGCCATCGGCACGCATGCCGATCCGGTGATGCTCGAGGTGTTCAACAACCTGTTCATGTCGATCGCCGAGCAGATGGGCGTGTCGCTGCAGAACACTGCCTACTCGGTGAACATCAAGGAGCGGCTCGACTTCTCCTGCGCGGTGTTCGCCGCCGACGGCACGCTCGTCGCCAACGCGCCGCACATGCCGGTGCATCTCGGCTCGATGGACCGCGCGGTCGAAACCATCATCCGCGAGAACAAGGGCAGGATCGCGCCCGGCGACGTCTACGCCATCAACGCGCCGTACAACGGCGGCACGCATCTCCCGGACATCACCGTCTGCACGCCGGTGTTCGACGACAAGAAGAAGAACATCCTGTTCTGGGTCGCCTCGCGCGGCCATCACGCCGACGTCGGCGGCATCTCGCCCGGCTCGATGTCGCCGAACGCGACCAATATCGAGCAGGAAGGCGTGCTGTTCGACAACTTCAAGCTGGTCGACCGCGGCAAGTTCCGGGAGAAGGAGCTCGTCGCCGCGCTGCTCGGCGCCAAATATCCGGCGCGCAACCCGGTGCAGAACGTCAACGACGTCAAGGCGCAGATCGCCGCCAACGAGAAGGGCGTGGCCGAGCTGCGCAAGATGGTGACGCTGTTCACGCTGCCGGTGGTCAAGGCCTACATGCAGCACGTGCAGGACAACGCCGCCGAAAGCGTGCGGCGCGTGATCGACCGGCTGCACGACGCCGAATACAGCTATGAGATGGACCAGGGCAGCGTGATCAAGGTGAAGATCACGGTCGACAAGAAGAAGCGCGAGGCGACCGTCGACTTCACCGGCACGTCGGACCAGCAGCCGACCAACTTCAACGCGCCCGAGCCGGTGACGCGCGCCGCCGTGCTGTACGTCTTCCGCGTCATGGTCGACGACGACATCCCGATGAACGCCGGATGCCTGCGGCCGATCAACATCGTCATCCCCCAGAAGTCGATGCTGAAGCCGGAATATCCGGCCGCCGTCGTCGCCGGCAATGTCGAGGTGTCGCAGGCGGTGACCAACTGTCTGTTCCTCGCGCTCGACGCCCTCGCCGCCGCGCAAGGCACGATGAACAACCTCAACTTCGGCAACGCCAAGTATCAGTACTACGAGACGATCTGCTCCGGCTCGCCGGCGGGTCCCGGCTTCAACGGCACCGACGCCGTGCACACGCACATGACCAACACGCGCCTGACCGATCCGGAGATTCTGGAATTCCGCTATCCGGTGGTGCTGGAGGACTTCCACATCCGCACGGGATCCGGCGGCAAAGGCAAATGGCACGCCGGCGACGGCATCCGCCGCACCATCCGCTTCCTGGAGAAGATGGACTGCACCATCCTGTCCGGCCATCGCCGCATACGCCCGCCGGGGCTCGATGGCGGCGAAGCCGGCGAGGTCGGCGAGAACTGGGTGCGCCGCAAGGATGGCACCATGGAGAAGCTGAAGGGCAGCGACGAAACGGTGATCGACGCCGGCGAAGCGGTGATCATCCAAACACCGACGGCCGGCGGCTATGGCAAGGCGTGAGTAACAACGTCATGGCCGGGGCATAGCGCTTCAACGGCGGACGCGAGCGCCGGATCGCGGGCCGCTCGCGTCATCTGTTCATGTCGCACGCTCTACGCCGCTACCGACGACGGTATTATCGGTAGCGTCTGCCCCCGTTCGCGCCAGGCCGCGAACGGCATTTCGTTTTCGCCTTGATGTACCTCAACGCCAGAGCGCTCCGCCGAGCGCGAGTGTTGCGAACACCTCAAGGAGAGAGTGCAATGACAACCAGACGCGAGTTTGTGCAAGCGCTTCCAGCGGTCGGGACCGCGTTCGCTGTCGGCAGCCATCTGATGCTGGAAGACAGTCCCGCGCTGGCTCAAGGAGCAGCGCCTCCCGCTACCGGTCACTTTCATCCCAAAGGCAAGGCGCCTTCGAAATTCACTTTGGATGCGCTCCGGCGTGTGCGGACCGAGCTCCCGTTTGACGACACAAAAGATTTCGAGGAGCAAAAGAAAGGTCTCATCGCGCCGATGCCTGATCTCAAGATCATGGCGGACGCCGGCCACGTTGCGTGGGACATGGAACGATTTCAGTTCCTTAACAGCCAAGAAGATTTTGACAGCATTCATCCCTCGTTGCTGCGCCAATCCAAGTTGAACAACAATTACGGCCTCTACGAGGTCGTGCCGGGCATCTATCAGGTCCGCGGGTTCGACCTGTCGGACATCAGCTTCGTGCGCGGCAAGACGGGCTGGATCGTCTTCGATCCCTTGGTTACGCGCGAAACGGCGCGCGCCGCGTGGAAGCTGTTCCAACAGCATGTCGGCCAGGGCCTTCCCGTGTCGGCCGTGATCTATTCCCATACGCATGCCGATCACTGGGGCGGCGTGCAGGGAATCGTGGATGCCGCCGACGTGCGGTCCGGCAAGATTCCCGTGATCGCGCCGATCGACTTCATGGAGTTCACGGTTGCCGAGAACGTCTATGCCGGCAACGCCATGAACCGGCGACTGTTCTATCAGTACGGCGTCCTGCTGCCGGCGAGCCCGCATGGCTATGTCGGTCAGGGCCTCGGTCAGGCCGTGTCGGCGGGTTCGCCGGGACTGATCGCGCCGACGCGCTACGTCGAAAAACCCATCGAGGAATTCGAGGTCGACGGCGTCAGGATGATCTTCCAGAACACGCCGAATACCGAGGCGCCTCGGGAAATGAACACCTACATCCCCGACATGAAGGCGCTGTGGATGGCGGAGAACGTCATCGCGTCCCTGCACAACATCTACACCTTACGCGGCGCGCAGGTGCGCGATCCGTTGAACTGGTCGAAATACATCAGCGAGGCGCTCCATCGTTTCGGCCAGGAGGCGGAGGTCATGTTCGCCTCGCATCATTGGCCGCGCTGGGGCAACGCCAGGATTCAGGAAGTTCTCCGCGCACAGCGCGACCTCTACGCGCACATGAACAACCAGGTGCTGCATCTCGCCAACCAAGGCGTCACCATCAACGAAGTTCACAACGTCTATGAGTTGCCGAAGGACCTGCAACGCAAGTGGTTCTGCCGCGGCTATCACGGCTCGGCGCAGCACAACAGCCGCGGCGTCATTCAACGCTATCTCGGCTTCTGGGACTGCAACCCGACCACCCTCATTCCGTTATCGCCGCACGACTCCGCGCCGCTCTACGTCGAGATGATGGGCGGCGCGGACAAAATCCTGGCACGGGGCCGGCAACTGCATGACGAGGGAAAGTATCTCCTCGCTTCGGAGATCGTGAACAAGCTGGTTCAGGCCGAACCGCAGAACTCAGCCGCCAAGGACCTGCTGGCGGACATCTTCGAGCAGATCGGCTACCAGCAGGAAAATCCGGGCCTCCGCAACAGCTTCCTCGCCGGCGCATACGAACTGCGAACCGGAATCCCCCAAGGGGAAACCGCCAAATCCAGCAGTCCCGAGGTCGTGCGCGCGATGTCGACCGAATTGTTCCTCAACTTCCTGGGCATCCGCATGGACAGTCGGAAGGCCGAAGGCATGAGGTTCACGATCAACCTCATCACGCCGGACAACGGCGAGAAGTTTATCGTCGAGCTGGAGAACGCCACGCTGACGAACATCAAGGGTTACCTTTCCAACAAGCCCGACCTGACCCTCACCATCAATCGGTCCGATCTCGAACAGACGATGACGGGGCAGAAATCGCTCGAAGCGCAGATTGCCGACGGAAGCGCCAAGGTGGAAGGCAACGCCGGCATATTGAAGCAGCTGGCCTCGACCATGGTCGAGTTCGATCCCCGCTTCGAAGTCATGCCGGGCACGAAAGGCAGAACGGTCTTGGCGAAGGAGGATCCGTACGAGGCGGACGATATACGCCTGCCGATCGCGGAGTAGATGCGCCGATGGGCACCGGCGCGGGGCATGACGTCCCGCACCGGCGCGCGCGCAACTACCATGAACCGTTGTGCTCCGGCACGCGGGCGATCAGTAACAGGCTCGCCATCACCAAAGCCGCGGCCACGCCATAGAGCAACGCTTGCATCCGGCCAGGATCGTGAGAACTGGCAAGCAGCGCCGTATCCGCCGTGACCATGACGATCGTCCCGATCTGCATGCACATCGTCCGCAGCGCCGCGAGGGTCGATGCGCTCTTGGGTGCCAATTGCAGCCCGGCGTTGCGGCTGGCCGGGTTGTTCATACCGCGGCCCACGCCGACCAGAAACGTCGAGACGCACAGCCACACGAACGGCGTGACGCCCGCGACCGGGCTGAGCGCGAGCATCAGCATCCCGGCCGCCATGATGGCGCCGCCCACATACAACGGCCCCCTGTAGCCGGTGCGCCGCAGGGCGAACGTACAAACGACCGACAAGATGATGGCGGCCGCGCCTTGGGCGAAAAGCAAGGCACTGGCGTTCAATGCGCTGAGGCCATAGCGATCGAGCGCGTAGAGCGGCACGAGCGCGATCACAGCCGAAGAGACGCCGCCGTAGACAGCATTCAGCAGGTTCACCGCCCCAAAGCCCGGCCCACTGATCAAGTGCGGTGGGATGAACGGGTTGGCCGAGCGTTTAATGTGACGAAAGAACAGCCACAGCGCGACGATGGCGAGCACCAGCCCGGCCGCGAACAACGACAATCGCGTATCGGCGCCCTCCGCACCGAGATAGCTGATCGCCAGCATCCCTAAAAGCAGGCCGCTACCGAGGAGCGCGATACCCTGGGCGTCCATCTTCGGACGGGTCCCCGCCGGCCGCGGGCGATCGGCCGGCACGTAGCGCAGCGCCAGCACAGCGACCGTCAAGCCGATCGGCACGTTGACCAGAAAGATGGCCCGCCAGGACCCGTATGTCACAAAGAGCCCGCCGAACACCGGGCCGATCATCGCGCCGATCGAGAAGATGCTGCCGAACAAGCCCAACGCACGATCGCGCGCGGAGCCGAAGTTATCGACAATGATCTTGGTGGCCGAGGGCGTGAAGCCGGCGCCGCCGGCCGCCTGCGCCGCGCGCAAGGCGATCAGCAGATAAATATTGTCGACCATCCCGCAGCATAGAGACGCGAGCGTGAAGGCGACGATGGAACCGAGAAACACTTTCCGGCACCCGTACAGCTCGCTCAATCGTCCGGCGACCGGCAGCATCACGACGAAGCCGAGGGAATATGCCGTGATGGTCCACCCGGTCCAACCGATCGACGTCCGCAGGCCGGTACGCATGGCGTCCAAAGCCGTGGCGACGATCGTCGTGTCGATCGACATCATCAGCAATGCGAGGGCGACGATCGCGAAGACCAATCCGCGGTGAACGGGGCGGCTTTCTCCGCCCGCGCCTAACAGATCGCCGGCCGCGCGTGATTCCTGGTGGACACTCATGAGTGCCTCATACCAGCCGGCCACGGACCCGTGGGCTTTAGAATCATGCGCGCCAGGAATGGTAGGTCCGCGCGGCCGCGAACGCCTACCTCGCCGCACGGCATGTTGCAGTGCAACGATTTGCGATCAGGTAGCCGGGCTAGGGCACGACTTGAAGATGAAGGCGAGCGCTCCGGCGGCGCTCAGTGTCCACCCGCACCGGCCGCGACCGGCGCCGGACGCTTCATCACAATGCCGGCGGCCGCGAGACAAAGGAACATCGCCGTCAGCAAGAGGAACACGTCGGCGAAGCTCATCACGCTCGCCTGCTGACGCACCAAGGCCATCATCTGCTTGAGCGCCATTTGCTCGGCATCGGAGCCCTGGAAGCGCTGCGTCAGATTGTCGAGCGTCTCGAGCGCCGAGCCGCGCGACCAGGTCACCGCCTCGTGCAGCCGGGCGAGATGCAGGTCCATGCGATCGTTGAGCACGGTGTTGATCAGCGCCAGGCCGATCGCACCGCCGAGATTGCGCGTCAGGTTAAACAGGCCGGACGCATTCTTCATGCGGTCCGGCGGCAGCGTGCCGAGCGCCGTGTTGGTCACCGGCACGATCGACAGCATCAGGCCGACGCCGCGGAAGATCTGCGGCCACAACAGCTCCCAGAAGTCCCAGTCCTTGGTGACGAAGGTCATCTGCCAGGTGCCCGCCGCGAACAGCAGGAAGCCGGCGATCAACACGAAGCGCGGATCGAAGCGCTGGGAGAGCTGGCCGGCGATCGGCGCCGTGGCGAACATCGCCAGGCCCGACACGAACATGGTCTCGCCGATCATCAAGGCGTCATAGCCACGGATCTGCGCGAGATAGACCGGATAGAGATAGGTCAGGCCGTAGAGGCCGATGCCGAGCACGAAGGAGAACAAGCTGCCGAGCGCGAAGTTGCGGTTGGTGAAAGCGCGCAGATCGACGATCGGCACCCGCGCGGTCAACACACGCGCGAAGAAGAAGAGCGCGGACAAGAGGGCGACGACCGCGAACAACGCGATGGCGCCGTCGTCGAACCAGCCGTAGCGCGGCCCCTCCTCCAGCACGTACTCGGTCGAGCCAAGGAAGCCGGCCATGCTGATGAGGCCCCACCAGTCGAAATTCTGCAGCAGCGAGTAGTCCGGCTTGTCGAAATCGACCAGCAGATAGACGGCCACGGTGACGATGATGCCGGGCACGATGTTGATGAAGAACAGCCAGTGCCAGGACATCGCGTCGGTGACATAACCGCCGACGGTCGGACCGATGGTCGGGGCTAGCGTGGCGATGAGGCCGATGACCGGGGCGACGAGCTTCTGCTTCGGGCCGGGAAACAGCAGATAGGCGGAGGCGAAAACGGTCGGCACCATGCCGCCGCCGATGAAACCTTGCAGCGCCCGCCAAAGGATCATGCTGTCGATCGACGTGGCGAAGCCGCACATGAGACTCGACAAGGTGAAACCCGCGGCGGCGATCGAGAACAGCATGCGCGTGCCGAGCGCGCGCGACAGGAAGCCCGACAGCGGGATCGCGATCACTTCGGCGATCAGATAAGCGGTCTGCACCCACGGGATTTCGTCGGCCGATGCTGACAGGCCGGCCTGGATCTCGGTGAGCGAGGCGGAGACGATCTGGATGTCGAGGATCGCCATGAACATGCCGAAACACATGGCGATGAAGCCGAACAGACGGCGCCTCGAAAGAGATTCCGCGCTTCCGGCACCACCCGTCGGGGAACGAGCGGGAACCGGAAGCGCGGTCGTGGTGGCGGCTGTACTCATACGATCAGCCTCCACCGGTACTCAGCGCACGCGGCCTGCGGCCTGCGCGGCGAAGGTCATGTCGCCATGGGCGGCGACCGACGTGTTCGCTTTGGTGTTGACGTCGACAACGACCGACATGCCGGGGCGCAGCAGGCGCTTGGCGGCGACATCGGGCGGCAGCTGGATGCGCACCGGCAGGCGCTGCACGATCTTGGTGAAGTTGCCGGTGGCGTTGTCGGGCGGCAGCAGCGAGAACACGGAGCCGGACGCGGGCGACACGCTCAGCACCGTGCCGGTGATGTCGTGGTCGGGCAGCGCGTCGACGCGAATGTCCACCGGCTGGCCCGGCTTGAGCCGCGCGAGCTGCGTCTCCTTGAAGTTGGCGTCGATATAGACCTCGTCGAGCGGCACCAGGCTCGCGAGGCGCGTCCCGGTCTGCACGAAGTCGCCGACGCGGATGGCGCGGTTGCCGATGACGCCGTCGATCGGCGCCTTGATCTGGGTGAACGAGAGGTCGCGCTCGGCCTTCGCCTGCGCCGTCTGCAACTCCTGCAGCGTGCGCGCCGCCTCCTGCTGCTGCGCCCGCAACACCGCGACATTGGCGATCGCGGCATCGATCGCGGCCTTGGCGCTCTGCACGGAGGCATTCGCCTGATCGTTGGTGGCTTGCGCCTGCTCCAGCGTCTGCTTGCTCGCGAAGTCGCGCACTGCCAGCGCCTGTTGGCGCGTGAGCTCCGACTGCGCCCGCGTCGCCGCCGCCTGCGCCGACACGAGCTGCGCACGGGCCTGCTCGACGGCCGCTTCCTGCGCCGGAATTTGTTCGCCGATGCGGGCCACGGTCGCGCGTTGCGTCGCGACCTTGTCGCGCGCGGCATCGACGGCGAGGCGATAGTCGCCGTCATCGATGCGGGCGATCACCTCGCCGGCATGAACGAATGTGTTGTCGGTCACATCGACCGAGGAAATGTAGCCGGACACCTTGGCCGCCAGCGTCGTCGTGTCGGCGCGCACATAGGCGTCGTCCGTGGACACCAGGAAGCGGCCGACGGTCAGCCAATGCGTGCCGTACCAGCCGGCGGCGAGGACGGCCAAAGCGGCGATGCCGCCGAGGAGAAAGCGCTTGCGCCGGTTACCGCCGGCCGGCGCGGTCGTGGCGGCAGTTGGTTCGCCCGCCGCCTTCGCGTGGGGGGCACTAGCGTCGGCGGCGGGCGATCCCCGGTCCGCCGCCGGAGAGGCGAGCGGCTCGGTGGAAGGAACTTCTGGAGCGTCCGGCTCGACAGCCGGAGAAGCGGATTCGGCAACGGCAGCCAGATGGAGGGCCCGCGCCCGCTGAGCGGCGTGCGGACCCCGGACCCCTATCAGGCGGTCCGAAGCCAAGGTCTCTTGGCCGGTTTGGCTACGCTCCGGTTGCATTCTTCACTCCAGAAGGTCGGCAGCGGTCTATTGACCGAACGGTTCGGTCAACATAGATTTCCTTTGGCCGCTGTCAACGATTTTTTTGACCGAACGGTTCGGTCAATAGTCTGGAGTGGTTCAAAAGTCCGTGCACCGCGGGGATTCGGTGCTATTTGGACCTGAGTGCGTTGGAAACCTTGGAGATTCGCGCTGAAGGGAGCGCAGACGATGTCAGATACGGCGGAAATGCTGTCCAATCCGGCCCCCCAGACGGACGAAGACAATGCCAAGCGGCGCCAGATCCTCGATGGCGCAAGGCGGGTGTTCCTGGATCGCGGCTTCGACGCCGCCAGCATGATGGACATCGCCAAGGCGGCCGGCGTGTCCAAGGGCACGCTCTACGTCTACTTCAAGGACAAGGACGACCTGTTCGACGGCATGGTGTGCAGCGAATGCATCATGCAGGCCGACGGCGTCTTCGATTTCGACCACAACGATCATGACGTCGAGGCCGTGCTGCTTCGCCACGGCAAGGCCTTCGTCAAGGCGGTCGGCAATCCCAAGCGCCTCTCCTCCTGGCGCACGGTCATCGCCGTCGCCGAGCGCATGCCGGAAGTCGGCCGCAAGCTATACGAAGCCGGCCCCGCCCGCGGCCTCTCCAGTCTCGCCGCTTATCTCCAGGCGCAGACCGACGCCGGCATCCTCGCGGTCGACGACTGCGAGATCGCGGCCGCGCAATTCATCGAAACCTGCCACGCCACGATGTTGAAGCCGATGCTGTTCAACTTCGGTCCGCCGCCGACGCAAGAGCGTATCGATTATGTCGTCGGTATCGCGGTGCGCACCTTCCTCAGGGCTTATCGCGCGAACTAGCGATCAAGCTGACGTTAAGCATCGCGCGGCGTGCGCGCTTGATCCGCGGCGCAACGATGCCAGTTTAAAGCCAGGAGGAACTGCCGATGTCCCGCGCCGCATTCCTGGTCCTGCTCTGCGCCACTCTCGCCGGCCCCGCAATGGCGGCAAGCTATCCCGTTTCCGGCCGATGGGGCGAGAGCGCGAGCACGGACAAAGGTCCGATCGATTGCACCGGCAAGCGCGTGATCGAGTTCACCGGCAACACCCGCACCGACAGCAAGGGCGGCGTTCCCGCTTATCGCAACAAGTCGATAACGCCGGAGGGCAACGCGCGCTGGCGCATCGTCGACGTGTTCACCACCGGCCAGATCAGCAACGCGGCCGTGACCTACACGCTGGTGCAAGTCGATCCCGACCACATCGCGCTCGATCTGCAGAAGGGCGGCACGCTCAAGCTGCAAAAGTGCAAGTAGCGCCATGCCCGCGCAGAAGGCAGACCCGCCGAAAATAGCCGCTTGACCGGTCTTTGACGCGCTTCCAAGCTCGCGGCCGGGTCAAATCGGCGCGGTCACATGTGGCAAATCTGGAATACGTCGCAGATCTCGCGAAACCGTGCGGATTTCTGGTCCGACGTCGTCGCGCACGGCGTGCTGCACGCCGAGATGCGGGCGAAAGACAGCAGCGCATTCAGCGGCAGACTCGCCAGCCGCACCACCGCCGGAGCACGTTTCGTCTCGTTCAAGACGGCGGCGCACCGCGTCAGCCGCACGGCTTCGCAGGCGGCAAGCGGCGAGGCGCACGTCATGGTGAGCCTGCAATGCCGCGGTGTCTCGCATATTGCTCAGGGCGAGAAGAGGCTGATGCTTTGGCCCGCCGGCATCGCCATGCTCGATAGCGCCAAGCCTTTCACCATCGAGTTTCCGCACGAAGTCGAACGCCGCCTCGTGCTCCTGCCGCGGCGGCTGGTCGAACCTTGGCTGGGGCGGCTCGACGACGGCCCGGTGCTCGTCCCGGAGGGCAACGCCTCCCTCATAATCGCGCGTCAGGCGATCATGCAGATCACCGACACCGACCTCACGTGGAGTTCCGGCGACTGCGTCAGCGTCGCCGAAGCCCTTTCACGGCTGCTGCGTGGCGCCTTCGAAGGAAGCCAGCAAGAGCCCCCGGCCCCGTTGCGGATGGCCGCGATCAAGGAAGAGATCAAGCGGCGTCTGCACGACAGCGGCCTGACGCCGGCCGCGGTGGCGCGGCTCTTCGACATCTCGACCCGCACGCTACATCGCTTGTTCGAATCCGATGGCCAAAGCTTCGCGCGTTATGTGCAAAGCGAGAGGCTGGCGCGCGCCCGCGCTTTGATCGAAGGCGGCGCGCCCGGCGTCGCGCTGACCCAGATCGCGCTCGATTGCGGCTTTGGCGATTCATCGCACTTCTCGCGGAGCTATCGCGCCTATTACGGCGAGAGCCCGCGCGATACCCGCGCGCGGCACCCGACGCGCACGTAGGACGTCACTGCGGTTTGATGCCGGCCGCGTCGGCGATCTTGCGGTAAGCTTCGATGTCGCTCCCGATCTTCGCCTTGAGCGCGGCGCCGGGCATGAACGACGCTTCAACACCCAGCTTGCGCATGCGATCGAGCACGTCGGGCAGCGCGACGATCTTTTTCACTTCGGCCTCAAGCCCGGCGCGGATCGGCTCCGGCGTGCCGACGGGCAAGAACAGACCGGACCAAAACACCATTTCGAATCCGGGATAGCCGCTCTCCGCGATGGTTGGCACGTCGGGCAGGCTTGGAATGCGTTTCTCGGTCGTCACTGCCAGGGCGCGCAGTTGTCCGCCCTGGATGAGCGGCAGTACAGCCGAAATGTCGCCGAAATTCACCGTGACGTCGTTGGTGAGAACAGCCGTTGCCGCCGGTGCGCTGCCGCGATAGGGCACATTGAGCATCTGAATGCCCGCCCGCTGGGTGAAGGCTTCGGTCGCCATCTGGAAAGAGGTCGCCGCCGACGAGAACGCGACAGCGCCGGGCTTGGCCTTTGCCATCGCGACCAGATCCGCCAGCGATTTCACCGGCGACTCCGCTTTCACGACGACAAGCAGCGGGAACGATCCGACCATCGCGATCGGCGCGAAATCCTTGACCGGATCGTACGGCAACTCTTTGAGGAGGATCGGATTGAAGGTCATTCCGCTCGACGGCCCGACCAGAATATTCTGGCCGTTCGCCTCGGCGCGCTTGACCGCCTCGATGGCGATAATGCCGTTGGCGCCGGGGCGATTGTCGACGATGAAGCCCGCATTGTAATGCGAACCCAGTTTCTCGGCGAGAATGCGCGCGAGAATGTCATTGCCTCCACCGGGGGCGAACCCGACGACCATCTTCACGGTGCCAGACGGATACTGCTGTTGCGCCTGCGTCGGCGTCGCAAACACCAGCGCCAACAGGGCTACAGCGGCTGACCTCAGCATCATGGCTCGACTTCCTTTCTGGTCACGAGATGCCATATCGCCCCGGCGCGATGATTCCGTTTGGATCGAGCGCGCGCTTGATCGCCGCACAGGCATTGACGATCTCCGGCGCGCGCTGCTTCTGGTGATAGTCCTGGTAAAGCGTCGGCGCCCGGCCGACGAACACGCCGCGGCTGAGAAACACCTCGCATATGGCGCGATAGCAGCGGTCGGCACGGGCCGTCTCGTCCGCATCGTTACGATCGTACAGAATGGCGTGGATGCCGCGCGCGAAGCGCGCGCCGCACACGAACGAAGCCATATATTCGAGGCCGAAGTCGGCCGCGACGGCACGGCACGCGCGCTGCAGGTCGTTGACCAGCTTGCCGTCCAGACGCGCGCCGGGCGTCATCCAGATCGCGCCTTCACCGGGGCGCCATTTCAGCATCGCAAGCTCGCTACCGGCCGGCCGGCCGGAATTCGAATTGATGGCCGCGTGGAAAATGGCGCGCGGCGCGGCCTCCTCGTGCGAGATATAGGTGGCCTTGCCGGACGCGAGGAAATGCTTACGCAGCCGATCGAGAGCCGGCTGCAGCGCTTCGTCGTTCGGCCCGTACAGCGCTCCCGACACCGTCCATGAGCCGATGCCGTACTTCTTGCGTAGTTCGGCGCGCTCGCCGTCGCTCAGTGCTGCGCGAGCGGTCGCGACATCGTAGCGCGGATGCCGCTCTTGCGAGGACAGCAAATAGAGATCGTTGGTCGCCCGGATTTGCGTCGGCACGACGCCGGCCGCCTTGATCGGGCGGATCAGGTCGACGATCTCGGCAAGATCTTCGTCGTCCGGGAATGTGAAAAAGAACATGCGGATATGCGGCGGCCGCTGCATCATCCAAATGCCCGCGCGGGTGACGATGCCGTAGTTCGACTGCGTGAAGATGCCGTCGAGCGCGGGACCGAAGCTGTATTTGGTGACGTGCCAGTTCGGTTGCGCGTCGGCATCGATACCGCCGTCACCGGTGCGGATGATGTCGCCGTTGCCGAGGACGACTTCCATGCCGCAAAGATTATCGAAATGGCTGGCAAGGGGTCCGGCGCCGCCGCCTTTGTCGATGGCGTTACCGAGCACGCTGCCGTCAGGCGGGCCCGCCGTCGGCGACATCATGAGCTTGCTGCCGCGCCGGTTGAGCTCATCATACATCGTGTTGAAGCTGACGCCGGGCTCGACCACGACATATGAGAGATCGTCGTTGACTTCGACGACCTTGTTCATACGCCGCCCGAGGGCGACCACGACCTGGCCGGCGTTCATTGCCGCGCGCGAGCCGATGCCCAAATTCCATCCGGCGCTGATCGGAAAGAGCGGTACCCGGTATTGATTGGCGAGCCGGACGACCGCCTGCACGTCCTCCGTCGAGCCTGGATAGATGATCCCCGGCGGCGGCAGATCGGGCCCTGGCAGCGTGTGACGACCGTACGCGCTTCGCTCGGCTTCGCCACGATCGAGCGCGGCCTCACCCAGTTCCCTGGCTACGGCATCGAGAAAAGGCGCTGTGTTCTCCGCGGGCATGAACGGCTCGGCTGCTGTGACATCCTCCAGCAGCCATAAGCCGGTACGGCCCGACCGTCTTGATCGAGCGCGCCAGCGACTTGACGCTGAGCGCCAAAACGTCAGTTGCGCGCAATGATCTCGCGTTCGTCGCGATGCACCGGCGCTTCCGCGGTGAGCTTGCCGGGGACACGGCGCATCAGCATCGACGGCCGGCGCTTGCGCAGCGCGCTGCGGCGGCGGCGGCGCGGCTTGACCTTGGCGACGCGGACGCCGCCCACCCGCGCGAACGGCTCACGCAGTCCGTTACCGTCATCGACCAGCAGCGGCAGCCCAAGCACGCTGCCCCAGGTGCGCCATTCCGCCATGGCCTCGTCGGCCTCGCGCGTCACGAACAGCGGCAACATCAATCCCGGATCTTTGTGCATGAGCGCGACCATCACGAAGGCATCCGCCTCACGCTCGACCACGTGCAGGGCGATGCCGGTGAAGGCCGACAGCGGCATGTTGAGCGCCATCGGCACCCCGGACACCCGCCGGCGCACCACCACGCGCTCGCGATGAAGTTCTATATCGCGCACCCGCCCGTCCGCTGCGGCATCGCTCGCCGCGTAACGCACAGGTAGGGCGTACGGGTCGAGCCGCAGCCCCCGGCTCGACCCGGCGGGACATCCGCCACTTCGCATTTTGACGCCTCAAACTCTCCCGCGCCGGGCTTATGTGCCCAGTCGCACGAGGATCATCGCAGCAAGGCGTCCGAATTGGCTTAAAGTTCTCGGTTAACCGGCGGTAGCACCCCGCCCTTTGCCGGGCATGATTGACGGTGCGTTGCGAAGCATGATTGACGAGGTATTGCCGCGGTGGCGCGATTTGTCCCGAAATGAAAGGTTGAATTGTTCCGTTTCGGGCGCCATTTGGGGTAGATAACAAAAGGACAACGGCGCCCATCATGCTCGCACCCGCCTCATCTCTCTTCGATCAGAGCACCCTCCTCGAGCGGGCCGAAGCCCTTGTGAAGGCCGCCCGCGCGGCCGGCGCGGATGCCGCCGACGCGGTCGCCGTGCGCTCGCTGTCGCTCGGCGTCGAGATACGCGACGGCGCGGTGGAAGAATCCGAAAGCGCCGAGGGCGACGATCTCGGCCTGCGCGTGCTTGTCGGCCAGCGGCAGGCGGTCGTCTCCACCAACGACACGAGCACCAGCGGTTACGCGGAACTCGCGGCGCGCGCGGTGGCGATGGCGAAGGTCGCGCCGGAGGACAAATTCGCGGGCCTCGCCGATGAGAGCCTGCTGACCCACACTTTCCCCGATCTCGATCTGATCGACCGCGCGCTACCCACCGTCGGCGAACTTGAGAAGCTTGCGCGCGCGGCCGAAGAAGCCGGCCTCGCCGTCAACGGCGTGACCAAGTCGGGCGGCGCCTCGGCATCGGCCGGTATCGGCGGCATGGTGCTCGTCACGAGCCACGGCTTCCGCGGTTCGTACCTGGGCTCGAGCCACGGCATCTCGATGACCGCGATCGCCGGCGACGGCACCGGTATGGAGCGCGATTACGATTATTCGAGCGTGCGGCACGCCGCCGATCTCGACAGCCCCGAGAAGATCGGCCGCACCGCCGGCGAACGCGCCATTGCCCGGCTCAATCCGCGCAAGGTAACGACCCGCAAAGTGCCGGTCGTATTCGACAAGCGCGTCGCCTCATCGCTGGTCGGACATCTCGCCAGCGCCGTCAATGGTGCGTCCATCGCGCGCAAGGCGAGCTTCCTCAAGGACAAGATGGGCGCGAAGCTGTTCGCCGACGGCATCCGCATCATCGACGACCCGTTGCGCAAGCGCGGCCTGCGCTCGCATCCCTTCGACGGCGAAGGCGTCGCCGGCAAGAAGCTGGCGCTGATCGACGACGGCATCCTGCGCTCATGGATCCTCGATTGCGGCACGGCGCGCGAACTCGGCCTGACCACCACCGGTCACGCCAGCCGCGGCGTCTCCTCCGGCCCCTCCCCGAGCGCCAGCAATCTGCATCTCGAGGCGGGCAAGCTCAGCCCCGACGAACTGATCGCCGACATCAAGGACGGCTTCTACGTGACCGATCTGATCGGCATGGGCGCCAACATGGTGACCGGCGATTACAGCCGCGGTGCCTCCGGTTTCTGGATCGAAAACGGCAAGAAGACCTACGCGGTCAGCGAAGTGACGATCGCCGGACACCTGTTCGACATCTTCCGCTCGCTGACGCCCGCGAACGACCTCGAATTCCGTCAGGCCACCAATTCGCCGACCGTCCGGCTGGAAGGATTGACCGTTGCAGGCCAGTGATGCCCTCGCGCTGCGCGACCGACTGGCCGTCGTCATGCGCGAGGCGGGCGAACTCGCGCGCGTTACGGCGTCGCGCCCGTTCAAGCGCTGGACCAAGGGCCACGACAACTCGCCCGTGAGCGAGGGCGATATCGCGGTCAACACGCTCCTGCAGGAGCGGCTGCCGCCGCTCGCGCCCGGCGCCGGCTGGCTCTCCGAGGAAACCGAAGACGACCTCGCCGCGCGCAGCGCGTCGCTGGCGTGGATCGTCGACCCAATCGACGGCACGCGCGCGTACATTTCCGGCCGCACCGATTGGACGATCTCCGTGGCGCTGGTCGAGGAGGGCCGCCCGGCGGTCGCCGCGCTTTATGCTCCGGTTACGGAAGAGATGTTTCTGGCGGTGCGCGGCCAGGGCGCGACGCTCAACGGCGCGCCGATACACGCGCCGGACGGGTCCTCCCTCACCGGCGCCCGCCTCGCCGGCCCCAAACGCTATCTCGACCGGCTGGAAAGCCTGTCGCCGACCGTGCTGCCGCAACCCAAGGTGCACTCGCTGGCGCTGCGCCTGACGCGGGTGGCGCAAGGGCAGTTGGACGTCGCCTTCGCGTCCGGTGGAAGCCACGATTGGGACCTTGCGGCGGCCGATCTTTTGGTGCACGAAGCCGGTGGCGTGATGACCGATTTCGCCGGTCAGGCGCTACACTACAATCGTCCGCACGTGGTGCATGCAGCACTGATCGCCGCTGGTCCCGCCCGCCATGGCACGCTGATCGAGCTGGTACGCGACCGGGAAGCCGAGTTCGCGTAAGCTGCAGGTGTCACCGAAGGTTACTCGTCTGTCCACCTCGCTGCCGGGGCTAGCTTATAATAGGTCGACCATGTCCGAACCCGGAAACCACAAGCCGCAACTGTTGCATCTCGTCCTGGGCGGTGAGCTCACCGAGCTCGGCGGCACTGAGTTCAAAGACCTCGAAAAGGTCGACATCGTCGGCGTGTTTCCGAACTACGCGACCGCTCATGCCGCCTGGAAGGCCAAGGCGCAGCAGACCGTCGACAACGCGCACATGCGCTATTTCATCGTCCACCTGCACCGGCTGCTCGATCCGGACGCCACCAGCCGCGCCGCAAGCTGAACGGCCGATGACGCTGCTCAAGCGTATCGTTGGTTCGTCCTCGTTCCAGGAGACCGTGGGAACGCTGGGCGCGTGGTATCTGCGGCTCGTCTGGCACACGAGCCGCGTCGTCCTCGAGCCGCCGACCATCTACGAAGAGGTCAAGACTCCCGCCATTGTCGGCATGTGGCACGGTCAGCATTTCATGGCGCCGTTCATCAAGAAAAAGAACGCGGACCATCGCACCAAGGTGCTGATCTCGCGCCACCGCGACGGCGAGATCAATGCGCGTGCCGCGCGCAAGCTTGGAATTGAAACAATTCGCGGCTCGGGCGCGCATAACGGCGAGTTTTATCGCAAGGGCGGCGTCTCAGCCTTCACCGAGATGCTGGAGGCGCTGCGACAGGGCTACAATGTCGCGATGACCGCCGATGTGCCGAAAGTGTCGCGCGTCGCGGGGCTAGGTATCGTCAAACTCGCGCAGCATTCCGGACGCCCAATTTATGCCGTGGCGATTGCATCGAGCCGCCGCAAAGAGCTAGACAATTGGGATCGTACCGCGATCAATTTGCCGTTCAGCCGGGTGGCGATGGTGGCGAGCCAAGCGATCTACGTCCCGCGCGATGCCGACGACGCGGCACTTGAAAGCGCGCGTCAGCAGGTCGAACAGGAACTCAATCGCGTGACCGCGCGCGCCTACGAAATCGTCGACCGCAAGGGGAGCGCCGCATCGTGAGCGACAGGCTGCCGCTCGCATTGCGCCTTTACCGCGCCGTGTCGC
The DNA here is from genome assembly GCF_003367395.1 of Pseudolabrys taiwanensis. Classification (NCBI taxonomy): domain Bacteria; kingdom Pseudomonadati; phylum Pseudomonadota; class Alphaproteobacteria; order Hyphomicrobiales; family Xanthobacteraceae; genus Pseudolabrys; species Pseudolabrys taiwanensis. Next base: position 5,258,898 of record NZ_CP031417.1, on the reverse strand, counting down.
TTGCCGCGACGCCGCTCGCGCCGGTCCTCCTGTCGCAGCGCCTGAAGAAGGGCAAGGAGCATCGCCTGCGGTTCGGCGAGCGGCGCGGCGAAGCGCGCATGCAGCGCCCGCCCGGGCCGCTGGTCTGGTTGCACGGCGCCAGCGTCGGCGAACTCGCGAGCGTGCTGCCGCTGATCGAGCGTATCCATGGGCGCGAGGTGAACATGCTGGTGACCACCGGCACCGTCACCTCGAGCGAACTCGCCGAACAGCGTCTGCCGCGCGGCGTGATGCATCAGTTCGTGCCGCTCGACGTCCCGCGCTATGTGCGGCGCTTTCTGGAACACTGGCAGCCGGACCTGGCTTTGTTCGTCGAATCCGATCTGTGGCCGAACATGGTGATCGAGACATCGCGCCGCGGCGTGCCGATGATCCTGGTCAATGGCCGCCTGTCGGAAAACTCATTCAACCGCTGGAGCACTCTGCCGTCGGCGATTGTCAATCTGTTGCAACGCTTCGATCTATGCCTCGCACGCACGCCGGCCGATGCCGAGCGTTTCGGCGAGCTCGGCGCACCGAACATCGTCACCACCGGTAATCTCAAGCTCGATGTGCCGGCCCCGCCGGCCGACAGCAACAAGCTCAAGGATATGCAGATGGCGATCGGGCGGCGGCCGGTGATGGCCGCCGCCTCGACCCATGCCGGCGAGGAAGAGATCATGATCGCCGCGCATCACCGGTTGCGCGCGAACTTCCCCGGCCTCCTGACCATCATCGCACCGCGCCATCCCGAGCGCGGGCGCGCTATCGCCGACGCCATAAAGGGCGCTGGGCTGCATGGCGTGATGCGCTCGCAAGGCGAGTTGCCGAAGCGGTCGACCGACATCTACGTCGCCGACACGTTGGGCGAACTGGGGCTCCTTTATCGGCTGGCGCCCGTCGTATTCATCGGCGGATCGCTCATCGCGCATGGCGGACAGAATCCGATCGAGGCGGCCAAACTCGGCGCCGCCATCGTGCATGGTCCCAATGTCTGGAATTTCGCCGAGATCTATGCGGCGCTCGGCGAGTCGCACGGCGCCGAGGTCGTGCTCGACGACAAGCGGCTCACGGCCGCCCTCGCCGCGATGTTGGGCCAACCGGCGCTCCGCGACCGCATCGCCCAGGCCGGCAAGAGCACCGTCGAAGGCTTGAGCGGCGCCCTCGACCGCACGCTGCAAGCGCTCGATCCTTATTTGATGCAGCTTCAATTACGACAACGGGCCGACCATGCGTGAGCCGGCCTTCTGGTGGCGCAAGGCGGGGCTTTTATCGGCCCTGCTCGCGCCGCTGGGAGCCGCTTACGGCGCCGTCGCCGCCGCCCGCATGAACCGCACCGGTGCGCGCGCCGGTGTGCCGGTGCTCTGCGTCGGCAACTTCACGCTTGGCGGCGCCGGCAAGACGCCGACGGCGATCGCCCTCGCCGAGATGCTGCACGCCGCGGGCCGGCGTCCGTTTTTCCTGAGCCGCGGCTATGGCGGCAGCGAAGCCGGCCCGAAGCTGGTCGATGTGCACAACGACGCGGCCGCGCAGGTCGGCGACGAACCTTTGCTGCTCGCGCGTATCGGCCCCACGGTCATCGCGCGCGACCGCGTCGCCGGCGCGGCGATGGCGCGCGCGCACGGCGCCGATGTCATCGTCATGGATGACGGTCTACAGAACGGCACACTTACAAAAAATTTTACCCTGGCCGTGATCGACGGCCGCCGTGGCGTCGGCAATGCACGCGTGTTTCCGGCCGGCCCATTGCGGGCACCGTTGGATGCGCAGCTTGCGCGCGTCGATGCGCTGCTGGTGATTGGCAACGGGAGCGGCGAGCAAGAGGGGCTTGCTGAGGCCGATGCGCGTCAGCTCCCGGTATTTCACGGCCGGCTGACGCCGGATGCGGTCGCCATCGGCAATCTCAAAGCCCGCAAGGTCCTCGCCTTTGCCGGCATCGGCAATCCGGACAAATTCTTCGCCACGGCAGACGACCTCGGACTATCGATCGCCGCGCGAAGGGCCTTTCCCGATCATCACCGCTTCACCGCCGAGGAAGCCGCCGCATTGATCGTGGATGCGGAACAGGCAGGGCTCGCCTTGCTCACCACCGAGAAAGATCATGCGCGCATGCGGGGCGAACCCGCGCTCGCGGCGCTGGCGGCCGCAGCGCATGTGCTGCCGGTGAAGCTCGCGATCGACGAGAGCGAGACGTTGCGGCGTCTCGTGTTCGACAAGCTGGAAAATCCTTAGCCCGCGTGCGCGCAGCGAATTGCGGGATTGCCTCGCACTCCCGCCCCGGATTTCGGGCGGCGCTAGGCGCCGGCCCGCTGGCTCATCCGAGCGACAAGGGGCACCCTAGAGGCCGGTTTCCTTGAAGCGCTGCAGGGCGGCTTCCGGCGTGGCATAAGCCTCCTGCCGGTCGACACTCCAGTACTTGAGCTCCTCGAGCGGGATGGCGGCGCCTGTCACCGCGCAACGCACGAAGGCGCCCGGCCGCACCACGCGAAAATCGCCGTCGAGATATTTGACCTCGGCCTCGCCGTTCATCGGCGGCGAGCGGTCGTAGCGATTGAGCAATGCGGCCTCCATCAACAGTGTCGCCGTCAAGATAATCGCTCGCCGCCGCGAGCGAAACCCTGAGACCCGCGGTACTTATGCACGGCCCCTGCAGCCGGCATTGACAGCGGTACCGTCATGGGGAATGTAATATTATAACATTTCGGACAGGCTGGGGATGGGCCGGGCGCGAACAAAGCGGAGACTGACAGGGTGGCTGGCGCTGTTCGCGCTGGCGCTGCAGCTCGTCGCCAGCTTCGCCCACGTCCATAGCGAGGACTTCGCCGGGCTCGTTCACCCCGGCCTTGTCCAGACGAGCCAAGGCGACCTCGGGCCTGCCGGACCATCCGATCCCGACCACCTGACCTGCGACATCTGCGCCGCGGTGCACCTGACCGGCACCTCGGCTGTGCCGACACCGGCCACGCTCGTCCTGCCGGTCTCGACCGGCACTCTCCCGCCGGACGCGGCGCCGGTCGTCCGCCCCCCGGCCCTTGCCGCCGCCTTCGACGCCCGCGGTCCTCCGCAAGCCTGACGTCTCCTGCTCCCATCCGCTGCCGTGACCCACGGCGGCGGCCGTCATGCTTTTGCGAGGTCAACATATGTCCGTCCGCCTGAGCCGCCTGTGCGCGGCCGTCTCTCCCTTCGTGCTCGTCGCCATGTCGGCGCAGGCACAGGACGTCGTCCTGCCCGAGGTCGTCGTCTCCGCTCCCAGCCCCATCCAGCGGCCAGGAACCGCCACGCCCGGCGATACGCTGCAAGGCACGCTACCCGTCGTCACCGACCAGTTCGCAACGGTCACCGTGATCCCCAACGAGCAGCTCCGCCGCAACGGCGGGGCGACGCTGGGCGATCTTCTGTTCGACAAGCCGGGCATCACCGGTTCAAGCTTCGCGCCGGGCGCATCGTCGCGGCCGATCATTCGCGGCCTCGACGTCAACCGCGTGCGCATCCAAGAAAACGGCATCGGCGCCAACGGCGCCTCCGATCTGGGCGAAGACCATTTCGTGCCGGTCGACCCGCTCACTGCCGACCGCGTCGAGGTGATCCGCGGACCGGCGACGTTGCGCTACGGTTCGCAGGCGATCGGCGGTGTGGTCGAGACCTTCAACAATCGCATCCCGACCACGATCCCGTGGCGCGGCTTCAGCGCCGAATTCCGCGGCGGCATGTCGAGCGCCGACAAAGGTTATGACGGCGCGACATTGCTCGACGCCGGCGCCGGCAACTTCGCAGTCCATGCCGATGCTTTCGGGCGCACGACGCAAGACTATCGCGTGCCGCATTATCCATATCTCACGACGCCCGACGCGGCCGATCTGCCCAATGCGACACAACCGGGCGCCTTCAACGGCCGTCAGCCCAGCTCCGCGAGCCTCTCGAGAGGCGGCTCGGTCGGCGGCAGCTACATCTTCAACGAAGGCTATCTCGGTCTCGCCGTCATCCAGAACAGCGCGACCTATCACATCCCCGGCGCGGAACCGGAAAGCAACAACACCCGCATCGACGCGCGGCAGACCAAGGTGCTCACCAAGGGCGAATGGCGCGCGCCGACCGAGGCGATCGATGCGCTGCGCTTCTGGGGCGGCTTCACCGATTACAAGCACAATGAACTGGGCCTCGCCGATCAGAGCGATCTCACCAGCGACGGCGTGCGGCAGACCTTCACCAACAAGGAGCAGGAAGGCCGCATCGAAGCGCAGCTGGCGCCGTTCAACCTGCGCTTTGCGGCACTGACCACGGCCATCGGCATCCAGGGCGGCTATCAGAAGCTCGACGCGCCGAGCCCCGACGGCATCGGCCTGTGGGACCCGAACAACAACAGCCGCATCGCCGGCTACATGTTCAACGAATTCAAATTCTCGCAGAGCACCAAGGCGCAGATCGCCGGCCGCGTCGAACAGGTCAATCTGTCGGGCATCGGCCGCGAGTTCGACGCCGGCGGCTTGATCGCATCGACCGCCGTTTCGCCGCGCTACACGCCAAAGAGCGCCAGCATCGGCCTGATCCAGGACCTGCCGCTCGATCTCGTCGGCAGCATCACCGCGCAATATGTCGAGCGCGCGCCAAAGCCGGCCGAATTGTTCTCCGGCGGCGGCCACGATGCCACCGTCACCTTCGACAAGGGCAATCCCAACCTCGGCATCGAGGCGGCACAATCGCTGGAAGTCGGCCTGCGCCGCGCCAAGGGCCCGTTCCGCTTCGAGGCGACGGCTTACGTGACGAAGTTCAAGGGCTTCATCTATCGCCGGCTGACGGGCAATACCTGCGACGACGCCGGCGTTTGCGGCGCCGGCGCGGGCGAGCTCAACGAAGCGATCTACTCGCAGGCGGACGCCTTATTCCGCGGCGCCGAGTTCCAGAGCCAGTGGGATATCGCGCCGCTCGGTAGCGGCGTGTTCGGCATCGAGAACCAGTTCGACGTCGTGCGCGCCACCTTCTCCGACGGCAGCAATGTGCCGCGTATTCCGCCGGTGCGCCTCGGAGGCGGCGTGTACTGGCGCGACGCCAACTGGTTCGCGCGGGTGAAGTTGCTGCATGCCTTCGCGCAGAACAACGTCGCGGCGATGGAGACGACGACGCCCGGCTACGAGGATCTGCGCGCCGAGGTGAGCTACACGTGGAAGCGCGACAAGCCGGCGCTCGACGAGCTGAGCGAAGTCACCGTCGGCATCAACGGCACCAATCTGCTCAATCAGGACATCCGCAACAGCGCGGCCTACAACAAGGACGAAGTGCTGATGCCGGGCGCGGGCGTGCGGGTGTTCGCAACGGTGAAGTACTGAGGCTCGGCCTCTCGTTCCCTCCCCCTGAAAGGGGGAGGGTCAGGGAGGGGGTCAATTACAGTAACCGCTGGACCCCCACCCGCCGACCTTCGGTCGGCGGCCTCCCCCTCAGGGGGAGATAGAAGAGAAGAGTTCACCCGAACAAACTGCCCTGGCCGCCTGAGCTCTCGTCATCACCGCGCGTGCGCGGCTTGGCCGTCGGTTTCATCTTGGGCTTTGCCGCATCGGGCGCGGGTGGCGAGGCGGGTTTGGCCTCGCCACCCGCCACGGCATTGATACGGCCGTCGGCGAACTCGATCTCCAGCCGCGCGCCGCGCGCAACGGCGGACGCGCTGTGCAACGGATGCCCGTCGCCGTCGCGCACCAGCGCGAAGCCGCGCTTGAGCACTTCGCGATAGGAGAACGCCGCGAGCAAGCGCTCGGCGCGCTCCACGCGCGCCATGCGCTGCGCCAGCAGCGTGCGCATCGCGCGCCCCGCCGCATTGCCGCAGGCGCTGACGCGGTCGCGGGAGCGCGCGATCCGCGCCTGATGCGCCTGCGCATTGGCGACGACGCTGGTGCGCAGCCGACGGTTCAAGTTCTCATAGCGCTCGCGCCGGCGCTCCACCGTGTTGCGCAGGAGCTGCGGCGCCAGACGCGAGGCGACACGCGAATATTGCGTGTGATGGAGCTGCGCATTGGCACGCAGCGCGCGCGGCAGACGCTCCGCGAGGCTGTCGAGCTGCTGACGCGGCTGCGCCAGGATGTCCTTCGGCAGCGCTCGCGTGAGCAGCGTCAGTTCCTTGCGGCGCTGCTCGAGACCGCGCTGCCAGCAGGCGAGCTTGCGGTCCATCAGCTTGCTGATGCGCGCCAGCAGTTCGCCGCGCACCGGCACCGCCATCTCCGCGGCGGCGGTCGGCGTCGGCGCGCGCTTATCGGAGGCGAAGTCGATGAGCGTGATGTCGGTTTCGTGGCCCACGGCCGAGATCAGCGGGATCATGCTGCCCGCCGCCGCGCGCACGACGATCTCTTCGTTGAACGACCACAGGTCCTCCAGCGAACCGCCGCCGCGCGCGACGATGATGAGATCGGGTCGTGGCAACGGGCCGCCCTCAGGCAGATCGTTGAAACCCTGGATGGCGTTGGCAACTTCAGCGGCGCTGGTCTCGCCCTGCACGCGGACCGGCCACACCAGCACCCGCCGCGGAAAGCGGTCGGCCAGCCGGTGCAGAATGTCGCGGATGACGGCACCGGTCGGCGACGTCACAACGCCGATCACTTCGGGGAGGAACGGCAACAGTTGCTTGCGCGCCTCATCGAACAACCCCTCGGCGGCGAGCTTCTTCTTGCGCTCCTCGAGCAACTTCATCAGCGCGCCGATGCCGGCGGGCTCGAGACTGTCGATGACGATCTGATACTTGGACGAACCGGGGAACGTGGTCAGCCGGCCGGTGGCGATGACGTCGAGGCCCTCCTCGGGCTTCACCCGCATGCGGCCGTAGACGCCTTTCCAGATGACCCCTTCCAGGACCGCCTTGTCGTCCTTGAGGCGGAAATAGCAGTGCCCCGAAGGTGAGGCACCGCGGAAGCCGGACACCTCACCGCGCACGCGCACATAGCCGTAGGCGTCCTCGACCGTGCGCTTGAGCGCTGCCGAGAGCTCGGAAACGGACCATTCGGCGATATTCCCGCGGGGCGCCGCGGGTTCCGTATCGGCTACCGCCTCGTTCCTGATTCTGCCGTTAGCCATGCCCCCCTATACGCCCTGCCAGCCGGGGGCGGAATACCACGGGCAAGGTCCTATCAACCCTTTTGGCCCACCCTGGCGTGTGGAGGCGGCGACCATGACCAATCCACACGCGCATGAGCTTGAGGCCCGCAAAGTGCGGGTCCGCTGCACAGAGTGCCGCACGACTTTCCACGAGCGGTTGAACCGCATCATGCACGGCGACCGGGTCCGCTGCCCGACCTGCCACAACGAGATGCGCTTCCACAACATCGGCCACATCCACGAGCATGAAAGCGTGGAGGCCTTCATCCACCATGTCGAGCAACGCACCGCCCACCCGCACTTCACGGTGGCGCATATCGACGACGACTGACCGCCCTGTCGACAAGGGCCGGTTCCCCCTTGTCCTTCCCTCCCCCGCCCGCTAACCCCACCGGGAACGGACGGGACCTTCCATGAACATCCTCATCCTTGGCTCCGGCGGGCGCGAGCACGCACTGGCCTGGAAAATCGCCGCGAGCCCCCTGGTCGGCACGCTCTATTGCGCGCCCGGCAATGCCGGCATCGCGCAGGAGGCGGAATGCGTCGCCCTCGACATCGCCGACCACAAGGCGGTCATCGCCTTCTGCAAGGACAAGAAAATCGAGTTCGTGGTCGTCGGTCCCGAAGCGCCGCTGTGCGCCGGCATTGCCGACGATCTGGAAGCGGCCGGCATCAAGACCTTCGGCCCGAGCAAGTGGGCGGCACGGCTCGAAGGCTCGAAGGGCTTCACCAAGGACCTGTGCAAGGCCAACAATATTCCGACCGCGGCCTATGAGCGTTTCAAAGGCGCCGCCGCGGCGAAAGACTATGTGCGCGCGAAAGGCGCGCCGATCGTGGTCAAGAACGACGGCCTTGCCGCCGGCAAGGGCGTCGTCGTCGCCGGCACCGTCGAGGAAGCTGAAGCCGCCATCGACATGATGTTCGACGGGGGGCTGGGCGAGAAGGCGTGGGAGATCGTCATCGAGGATTGCCTCGTCGGCGAGGAAGCGTCGTTCTTCGCGTTGTGCGACGGCGAGACCGCGATCCCGCTCGCATCCGCGCAAGACCACAAGCGCGTCTTCGACGGCGACAAGGGCCCGAACACGGGCGGCATGGGCGCCTATTCGCCCGCGCCGGTTATGACGCCCGAGATGAACCAGCGCGTGATGGACGAGATCATCCTGCCGACCGTGCGCGCGCTGAAGACGATCGGCGCGCCGTACAAGGGCGTGTTGTTCGCCGGCCTGATGATCACCGAGGACGGCCCGCAGCTCATCGAATACAACGTGCGCTTCGGCGATCCGGAGACGCAGGTGCTGATGCTGCGTCTGATGTCGGATTTCCTCCCGGCGCTGATCGCGGCGCGCGACGGACAACTCAAGCACTTCGACCTGCGCTGGTACGACGACGCGGCGCTCACGGTGGTCATGGCCGCGAATGGATATCCTGGCCCGTATGAGAAGGGCTCCGTCATCAACGGCCTCGACAAGGCCGCGGCAGTCGATGGCGTAGAGATCTTCCATGCCGGCACCAAGAGCGACGGCACGCACATCCTCGCCAATGGCGGGCGCGTGTTGAACGTATCGGCGCGCGGCAAGACGGTGCGCGAAGCGCAAGAACGCGCTTACGCCGCCGTCGATCGCATCGACTGGCCGCAAGGCTTCTGCCGCCGCGACATCGGCTGGCGCGCGATCACGCGGGAACAGTAAGCGGCTCACACCGAGCTAACGAAGACGTGTGGGCGCGCCGCGGGATTCCGGCTGGCGCAGAGCATAACGATCGCTATCTCCGACACGTGGCGGTGGACACGTTGGAGATTGCTTATGAAAGCGCTTGTCACCGCTCTCGCGCTCGTGACGCTTGCGTCGTCGACCGCCCTGGCTGCGGCTCCCCATCACTACCGACGTCGTGCGCCGGAACGCGCTGCGCCGCAGTACTATCATCCGGGGCGCCTCGTGCCGCTGCTTGTCTCGCCTGGGCAAGGACCTCGGCCCGCCGGCACGACGTGGCACGATCACGCACGGTATGGAGAGCTGCCGTATCCAACGGGCACATGGGCGCGCTCACAAGACGGTGAGCGGTACCAACGCGTCGACAGCTATGATGTCGTGCTCAATGGCCAAATCGTCGGCCGCGATCCCGATCCCAACATTCGTTTTCAGCTGTTGCGCGAAGCTGGCTTCCCGCCTCCGTAACGGGATAGTGCTGCGTCTGCATAACATAGTTGGCGCCTCTGCATGCCGATGCCGCCGCACGTCGCATCACCGATAATTTAACTTCCGCGTTATGCCGCTTTCCTTGCGCTCGCGCGTTGTAGGCGGGGGGCTTAGCGAGGGAGATTCATCATGCGAACATTCATCGTCGCGACAGCCCTGGTGACCATGATGGCGACGCCTGTCCTGGCGCAACGCGCGGTCAATGACGGTGGCCCGATGTGGCCATCGACCATGGCCGCTCCCGCCCCGGCAAGCCCGCAGATGCAACGCGCCTGGCGCAACGGCCGAGGCGCTTACGCAGCGGCGCCCGAGAGCGGTGCGATCGCGGCCACGGGCGGCCTGTACGAGAACGGCGATTACGTCGGCTGGGACCCGGATCCGAACATCCGCTTCCAGCTCCTGCGCGATCCGAAGGGCGCAGGGTCGCAGTAACGTCGAAAGCGCCGCGCACGGCGCGTCAAAACAGCAAAGCCCGGTGCTCGCGCACCGGGCTTTGCTACGTCTACGGAGGCATGTAACCTTCGCCACGACGTCGGCCAAGAACGTCGCCATCAGCACGATAACGCGCGTCCTCGGACGCGCTTCGGGGAGTTTGTTCTGAATGCATCCTGTGCTTCGCCTCTACGAAGACGTCCTTTCAAGCGCCGAAAACGTCGAATTCCGCCTGCCGCCGTTGCCGCGCTTCGTCTTCGTCGTCCAAGGCACGGCCACGATCGACGGCAATGTTCTTGGCGCGGGCAAGGCCTGGCACGGCGAGGATACGGTCACCATCAAGCCCGGCGCGGAAGGGGTGACCTGTTGGCGTTGGGAACTGGCGCGCGGCGACCAGGGTTCGACCACCGCCAATGCGCCCGGCATGGCGACGCACGAGAAGCTTTCCGCGTTCCTGGAGACGCTGCCCAAGGGCGAGTTGCTGATGCGCGGCGACAGCGTCGCCTTTCCCCCGGGCGGCTGCGCCTACACGCACCGGCATCAAGGCCCCGGCATCCGCTGCCTCATCGAGGGCGGCATCAGGATCGACACGCATGGCCGCTCGACCTCTTACGGGCCGGGCGGCGCCTGGCATGAATCCGGGACGGACCCGGTCTTCGCGCAGGCGGCGCAAGATCGCCCGAGCCGTTTCATCCGCGTGATGGTGCTGCCCCGCGCGCTCGTCGGCAAAAGCTCGATCGAGTACGTCAACGAAGAAGACAAGGCGAAGCCGAAGGCGCAGCAATACGAGATCTTCGCCGATGCGCCGATTTCCTTCGGCCTGAAAAAGTAACGGCACCGTCATGACCGGCATCGACCGTCAGGAGGCCTTCTCCGGCACCAAGGAGGCCGCGCCCGCGCTGCGCCTCGATGAAGCGCGGCTTGCCGATTATCTCGCGCGCCACATCGACGGCTTCGCCGGACCATTGACGGCCAAGCAATTCAAGGGCGGACAGTCGAACCCGACTTACCTCTTGGAAACGCCGACGCGGCGTTACGTGTTGCGCCGCAAGCCGCCGGGGAAACTGTTGCCGTCGGCGCACGCGGTCGATCGCGAATTCCGCGTCATCAGCGCGCTGCATGCGCAAGGCTTTCCGGTCGCCGCGCCGCTTTGCTACTGCGCCGACGAGAGCGTTGCCGGCACCGCTTTCTATGTGATGGGCTTTGCCGATGGCCGCGTGTTCTGGGAGCCGCAGATGCCCGGCTCCAATCCGGCCGAGCGCGCGGCACTGTACGACTCCATGAATGAGACCATCGCGCGGCTGCACGCCTTCGATCCCGCCGCGATCGGGCTCGGCGACTTCGGCAAAGGCGAGAACTACGTCGCGCGCCAAGTCGATCGCTGGTCGAAGCAATACCGTGCTTCCGAAACGGAAAAGATCGAGGCGATGGAGCGGCTGATCGAATGGCTGCCGCGGCACATCCCGCCGTCGGGGCCGGTGCGGCTGGTGCACGGCGACTATCGCATCGACAATCTGATCGTCGCCCGCGGCGAGCCCAAGGTCATCGCGGTGCTCGATTGGGAGTTGTCGACGCTCGGCGATCCGCTCGCCGACTTCAGTTATCATCTGATGGCTTGGCACATGCCTTATTCGGAAGCCGCGGCCGGCACCGCGACGCTTGTCGGCCACGATCTCGGCGCGCTCGGCATCCCATCGATGGCCGACTATGTCGATGACTATGTGGCGCGCACGGGGCTCGATCCGCGGCCGCATCTTCCGACCTATCTCGCCTATAACTTCTTCCGCATCGCCGCCATTCTGCAAGGCATCATCGGCCGCGTGCGCGACGGCACAGCGACGAGCGATTTCGCGCCGGCCAAGGCCGATATGATCCGCCCGCTCGCCGATAAGGCCTGGGAGTTCGCCCGCGCGGCCGGCGCCTAGCGGCCGGACGGCCTCAACAGACCCTTACCGCGTTTGATCTAATTGCAGCGGGCTTCATTGCCATTCGTTTGAAGTTCAAGGCTAGCTTGCATCGCACAACAGCAGCAAAGCGTTGCATCGATGCGCGTCAAAGACATTGGCCTTCAGATGATCATGCCGAAGACAGGGACATCGCAGGAGCAGCAGACGCCCCCGCAGCAGCAAGCGAATGCGCGCGGCCGGGACGATACACCCGAATTGAAAGTGCCGCCCGCCCAGGGCCTCGGCAAATTCGTCGACAAATCGGTGTAACAGTCGAGTCGCCCCCGCGCAGGCGAGCGGGCGACTATCTCCTCGTCTGGAAGAACTCTTTCAACAACGTGGCTGCCTCGCTCTCGCCGATGCCGGAATAGACCTCCGGCCGGTGATGACAGGTCGGCGCGGCGAAGAAGCGCACGCCGTGCTCGACCGCGCCGCCCTTGGGATCGGCCGCGCCAAAGTAGAGCCGCCGGATGCGGGCGAACGACATCGCCCCCGCGCACATCGTGCAGGGCTCGAGCGTCACGTACAGATCGCAATCGGTCAGCCGCTCGGTGCCGAGAGCCGCCGACGCCTGACGGATCGCCAGCAGCTCGGCATGCGCCGTCGCATCCTTGTCGGCGAGGGTGCGGTTGCCGGCGCGCGCCACCACCGCGCCGTCGCGCACGATGACGCAGCCCACCGGCACCTCCCCGCGCGCCGCGGCGGCACGGGCTTCGTCGAGGGCCAATTGCATAAAGGAGGGCGGCGGCATTCGGTCTCCGTCACGCCCGGCACCCGGATCCGGCTTGGGCCGGCCCGGGCATAAACCTTGTGCCGGGCATCCACGTCTTCTACACGCTGCACAAAGACAGACGTGGATGGCCGGGACAAGCCCGGCCACGGCGTGGAGAGGCATGTGGCCGACAAACCGACCCCGAACGACGGCGACCGCATCGCCAAGGTGATCGCCCGCGCGGGCCTCGCCTCCCGCCGCGAGGCGGAGGCCTGGATCGTGGAAGGCCGGGTGTCGGTCAACGGCAAGGCCATCACCTCGCCCGCGCTCAATGTCGGCCCGCGCGACCGCATCACCATCGACGGCCAGCCGCTGCCGCGCAAGGCGCGCACACGGCTGTTCCTCTACAACAAGCCGCGCGGCTTGGTGACGACGCATTCCGATCCCGAGGGGCGGCCGACCATCTTCGCGTCGCTGCCCAAGGAGCTGCCGCGCGTCATCAGCGTCGGCCGGCTCGACATGAATACCGAGGGCCTGCTGCTGCTCACCAATGACGGAGGGCTGGCGCGCGCCTTGGAGCTGCCGGCCACCGGCTGGCGGCGCACCTACCGCGTGCGCGCGCTCGGCCGCGTGCTGCAGCCCGCGCTCGACGCGCTCAAGAAGGGGGTCACGGTCGACGGCATCCACTACGGGCCGATCGAGGCGACGCTCGACCGCGAGCAAGGCGCCAATGTGTGGCTGACCTTCACCATCCGCGAGGGCAAGAACCGCGAGGTGCGCAAGGTCCTGGAGTCGCTCGGGCTGAAGGTGAACCGGCTGATCCGCGTGTCTTACGGACCGTTCGAACTCGGCGAAATCGACGACGGCGAGGTGCGGGAGGTCGAGACGCCATCGCTGCGCAAAGCGCTCGGTCCCGACCTTGCCAAGCAGGCGGAGGCGGATTTCGAAGGTCCGTTGGAGAGCCCTCCTCCGCTCATTCCCGCCAAGGCCGGACTCCAGAAGGATACGCGGCAAGGCCGCGCGGGGGCTCGCGCGGGAGCCGATAAAGCGCCGTCGCCGTCGCCCTTCGAGGGCCGCGGCCGGCGCCCACCTCACGATGACGATGAAAGGCGGCCCAAGCGCAAAAAGCCGCTACACAACAAGCGCAAGCGCCCCGACCGTTCCGGCGGGCCACGGCCCAAATATCCGAGACCGACATAATGCGCGTCGTCGGCGGACGTCTGCGCTCGCGCCCGATCGCGGGGCCGAAGGGCCAAGGCTTGCGGCCGACGGCCGACCGGCTGCGCGAGGCGCTGTTCAACATCCTGATGCACGCTTACGGCGATCCGGTCAGCGGCGCGCGCGTGCTCGATCTTTTCGCCGGCACGGGCGCGCTCGGCATCGAAGCCAGTTCGCGCGGCGCGGCCTTTGTGCTGTTCGTCGATGACGGCGTCGAAGCGCGCTCGCTCTTGCGCGGCAACACCGAGACACTCGGTCTAGGGGGCACGACGCGCATCTTCCGCCGCGACGCCACCAAGCTCGGGCCGTGTTATCCGCTGGAGCCGTTCTCGCTGGTGTTCGCCGATCCGCCTTACGGCAAGGGCCTCGCGGAGAAAGCCCTGGCGTCGGCGCGCGACGGCGGCTGGTTCAAGCCACAGGCTTTGATCGTGGTCGAGGAAGCGGTCGACGCGGCGTTCAAGGCGCCCGAGGGCTTCGAGGAGCTCGAGCGCCGCGCTTACGACGATACGGAGTTTGTGTTTTTGCGCGGGCCTTAGTCCCGTCATCCCGGGCGAGCGAAGCGAGACCCGGGATCCAGTACTCCGTGCCCTATCGATTCTGCTGCGGTGTACTGGATGCCCATCGCAAGTCGGCTATAGCCGACTTGCGCACTTTAATGGCGGACATCGGGTAAACCCGATGTCCGCGCGCGGGCATGACAGGATCACCTTCTCCCAAACAGCTTCTCGATATCCGTCAGCTTCAACTCGACGTAAGTCGGGCGGCCATGATTGCACTGGCCGGAATTCGGCACAGCTTCCATCTCGCGCAGGAGCGCGTTCATTTCGTCGGGCTTGAGCCGGCGGCCGGCGCGCACCGAGCCATGGCAAGCCATCGTCGCCGAAACATGCAGCAAACGCCGCTCCAGCGGCAATGAATCGTCCCACTCCGCCATGTGCTCGGCGAGATCGGTCACCAGACCGCGCACGTCGATTTCGCCGAGCATTGCCGGCGTCTCGCGTACCGCCACGGCACCGGGGCCGAAGCTCTCGACGACGAGACCGAAGCGCGCCAGATCATCCGCGCGCGCGACGAGGCGCGCGGCGTCGGCCTCGTCGAGTTCGACGATCTCCGGGATGAGCATGATCTGCCGGGCGACGCCAGTCTTCTCGATCGCCGCCTTCATGCGCTCATAGACGATACGCTCGTGCGCCGCGTGTTGATCGACGATGACGAGACCGTCGCGCGTCTGCGACACGATGTAGGTCTCATGCACCTGCGCGCGCGCGGCGCCCAACGGATGCTCGATCAAATCCGGCTGCGGCTCGAACTTGGCGACCGCCGTATCGGCAGACGGCGTGCCGACATCGAACGCAGCCTGTGCGACTTCGGCGAAGCCGAGCGCGGTGGCGCTGCGCCCCTGCACCATCGGCAGAGGCCGCGCCGGCGAACGCCGCCAGTCATAACCGCGTGACGGCGCCACGGCGGGACGGAACGTGGCGATGGTCGCACCGCCGCCGGTCGAGGCCGCGCGCTGGCCTTCGCGCGCCAATGCGTCCTTCAGCGCACGCACGATGAGGCCGCGCACCAGATTGCCGTCGCGAAAACGCACCTCGGTCTTGGCCGGATGCACGTTGACGTCGACCTCGCGCGCGTCGATCTCGACGAACAACGCCAGCAGCGGATAACGGTCGCGCGGCAGGTAATCGGCATAGGCGGCGCGCACCGCGCCGACCAGCACCTTGTCGCGCACCGGACGGCCGTTGACGAACAGATACTGGCCGAGCGAGTTGGCCCGCGACAATGTTGGCAGGCCGGCGAAGCCGGTGAGCCGCACGCCTTCGCGTTCGGCGGCGACAGCGATGGCATTGCCGCGGAAGTCCTGGCCGAGCACGTCGCCCAGCCGCGCCAACGGCTCTTGTTCCGGCGCCTGCCCCCAGGTCACCGGCGCGCGCTCCTCGCCGGCGAGCGTGAAGGCGACGTCGGGCCGGCTCATGGCCAGACGCCGCACGACCTCGCGCACCGCTTCCGCTTCGCTGCGGTCGGTCTTGAGGAATTTCAAACGCGCGGGCGTCGCGTAGAACAGGTCGCGCACTTCGATCGTCGTGCCCTGGGTCAAGGCCGCCGGCTTGATCTCCGACTTGTGGCCGGCGTCGACCGTGAGCGTCCACGCGTGCGGCTCGCTGCCGTGGCGCGTGGTGATGCTCAGCCGGGACACCGAGCCGATCGACGGCAAGGCTTCGCCACGGAAGCCCAAGGTGTGGATCGCCATGAGGTCGTCGCCATCGAGCTTGGACGTGGCGTGGCGCTCGACGGAGAGATCGAGATCGGTGCGCGTCATGCCGGCGCCGTCGTCGGTGACGCGGATCAGCCGCCGGCCGCCACCGTCGGTAAGCACGTCGATGCGCTTGGCGCCGGCGTCGAGCGCGTTCTCGACCAGTTCCTTGACGACGCTCGCCGGTCGCTCGACCACCTCGCCGGCGGCGATGCGGTTGACGACGGCTTCGGACAGTTGGCGGACGGGCATTAAAAAACAGGGCCTGATTCGAAGTTCTCCGGGACTCTACCGGCCGAACCGGGCCGCCGCGAGGCGGGGGTGGCCGCTGTGCCCGTTATCCTTTTCTTGTCGTCCCCGCGCAGGCGGGGACCCATAGCCCCTGCCCTATCGTGATGCTGCAGCGTATGGGTCCCGGGCCTCGCGGAGCCTGTCATCGGGCCGCGCTTCGCGCGGACCCGTTGGCTCGCCCGGGACGACAGTCAATCCCACCCGCCCTTGCGCATGGCCTTGACCTCGCTGCGGCGCTTTTTGCCCTCGACCCGCTTTTTCTTTTCGGACTTCGGCACCTTGGTCTCGCGGCGTACCGTCGGCCTGACCGCCGCCTGACGGATCATCTCGAACAGCCGCTCGCGCGCTTCGGCGCGATTGCGCGACTGGTCGCGGTGCTCCTGCGCCACGATGACGATGACGCCATCCTTGGTCAGCTTCGAGCCGGCGAGCTTCATCAGGCGGATGGCGACGTCATTCGGCAGCGACCGCGAACGTCGCGCATCGAAACGCAATTGCACCGCCGACGACACCTTGTTGACGTTCTGCCCGCCCGGGCCCGAGGCGCGAACGAACGACTCCTCAAGTTCGGAATCGTCGATGGAAATGGTGTCGGTGACGCGGTGCATGGTACGGCGAATGTACCTGTCATCGCCGGAATTGTCGCGGCGATCTCGCTGAGGGACGCGGCCTGCCCTCCTACGGGATGGCCGGGGCAAGCCCGGCCGTGACAAGGAAAGTCACACCCCTTCCACGAACACCAACGTCCGCTCCAGCGCTCCGGCGTTGCGGATATTCAGCGCCTGAGCATATTCGGGCGAGGCGTACCATTCTCGCGCCCGCGCCATGTCGGGAAACTCGACGACGATGAGCCGCCGGTCCGGATCGCGTGTGCCTTCGACGCATTCGGCGTCGCCGCCGCGCACGATATAACGGCCGCCATACTTTTCGATCGAGGCGGACGCCAAGGGGCGATAGCGCTCGATCAAGTCCTGATCGAGGAACTTCACGTCCGAGATGACGTAGGCCGACATGGGCTCAGCCCATCAGATACTTCTTGGCCAGAACCTTGCCTTCTTCGACCGCCGGCTGATCGAAGGCATCGATGCCCATCAGGTGCGCGGCGATGATGGTCTCAAGCATGAAGTGCATCATCAATTCGCCGAGCGATGCTTCGTCGAGCTTGGCGAGCGTAAAGGTCCGCACCGGGCAACCGTTCTTCGCCAACGTTTCCGCCGTGGCGCGGCCCTCCGCCCACACGAGATCGCCGATGGTCTTGCCGGCAAAGCCTGGCTCGCCGGCCAGCTTGGCAAGCTCGGCGTCCATACGCGGGCCCTGCCCTGCGCCGTTCACCAATACGACGTTGAACAGCTTGTCGCGCGGCCCACCGATGAAAAGCTGCACCTGGCTGTGCTGATCGACCGGACCGAGCGCGGCGAGCGGCGTCGTGCCTTTGCCCTGCTTGCCGAGGCTCTCGGCCCAGAGCTGCACGTACCAGTGCGTCAGCCGCTCGAGCCGGTCGGTATAAGCCATCAGCACGCTGATCGCCTTGCCCTTGCTCTCCGCGAGCGAAACGGCAAGCGCGGCGCCGACCGCGGCCGGCACGTCCGCCGGCTTTGCCTTGTTCAACACGGGCGACAACGCCGCCGATGCGCCGGCACGGATCGCGCCGATGTCGAGCCCGATCGCCGCCGCCGGTAGCAGCCCGACATTGGTGAGCGCCGAGTAACGCCCACCGACCTGCGGATCATGATCGAGAAACGCGACCTGATGCTTGGACAAGAGATCGCGCAGGCCGTTGCGCTTGCCATCCTTCACCGGCTCGCTGATGCCGAGGAAGCCGGCACGCGGATCGAGGCCCGCGTGCTTGACGGCGGACAAGGCGGCAATGGTCTGCATCAACGTCTCGGCAGTACCGCCGGACTTCGAGATCGCGACAAAGCGCGTGCTGGCGAGCGGCAGCTTGCCGAGCATGCTCTCGTAAGAATGTGCATCGAGATTGTCGATGAAGTGCAATCGCGGCGGCGCACGCAGCACGCCCACGCCCGGGACGGCATAGCCGGCAAGCTGCGCCAAGGTCTGGCCGCCGAGCGAGGAGCCGCCGGTCCCGAGAATGACGATGTCGCTCGCGCCGTCGGCGAGCTTGCCCGCCGCCTCCTTGATTTGCGCGAGATCGTCTTTCTTTTCCGGCAGCCGCAGAAGCGGCAATGTGCCCTCGCTGTAATGCTGCCGCAGACGGTCGAGCGCGCCTTCCGCGCGCGCCAGTGCCGCGGCGAGCGCGGCGTCGTCGATGCCCTGCGCGCCCACGTTCTTGGCGAGTGCACTGTCGATGGATTGGTTGATTGTCATGAACGAACCTTACGAGCCGACATCGGTCGCGCGAGCGGGACGAACCCTAATCACTAAAGGTTATGATTGTCACAAAACGCTCACGCCCCGGATACCAAATGCCCCGCTTTCGCGGGGCATGACGGTAAACAACGCTCACCCTACTCCGGGGTTCCGGTCGATGTGAGACCTTTCGGCCGGCCGGCCACGGTCACGAGCATGCCCCCGCCATACAGACGCTTCGCCACCCGCTTGGCATCCTCGATCGTGACCGCGTCGATCATGGCGCCGCGGCGCTCGATGTAATCGATGCCCAGCTTGTCGAGCTGGATCTGCGTCAGCTGCGCGGCGATCTTGCCCGAAGTGTCCAGCGACAGCGCGTAAGAGCCCTTCAGGAACGACTTCGCGGCCGCCAGTTCGTCCGCCGTCGGGCCTTCCTCGGCCATGCGCTTGGTTTCTTTCTCGATGATATCCAGCGCGTCGGCCGTGCGGTCCGCGCGCGTGGCCGTGCCACCCAGGATGACGGCCGCGCGCTTGAACCACACCAGGCTGTCGGAAACGCCGTAAGCAAGGCCACGCTTCTCGCGCACTTCGCGATACAGCCGCGAGGAGAAGCTGCCACCGCCGAGAATATGATTGACGATATAGCCCGCCATGAAGTCGGGATCGTTACGCTCGATGCCCGTTCCGCCGAAGGTGACCACCGCCTGGGGCACATCGAGATTGATGACGATGCGACGTCCGAGCCCACGCGGCGTCGCTTCCGGCACCGGCTTGAGGTCGTTCTTGGCCGGCAGGCCGCCGAAGGCGCGGTCGATCAGTTCGCCGGCGGCTTTGGCGTCGATATCGCCGACGATGGAGATCGTCAGCTCGTTGCGCGCGAAGGCGCGCTTCACGTAATCGCGCAGATCGTCGGCGGTGATGCGCGGCACGGTCTCGAGCGAACCCTTGGTTTCGCGGCCGTAAGGGTGATTGGGAAAGGCCGCGCTCCACCAGGCGCGGCTCGCGAGATCGTTCGGGTTCGTCGTCTCGCGGCGCAAGCCTGCCAGTTCCTGACCGCGCACGCGCTCGAGCGCGTCGGCGTCGAAGCGGGGCTTGGTCAGCGCCAGCCGCAACAGATCGAAGGCTTCGTCGCGGTGCTCGTTGAGCGTCCGCACAGAACCGAAGAAGTAATCGCGGCCGACGCGGAAGCTCATCTCGATCGCGCGCTGCTCGAGACGCTCGTGATACGCCTTGCTGTCGAGATCGCCCGCGCCTTCGTCCAGCATGTCGGCGACGAGATTGGCCGTGCCGGACTTCTCCGGCGTGTCCTGACTCGAGCCGCCGTGGAACGCATAGTTGAGCGCGACCAGCGGCGTCGCCTGTTCGCGCACCAGCCAGGCCTCGATGCCGCCCGGGCTGACGATCTTCTCGATCTTCATCGCCGAGGCGGCGGGAGCGCCGCCGACGAAGGCGACCAATGCGAGCGCGAGCGGAGCGATGAAACGGATCATGAGCGGCGCTCCGGCTGCGGGCTGGTGTCTTTGATCAGATAGCCGGTGACCGAGCGGCGCTTGTCGAGCCACTTGCGGGCGGCGTCCTGCACCTCTTGCGCCGAAACCGCGCGAATGCGCTCCGACCAGCCTTGGACGTCCTTGACGGTGCCGCCGGTCGTCAGCGCGCTGCCATACCAGCGCGCCATGGTCGCCTGATTGTCCTGCGCGTAGACGGCATCGGCGATGAGCCGCGTCTTCACGCGATCGAGTTCTTCGGCGGTCACGCCCTTGTCGATCACATCGGCGATCACCGCATCGATCGCACTCTCGAGCTGCGGCAATGTCACGCCCTCGCGCGGCGCGCCGTAAACGCCGAACTTCGACATGTCGAAGGCGGAGGAGTCATACCAGGCGCCGGCCGACACGGCGACGGACTTGTCCACGACCAGTGCGCGGTAGAGCCGGCTGTTGGAGCCACCGCCGAGAATGCTCGAGAGCACTTCGAGCGCCGGCGATTCGCCCGGCTTGGCCGTATGGAAGGAAGGCACCAGATAATCGCGCTGCAGCGTCGGCATCTCGACGCGCGGATCGGCGAGCGTGAGCGAGCGCACCGCGGCCGGCGGCGGCTCCTGCGGACGATTGCGCGGCGGAATGGCGCTGCGCGGCCCGACCTTGCCGTAAGTGTCTTCGGCCAGCTTCTTGGCCTCGGCCGGATCGACGTCGCCGGCGATCACCACTACGGCATTGTTCGGCCCATAGAAGCGCCGATAAAAACCGATGGCGTCGTCGCGGGTGAGCCCTTCCATTTCATGACGCCAGCCGATCACCGGCTTGCCATAAGGATGGTTGAGAAACAGCGCGGCCTCGATCTGCTCGGACAAGCGCGCGCGCGGATTGTTCTCCATGCGCTGGTTGCGCTCTTCGAGAATGACGTCGCGCTCCGGCAGCACCACCGCGTCGGTGAGCTGCAAACCGGTCATGCGATCGGCCTCGAACTCCATCACGGTCTTGAGCTGATCGCTCGGCACGCGCTGGAAGTAACCGGTGTAATCGTTGGAGGTGAAGGCGTTCTCCTGGCCGCCGATGCGGGCGACAACCTGAGAGAACTTGCCTGCCGGATTCTTGGCCGTGCCCTTGAACATCAAATGTTCGAGGAAGTGCGCGAGACCGGATTTGCCCGGCGTCTCGTCGGCGGCGCCGACCTTGTACCAGATCATGTGCGTCACGACCGGCGCGCGATGATCGGGGATGACGACCAGTTCGAGCCCGTTCGAAAGCGTGTAGTCGGCGACTTTGGGACCGCCGCTTTCGGCGGCGACGGCCGACGTGGCGAATGCGGCGCAGCCAAGCAAGGACAACGCCCGCACGACGAATTTTCGATTGAGTGGCACTGTTGGGACCTTTACGGCACTTGCGATGCGCGCCCCGCACCCGGCCATTCGCCGCACGACAGGCGAGCGACAGTCGGCGTGACCCACGAAGCCCGGCCGGCCGTTAGCGGGTCGGCTCGGAGTGAGTCGCGTAGTAATCGGTCGCCTTCGGTCCGGCGGCTTTGCCGGCGCCATAGGGCTGATCCGGCGATGGTGTCTGATAGCCCGGCGGCGGTTCGGTCAGCGAATTGCGCGTCGGCTCGCCGGTGAAGCGCACCGCCTTGTTGTCCTTGTCGGCGCCGAACATGCTGTTCCAGATACCGCCTTTGTAGCCGAGCTCGCTCGGCGACAATTGATTCTGGAAGTCGCCCTGCGCCGAACGATAGCTGTCGTAGCCACTGCCACTGCCGCTGGACCGGCTCCTGCCCGCCGCCGAACGGCCGGGCGTCAACTGATCCGCACGCAGCGGGTTCTGCTCCCGCTCACGCTCGTCACTGACGTTGCGGTTACGCTCGAGGCGCGCCGCTTCCTTGCGGCGCTCGACGTCGGGATCCTTCGGCCAGGCCGGGTTGGCGGTAACCGCGTCGGCCCGCTCGGGCGGCGGCAGGTCGCGTCCGGGCGGAATCACCAGCGGGGCGCGTTCCTGATAATTGATCGCCTCGCCGTCGCGCTTGAGGCCGAGGCCTTCCATCAGCCCGCGGAGGACCTTCTGGTCGATCGACGGCTCGTTGTCTTCGGCGCGGGCCGGCGCGGCGGTCAGGGCCACGGCGAGCGCAAAAGCGCAGGCGGCGGTCGCGGTCGCTTTCGTCAGCGGGCGTGTCGGGCGCATCGAGTTCATTCCGATCCTGGCCTAGAACAAGCTGAAATCCTTGAGGATTTCGGCGGACTACAACGGACTATTGCGGCGGATCAGGGCGCTTTTACGGCGCGGTCCCCTCGCAGGGATTCATACAGCAGCCCGATCACCCCGGCAACGATGGCGGCGTCGGCGAGGTTAAAAACGTACCAGTTAAACCGCCAGGTGCCGGCCGAAACGTGGAAAAACACGAAATCGAAGACCCAGCCATAGGCCAGGCGGTCGATGGCGTTGCCGATCGCCCCGCCGATGATGAGCCCGAGCGAGGCCGCGGTCAGCCGGTCGGTCACCCGGGCGAGCCAGACCCAGAGGGCGATCACGGCCGCGATCTTGAGGCCGAGCAAGGTCCATTGGCCGAGCGAACTGTCCGTCTGGAACAGGCCGTAGCTGATGCCGGTGTTGCGCACGAAGACAAAGTCGAAGAAAGGGCCGAGACGGATCGGAGTCCGGTTCGGTAGGTCGTAGACGAACATCAGATACAGCTTGGTGGCCTGATCGAGCACGCAGGCGGCGACCGCGATGGCAAGGCCGAAGCGGGTCATCGGGCCGGAGAGGTAGGAAGCGCGCGGCATCAGTTCACTCACCTCTTTGGTCGCGGCGATCACCTCTCCCGCGGTCATTGCCGGGCTTGACCCGGCAATCCATGTGGCAATGCCGGAGAGAAAGCGTCGGCACTGCCCTCACAGGCTGGAGACCATCATGGATGCCCGGGTCGAGCCCGGGCATGACGCGAAGCGGATGGCTATCGCCCCCATCAACTACGACACCCTACTCCGCCGCCTTGCGCATGGCGTCCCATTCGCGCAGCGCCTGAGCGTCGCGCGGCGAAACGTCCGGGTATTCCGGATCGGCGCCGATGGTGGTCAGGATCTTCCACGAACGCGCGCATTTAGTGCCTTCGGCGAGATTGGGCACCACCGCCACGCCGGACACGTCCGGCGCGCGGAAAGCGCCGTCAGGACCTTCGTCGCGCACGAGCGTCAGCGCCGAGGTAATGCACACCTCCGCCATGTCGACATCGGCGACGGCCTCGAACAATTCCTCGTTCGACACATGCACGATCGGATGCGCCTCCAGGGACGAACCGATGCGCTTTTGTGCGCGCTCGATCTCCAGCGCGCCGGTGATGACGCGGCGAACCGTGCGGACCTTGCGCCACTTCTCAGCGAGCTTGTCGTCGCGCCAGGCGGCCAGGACCTTCGGAAAATCTTCGAGATGCACCGACTTGGCGTCCGCACCATAACGCGACAGCCACGCCTCTTCCGCCGTGAAGCACAGCATCGGCGCGAGCCAGGTCACGGTGCAGCGGAACAGATAGTCGATGACCGTCAGGCTCGCCTTACGCGTCGTCGACGAATAAGGATCGCAATACAGCGCATCCTTGCGGATGTCGAAATAGAAGGCCGACAGATCCGAGGTCATGAAGGCCGACAAAGCGGCGAAAATCTTCTTGTAGTCGAAATCGGCGTAAGCCTGCCGCACCACTGCATCGAGCTCGACCAGACGATGGAGCATCAAGCGCTCGAGCTCGGGCATCTTCTCGGCGCTGACGCGCTCATCGTCCTTGAAATGCGCGAGCGAGCCCAGCATCCAGCGGATGGTGTTGCGCAGCTTGCGATAAGTGTCCGCCGTGGTCTTGAGGATCTCCGGCCCGATGCGCAGGTCGTCGGCATAGTCCGAGGCGCAAACCCACATGCGCAAAATGTCGGCGCCGGACTGCTTGATGACGTCCTGCGGCGCCACGACGTTGCCGAGCGACTTCGACATCTTGCGCCCGTTCTCGTCGAGCACGAAGCCGTGCGTCAGCACGACGTCGAAAGGCGCGCGGCCGCGCGTGCCGCAGCTCTCCAGCAGCGACGAGTGGAACCAGCCGCGATGCTGATCCGAGCCTTCCAGATACATCACGGTGT
This sequence comes from Pseudolabrys taiwanensis, assembly GCF_003367395.1. Taxonomy (NCBI): domain Bacteria; kingdom Pseudomonadati; phylum Pseudomonadota; class Alphaproteobacteria; order Hyphomicrobiales; family Xanthobacteraceae; genus Pseudolabrys; species Pseudolabrys taiwanensis. The sequence goes on along the minus strand of NZ_CP031417.1, from coordinate 5,234,840 downwards.
CATCGCCGCCATCGACCTTGCGCTTGATGCCGGCGAGCTGGGGGAAATGCAGCGCATCGTCGAGCACGAAGGCATGCGTCGAGCCTGAGTCGAACCAGACGTCGAGAATGTCGTCGACCTTCTTCCAGCCTTCGGCCGCTCGCTTGCCCAGGAAGCGCTCGGCGGCACCTTCCTTGTACCAGGCATCGGCGCCTTCGGCCTCGAAGGCTTCGACGATACGCACGTTCACGTCCGGATCTTGCAGGATATCGACCGAGCCGTCCGGCCTCTCCTTGATGAAGACCGCGATCGGCACGCCCCAGGCCCGCTGGCGCGAGATCACCCAGTCCGGGCGGCTCTCGATCATGCCGTTGATGCGGTTCTCGCCGGCAGCGGGCACCCAGCGCGTTTCGGCGATGGCGTCGAGCGCGCGTTCCCGCAAGGTGCGCTGATCGTTCCGCGCAATGCCCGGCGACGATGCCGCGCCGATGGACAGCGAAAACTGCTTGTCCATGGCGATGAACCACTGCGGCGTGTTGCGGAAGATGACCGGCTTCTTCGAGCGCCACGAGTGCGGATACTGATGCTTGAGGCGGCCGCGCGCGATGATCATGCCGGCTTCGATGAGCGCCTTGATCACCGCTTCGTTGGCGTCGCCCTTCTCGCCCTTGTCGTTGATGACACGCTTGCCGGTGAAGCCCGGCGCGGCATCGGTGAGCGCGCCATTCTCATCGACGGTATAGGGGATCGACGAATTGATGCCGCGGGCCTCGAGATTGGCGCGGTTGGCGATCCAGACGTCGAAGTCTTCACGACCGTGGCCGGGCGCGGTGTGCACAAAGCCGGTACCGGTGTCGTCGGTGACGTGATCGCCGGCGAGCAGCGGCACGGTGAAGTCGTAACCCTTGCCGGCGAAGGGATGCTTCAAAGTCAGTTCAGCGAGTACCTCGGCCGGGACATCGGCAACCTTGTCGTAGGCAGCGACGCGCGCCTGCTTAAACACCTCGCCCGCAAGATTTTCCGACAGGATGAACAGGTCGCCGAACTTCGCCCAATTGTCCGGTGCGGCATCGGTGACCTTGTAGAGGCCGTAAGCGATCTTCGGCGAGAACGAAACCGCGCGATTTCCTGGCAGCGTCCACGGCGTGGTGGTCCAGATGACGACCGATGCATGCGAGAGGTGCTCAGTCAGCGTCAGCCGGTCCGTGTGGGTGCCGGCATTGCGCGCAAGGACATCAGCGTCCTTGACCGGAAACTTCACCCACACCGTATCGCTGGTGTAATCCTCGTACTCGATCTCGGCTTCGGCCAGCGCGGTCTTCTCGACCACCGACCACATCACCGGCTTCGAGCCACGATAGAGCGTGCCGTTGGTCGCGAACTTCATCAGTTCGCGCGCGATCTGCGCCTCGGCCGGGAAGCTCATCGTTGTGTAAGGGTGCTGCCAATCGCCCTCGACGCCAAGACGCTTGAACTCGTCGCGCTGTACGTTGAGCCACTTCTCGGCATAGGCGCGGCATTCCTGACGGAATGCGACCATTGCCTCCGGATTGGAGAAGTTCGGCTTGCCCTTGTTCTTGGAGCGGTAGTTCTCTTCCTCGATCTTCCACTCGATCGGCAGACCGTGGCAGTCCCAACCGGGCACGTAGTTGGAGTCGTAGCCGAGCATCTGCTGGCTGCGCGTCACCACGTCCTTGAGGATTTTGTTCAGCGCGTGACCGATATGAATGTTGCCGTTGGCGTAAGGCGGCCCGTCGTGCAGGACGAACTTCTCGCGTCCCTTCGCGTTCTCGCGAAGCTGCTTGTACAGATCGGTGTCCTGCCAGCGCTTGAGGAGTTCGGGCTCCTTCTGCGGCAGGCCCGCGCGCATCGGAAAATCCGTCTGCGGCAGGAACAGGGTCTCGGAATAATCGCGCTCTGGTTTCGACATGGGACGGGCTTGTAGCAGGGTGATTTATGAGGCGAAAGGCCGGGGCTCTTTGCTGTCGCCCCGGGCGAGCGCGCGACAACGCAGGGTCAAATCATGCCCAGAATCGGAAACGCCCCGCCCGATCGCGCCAGCGCGTCTTTGGCGCGGGCCGCATCGTCGTCCATCTGGCGCTTGAGCGCGTCGATGGACGCGAACTTCTGCTCGGACCTGATCCAGCCGATGAAGGCGACGTCGACCCGCTTACCGTAGAGGTCGCCCGAGAAGTCGAACAGGAACACCTCCAGCAAGGGAGCCCCATTATCAAACATGGGACGCCGGCCGAAGCTGGCGACGCCGTCATAACGCGTGCCGTCGACGTCCATGCGCACGGCGTAAATGCCGTGCTTGAGGCCGCAGGCCGGATCGAGCCGGATATTGGCGGTGGGGAAACCGAGATCGCGGCCGCGCTTTTCGCCGTGGATCACCTCGCCGGCGATGAACCAGGGCGCGCCCAGAAGCTCGGCGGCCTCCACCACCTTGCCGTCGGTCAGCGCCGTCCGCACCGCGCCGGACGAGACCGGCCGCCCCTCGTCCTCGAGCGGCGGCACGATGTCCACGTCGAAGCCGAGCGTCGCCCCCTGGCCAGCGAGATAGGCCGGCGAGCCGGCGCGCTTGTGGCCGAAATGGAAGTCGAAACCGATGGCGGCGCCGCCGACACCCAGGCTCTCGACCAGGATTCGCTCGATGAAGTCCTGCGCCGACGTGGCAGCGAGCGCCGCATCGAAACGCATGATCACCGCGCCATCGAGCCCCGTGGTCGCCAGCAGCCGCAGCTTGTCGCGCTCGCTCGACAGGAGAAACAGTCCATCCTGCGGCCGGAAGAACTGACGCGGATGCGGCGTGAAGGTCAGGGCCGCCGCCTTGCGCCCGAGCGCGCGGGCGCGCGTGAGCGCCGCGCCGATCACCGCGCGATGGCCGCGGTGCACGCCGTCGAAATTGCCGATGGCCACGACCGCGCCGGCAAGCGCTCCGGCGTCGACGCCCTCGGCGCCGCCGTGCACGACGTGGAAAGCGTTTGGAGAGCGAGGGGGCTGCTTCATCAGAACTGGAACATCTTGCGGCGCGTGTTCAAAGCTTTCCCCACTATTTCGTCAAGCGGCCTGATCATGGGCAAGACGGTTAGCGTGAGGTTAACAAAGTTTCAAATTAACGGAGTATTCAGCGCCCGTTGTTACCGTCCGGCACCCTTTTGAGAGGACCCGCGCGCGGGCCGTTGCCATGGCTGTAGATCTGTCAATGCCGGTCCTGGTCGTGGACGACTACAACACCATGGTGCGGATCATCTGTAACCTGCTGCGGCAGTTGGGCTTCCAGAACATCGACGATGCCAGCGACGGCGCCTCGGCGCTGGAGAAGATGCGGGCGCGCAAATACGGCCTGGTGATCTCGGACTGGAACATGGAGCCGATGACCGGTTACGCGCTGCTCAAGGAAGTGCGCGCCGATCCGGCCCTGGCGGCGACGCCGTTCATCATGGTGACGGCCGAGTCGAAGACCGAGAACGTGATCGCGGCCAAGAAGGCCGGCGTGTCGAATTACATCGTCAAGCCGTTCAACGCCCAGACCCTGCGCAGCAAGATCGAAGCCGTGTTCCCGGATCTGCAGGTTCCGGCGGCTTGAGTTCACCTGGATTTTGAGCGCTGTCGTCCCCAATTCCGGGCCAGCGCGCTCGCCCGCCCGGGACGACCGAAATCACCACGCCAATTCGCGCATGACCGCTTTCGGCATGTCGCCGGCGGCGGCGAACACGGTCTTGAGGGCGCTCGTGTCGGGCTTGTCGCGGCCACCCACTTCCTCGGCATGGATGCCCGAGGTGACGAACAGGAAATCGATGCCGGCCGTGCGCGCGCCCTTCAGGTCCGTGCGCACGGAATCGCCGATCGCCAGCACGCGCTCAGGCGCCACCGTGCGGCCGGCCGCCTCCGCCGCCTTGGCAAGCGCCAAGTCGTAGATCGGCCGATACGGCTTGCCAGCGTAGAGCACCTCGCCGCCCATCGTCGCGTAGAGGTCGGCGATCGCGCCGGCGCAATAGACCAGCGTGTCGCCGCGCTCGACCACCACGTCCGGATTGCCGCAGATCATGAACGTCTTGCGCTTGAGCATCAGCTCGAGCCGCGCGCGGTAGTCGTCCGGCGTCTCTTTCTCATCGTCCACGAGCCCGGAACAGACGACATAATCCGCGCTTTCGAGCGGCGCGAAATGCACGTCGAGCCCGGTGAAGATCGACGCATCGCGTTCGGGACCGAGATGAAACACCGTCTGTCCCCGTCGCTGCACGATGACGCTGCGCGTGACGTCGCCGGAGGACACCACGGCATCGTAAGCCTCGCGCGGCACGTGCAGGCTGTCGAGCTGCCGCGCCACCACCTCGTTCGGCCGCGGCGCATTGGTCACCAGCACGACGGCCGCGCCACGCGCGCGCACACGCATCAGCGCGTCGCAGGCATTCGGAAAGGCAACGACGCCGTTATGCAGAACGCCCCAGATGTCGGAGAGAACGGCGTCGTAGTCAGGCGCCAGCGGAGCGAGATGCGGAAGCAAAGGCGGCAAGGTCATGACACGTCGCTTGGTTTTGCCGTTGGACCGGCAAGGACTTTCAATTCCCTCCCCCTGAAAGGGGGAGGGTCAGGGAGGGGGTCATTACATGGAATCGATGTTGCAGGGAATTGACCCCACCCGCCCGCTTGCAGCGGGCGACCTCCCCCTTTCAGGGGGCGGTAAGACAAGTCAGCTTGCCGCGGCGAACGCCGTGCCGGCCTGGGCGCCCGAGCCTTGCAGCGCCTCCGCCCGCACCGGGCGCGGCGCCGAGAACAGGAAGCCCTGGCCGAAGCGCACATCGTAGTCGAGCAGATCGACCACCATGTTCTCGCCTTCGATGCGCTCGGCGACCAGATCTATGCCGTAGCGCGCCAGCAGATCGGCGAGATCTTCCGGGTGAATGTCGGTCTGCAGGCCGCCGCTTTTTCCGACCAGGAGCTTCGCCGGCACCTTGAGGTGGCGGAAGCCGCGCTCGGACAGCTCCTTCGGCTCCAGCCGCAGGTCGGTGACGTTGTCCATCGAGAAGCGGAAGCCGAGTTCGGCCAGCGCCGCCAGACTTTCCTGTTCGATTGCGCCAAAGGCGCGATACGCGCGCTGGGTGAACTCGAACACCAGGGCCGGCGCCAGCGCGCGGTTGGCCTCCATGAAATCGAGGAACTGTTTGAAGTAGTTGGCGTCGGCCAAGGTGGTGGGGCTGACATTGCAGAACAGGCCGACGTCGCGGCTCTTGAGCTGCAACCGCCGCGTCACCTGCACGCAGCGGAAAGCCAACAAATTATCGATCTTCGGCATCAGGCCGGTGAGTTCGGCGATCTCGATGAAGTCGGCGGCGGGCAGGATGTCGCCATCGGTCGTCCGCAGTCGCGACATTGCTTCGTAGTAGCGCACCTTACGCTGGGGCAATGTCACGATCGGCTGCAGATAAAGATCGATTCGGTTCTCTTTCACCGCGTAGGCGACGGCTTCCGCCATCGCTTCGCGGGTCATCCCGCCGAACAAGCGCGGAACATCGACCGCCTCGTTCTCTTGCAGCGCGAGCGGCGCTTCCGGAGCCGTATCGACCGGCATGACCGGTTCGGGCTGCGAGGACACCAGCACGGGCCGCACCGGCAGCACGCCCTGCTCCTGCAACAACTCCTCGTGCGTCGCGACCGTGTCGGCAAGCTGGCGCATCAAGCCGCCGAGCTCGTTGATCTCGGCTTCGATCGGGTCGACGGCACCACGCGCGCGATTCACCGTCTCCGTCACATTGGTCTCGATGGCGTTGAGCCGGCGCGACAATTCCGCGACCTGGCGCGCAAGATCCGCCGTGCCGCGCGACAGATCGCCGATCTGACTGCCGAGCTCGCCGCGATCGCGCAGGCGGTTGCTGATGGTGTTATAGAGAGCGAGGCCGATCAAGAAGGCCAGCGCCACGATCGCCGACGTCGGCGCATCGACCTGGAAGGCAAGATAGAGGACCCCGCCGACCGAGGCGGCGATCGCTATCATGCAGATCGCGATGAAGATGGCGCTGAAACGACGCATGCCGTTGATCCTACCGGCCCTTTTTCCGCCGAAGGGCCCCTTCCCACAGTAATTTGATTCGCGCGAGCCGATTGTAATGTTCCCGACCTGGCGGGTCTGCGCAATAACGAACACCTGATATGGTAAGGGCCGGAAGCCGTTTATTCGCAGGAACTTGAGACTCTTGGAACCCCGCCGCTTTCCCCTCATCGCCTGGGCCGCCGCCGCGCCGGGCCAAGCCCTGGCCGCCATCCTGGCCGTGCACGCGCTGGTTTGGACCGTTCTGCCGACCCTCCTCTACCCCAACCTGCCGCTCGATCTGATCGAAGCGCTGCTCTATGGCCGCGAATGGCAGCTGGGGTATGACAAGCTGCCGCCCTTGCCGTGGTGGCTGGTGGAGATCGCCTACCGGATCGCCGGCCACGATTACGCTTATTACCTGCTGGCCCAACTCGCCGTGGTGTCGGCATTGGCGCTCATCTTCGTGATGGCGCGGCCGCTCACCGGCCCGCTCGGCGCCCTGGTCGCGGTGCTGATCGTCGACGGATTACATTACCTCAACTACACGTCGGCCAAGTTCAATCACGACGTCATCCAGCTGCCATTCTGGGCGCTTGCCGGTTATGCCTTTCATCGCGGCCTCCGGGTCGGACGGATGCGGGATTGGATTCTGCTCGGCCTCGCCGTCGGCCTATCGCTGTGGGCGAAATATTTCGTCGTCGTGCTCGCCGCGCCGCTGGCTTTGTTCGTCCTGGTCGACGCGCAGGCGCGACAGAGCCTGAAGACGCCCGGCCCTTACGTCGCAATGGCCGTCGCGGTCTTGGTGATGGCGCCGCATCTCGTCTGGCTGGTCCGCAACGACTTCTTGCCGTTTGGCTATGCCGAGCACCGCGCCGTATTATCGCGCGGCTGGTACGACCATCTGTGGCATCCGCTGCAGTTCGCCGTCAGCCAGCTCTTTTTTCTGATTCCGTCCCTGCTGATCGCAGCGCCGCTGTTTATTCCACGGCGCAAGCCCGGTGAACCACCCGTCGCTTCGCTCGCCGACGCGTTCGACCGGCGGATCGTCACCTGGCTCGCTTTCGGGCCGCTCGTCACCGTGTTGGCGATGTCCGCGGTGAGCGGCCGCGGCACCGTGGCGATGTGGGGTTATCCGCTGTTCCTGTTCTCCGGCGTATGGCTGGTGCTCGTGGCGGGGCGCGCGCTCGAACAGATGCGGCTCGCGCGCATCGGCATCACATGGGCCATTATCTTCACCGCTCTCGCGGCCGCCTTCGTCGTCAACTACGACGTATTGCCGCGCTTCGACCACCGTTACCGTGCAGTGTTCTTCCCCGGCGACGCCCTGGCGCGCGAGATCACCGACCGTTACCGGGCCGTGACCGGCCGCAAGCTCGCTTATGTGGTCGGCACGATGTGGGACGGCGGCAATGTCGCGCATTACTCGCCCGACCATCCACGCGTCCTGATCGACGGCAAGCCGGAGCGCGCGCCGTGGATCAATCTCAACGACCTGCGCACGCGCGGCGGTGTGGTGGTGTGGACGACCGGCGACCTCAAGGTGATCCCGATCGAATACCGCAACATCGCCGGCGAGGCGTCGGTGCAGCCGTCGTTCCTGCTGAAGGACCGGCGCGGCGATTCCAGCGTCAATGTCGGCTGGGCAATCCTGCTGCCGCAGCCGGCTTATGCGCAGATACGACCTTAACTTACTTGTCGTCCCCGCGAAGGCGGAGACCCATACGCCGTGCGCTAGCGATAAGCTGCGGCGTATGGGTCCCGGGCCTCGCTAACGCTCGCGCGGGACGACAACTGCTACGCCACCGCCTTGATCACCTTGGCGAGCTTGCCGAACATCTCGTCGATCTGCGCCTCGCTGACGATCAGCGGCGGCGACAGCGCCAAGGTGTCGCCGACGGCGCGGATGGTCATGTCCTGCTCGTGGAAGGCGCGGTCCATGGCTTCAAAGCCGCGCTTGCCGACACCATCCGGCTTGCTGGCGAGATCGATGCCAACCGTGAGGCCGATGGTGCGGATGTCGAGCACGTTGGGCAGGCCCTTGAGCGCCATGGCAGCTTCGCTCCATTTCGGCTCCAGCGCACGGGCGCGTTCGAAGAGCTTTTCCTCGCGATAGAGATCGAGCGTGGCGAGCCCGGCCGCGCAGGCGAGAGGATGCGCCGAATAAGTATAGCCGTGAAACAGCTCGACCACATGCTCGGGACCCTGCATGAAGGCGTCGTAGATGCCCTTGCGCGCCAGGACGCCGCCCATCGGCACGCTGCCGGACGTGATGCCTTTGGCGAAAGTGATGAGGTCGGGCACGACGCCGTACCGTTCGGCGGCGAAGGCATAGCCGAGGCGACCGAAACCGGTGATGACCTCGTCGAAGATCAGCAGGATGCCGTATTTGTCGCAAATGGCGCGCAGCTTTTGCAGATAGCCCTTCGGCGCGGCCAGCACGCCGGTCGAGCCGGCCATCGGCTCGACGATGACGGCGGCGATGGTCGACGCGTCGTGCAGCGCGACGATGCGCTCCAACTCGTCCGCGAGATGCGCGCCCCACTCCGGCTCACCGACGCTGAACGCCTGCTCGGCGCGGTTATAGGTATGAGAGAGATGATGGACGCCGGCCAACAGCGCGCCGAAATGCTTGCGGTTGTTGACGATGCCGCCGACGGCGATGCCGCCGAATCCGACGCCGTGATAGCCCCGCTCGCGGCCGATCATGCGCACGCGCGAAGCGTTGCCGCGCACGTTGTGATAAGCGAGCGCGATCTTGAGCGCGGTGTCGACCGCCTCCGAGCCCGAATTGCAGAAGAAGACGTGATCGAGATCGCCTGGCGCCAGCGCGGCGATGCGGCTCGCCAGTTCAAAGGCCTGCGGGTGCGAGAACTGGAAGGCCGGCGCGTAGTCGAGCTGACCGGCCTGGGCCTGGATCGCCTTCACGATCGGATCGCGGTTATGGCCGGCATTGGTGCACCAAAGGCCCGCCGCGCCATCGAGCAGCTTGCGGCCGTCCGGCGTGAAGTAGTGCATGTCCTTGGCGCCGGAGACGAAGCGCGGCCGCGCCTTGAAGGCCCGGTTGGCCGTGAACGGCATCCAATAGGGTTCGAGATCGTTGGGAACGGTGGCGACTTGAGCCATGAGAGACCTCACAAAATGCCTGAGCCTATCTCGGCCTCATGGTGAGGAGCGCCGAAGGCGCGTCTCGAACCATGGGGCCGCCCTCATCCTTCGAGACGCGGGCTTCCGGCTCCTCAGGATGAGGGCGGGACTAGGCTGCGCAACGGCTTAGCCGCTTTCGCCAATAATGACAAAGCGACAAACGGCTGCTACCACGCCGTTGACAATCAACATCCCTACACATTGTGCACGCGACTATGGCGAAACCCCACAAGCTCAAAGCCCGCCTGCCGCATGGCCTCGCCGACCGCGGCCCGGCCGAAATCGCCGCGACGCGTACGATGGTCGAGACCATCCGCACGACGTTCGAGCGCTTCGGCTTCGAGCCGGTGGAGACCCCGGCGATCGAATACACCGATGCGCTCGGCAAGTTCCTGCCGGACCTCGACCGGCCGAACGAAGGCGTGTTCTCGTTCAAGGACGACGACGAGCAGTGGCTGTCGCTGCGCTACGACCTGACCGCGCCGCTCGCGCGCTACGTCGCGCAGAACTATCAGTTCCTGGCGCTGCCCTACCGCAGCTATCGCTTCGGCTGGGTGTTCCGCAACGAGAAGCCGGGCCCGGGCCGTTTCCGCCAGTTCATGCAATTCGACGCCGACACGGTCGGCGCCGCGACCATGGCCGCCGACGCCGAGATGTGCATGCTCGCCTCCGACACCATCGAGGCGCTCGGCATTCCGCGCGGCGATTACGTGGTGAAGGTATCCAACCGCAAGGTGCTCGACGGCATCCTCGAAGCCATCGAGCTCGGCGGCGACGCCAATGCCGGCCGCCGTCTCACCGTGCTGCGCGCCATCGACAAGCTCGACCGCCTCGGCCTCGACGGCGTGCGCGATCTGCTCGGTCCCGGCCGCAAGGACGAGAGCGGCGACGTCACCAAGGGCGCGGGCCTCGACGAGAAGGCCTGCGACACCGTGCTCGGTTTTCTGCGCGTCGAAACGCACAACGTGCCGCAGATGCTCGACCAGATGGAAGCGCTGGTGTCCGGCTCCAATGCCGGCCTCGACGGTGTGAACGAGTTGCGTTCGATCGGCGAACTGGTGAGCGCAGCCGGCTATGACGACGGTCGCATCCGCATCGACCCGTCGGTGGTGCGCGGTCTCGAATATTACACCGGTCCGGTCTACGAGGTGGAGCTCACCTTCGAGATCAAGGACGAGAAGGGCCGGCCGATGCGCTTCGGCTCGGTCGGCGGCGGCGGCCGTTACGACGGTCTCGTCTCGCGCTTCCGCGGCGAGCCTGTGCCGGCTACCGGCTTTTCCATCGGCGTCTCGCGCCTGCAGGCCGCCCTCACCGCGCTCGGCAAGATTTCGTCGAAGCCGGACGCCGGGCCCGTGGTCGTCACCGTGTTCGACCGCGACCGCGTCGCCGACTATCAGCGCATGGTGTCGCAGTTGCGCGGCGCCGGCATCCGCGCCGAACTCTATCTCGGCAACCCGAAGAACTTCGGCAACCAACTCAAATATGCCGACAAGCGGGGCTCGCCTTGTGCCGTCATTCAAGGCGGCGATGAAAAAATGCGCGGCGAGGTGCAGATCAAGGATCTTATCCTCGGCGCCGAGATCGCCGGGCTGTCCAAAGAACGCGACGACTATCTCAAGAAGCAGGCCGAAGCGCAGTTCGCCGTCGCCGAGGACAAGCTTGTCGACGCGGTGCGGCAGGTGCTGGCTCGCCACGGACTTTCGTAAACCGTGCCATCAAACCGTCGTCGCAACGACACACGGCGTTAACGCCAAGCGGCTCTAACGGCGCACGCGCACGACGTTCGTCACCACGAATGCCGGTGTCGCATGCGTGGAACCGGGACGACCGTCCGCGCATTTCTTGTGCAATCCAGAACAAGAATGCGTCGAGGTGCGTGATGGCCGAACGTTGGTGCTACCCGGTTGCTCAGGCCATGCAACGGCACACCGGTTGCCGCTATGTGAAGCCGAAGGTCGCTCCGTCGACGGTGCCCGAGGAGGCGCCGCCCGCCGAACAGGCGGCGCCGGGCAAAAGCGCCCCACCCGCCGAAATCGTGCCTGAGCCTCAGCCGCTGTAATCCTCAGAGCGCGACAATGTCGTTCCCGAGCAGGGAGGGCGTGTCGTGGACCGGCGAGGTGTGGCCGAGCACCTGCTCCACCGCGTCGAAGCTGTCAATGAAGGTAAAATTCTCCGCCACCTTGTCGTCTGCGAAGCGCATGAAGTGCGCGACCCGGTAGCTGATGGTACGGCCGTCCGCCGTACCCCGCGCCGAGAGGCGGTTCAGCGAAGCGACGCGATCGCCATCGACCAGCAACAACTCAGTGGTGAACCTGAATACGCGCAGCACGGTCGGCACTGTCCGGCCGAGCAGATCGATCACCGCGGCTTTGCCGCGGCGGGTGCCGCAGAACGGCAGCAGGTCGACGGGGCCGCTGATGGTCCAAAGCACGTCGTCCCTCAGGAACGGTGCCACCCTGACCATGTCGCGCACGGCGTAGACCTTGAAAAAGGTCTCGGCGACCTCTCGCGATACGGCGTAGCCCATGGGCTGCCTCCCCACTTACCGCAGTAGACCCAAGTTGCATTGAAATTTTATTACGCTCAAGAGGACACGGCAGCTGATTACCGATCACGGGCATCGGTTCGCCGCGGCCGCCGGCAAAAATTTATTAACGACGGCAGGTATTTGGCTCAGAAAGCCGTTAAGGCCGCGCGGCGAACGGCGTCGAATCCTTAAGGCGCCCGTGCTAAAGGGCGGCGGGAAGTGGACGCCCAAAAGGGCGGCGATCAGACGAGTCTGCAGTTGGGACGTGCGATGGATGGGAGCGTAGGAGTACCGGGATCGGGACCGGAAACGCGGGCGGAGGCGCTGGTCGCCTCCTACGAGCGTGCCGGCTATGCCAGGGTCACGCCTGCCATCCTGCAGCCGGCGGAGCCCTTCCTCGACCTTTCGGGCGAGGACATCCGCAAGCGCATGTACCTGACGACCGCGCCAGGCGGCGCCGAATTCTGTCTGCGCCCCGACCTCACCATTCCGGTGTCGCGCGATTACCTCGCCTCGCCGGCTGCCGGTCAGCCCGCCGCGTTCTGCTATCTCGGCCCGGTCTTCCGACATCGCGCCGACGATCCTGCCGAGTTTCTTCAGGCCGGCATCGAAAGCTTCGGGCGGGCCGACACCGCCGCGGCGGACGCCGAGATGCTCTCGCTCGGATTGGAAGCGACCGCGCATTACGGCCTCGCGGCGCCTTCGATCCAGATCGGCGACGTCGCCCTCTTCGCCGCACTGATCGCGGCGCTCGATTTGCCGGCGGCCTGGAAGCGGCGGCTGGTGAAGGACTTCAACCGCAAGACCAACCTGGCGCAGGACCTCGAGCGCCTCATGCTCGGCGGCAACAATGCGCGGCCGGAATATCAGGGCGTGCTCGCCGCGCTTGCCGGTTCCGACCCGAAAGGCGCGCACGCGCTCGTCACCGATCTGCTGTCGATCGCCGGCATCAGTGCCGTCGGCGGCCGCTCGGTGGCCGAAATCGCCGACCGCTTTCTCGAACAATCGGCCCTCGGCGCATCGACCAAGCTGCCGCGCGACGTGCGCTCGCTGATCGAGCGCTTCCTCGCCATCGGCGGCGATCCGGATGAAGCGGCCGTCGAGTTGCGCGCACTCGCCGCCGAAGCCGGCATGCTGGGCGAACTGTCGCCGGCACTCGACCTGTTCGAGAGCCGCACCGGCTTTCTTGCAGCGCGCGGCATCGACCTCAAGCGCGTGCAGCTCTCGACGTCGTTCGGGCGCGGCTTCGACTATTACACCGGCTTCGTGTTCGAGCTGACCGATCCTGCGCGCACCGGCGATCCGCTGGTCGCCGGCGGCCGCTACGACGGCCTGCTGACGCGCCTCGGCGCCCCCTCGCCGATCCCCGCCGTCGGTTTCGCAGTTTGGATCGAACGCCTCGCCGTCTATGGAGGCGTCCAATGAGCGCGCCGCTCATCATCGCCGTGCCGGCCAAGGGCCGGCTGCAGGAAAACGCCGAAGCCTTCTTCGCGCGCTCCGGCCTCAATCTCGTCAAGCCGCGCGGCGCCCGCGATTATCGCGGCGCGGTCGCCGGTCTCGACGGCGTCGAAGTCGCCTATCTGTCCGCGTCCGAAATCACCGCACAGCTCGGCGCCGGCGCCGTGCATCTCGGCGTCACCGGCGAAGACCTCGTGCGCGAGCAGATGCCCGACGCCGACGAGCGTGTGGTGCTGATCGAGGGGCTCGGCTTCGGCTTCGCCAATGTCGTCGTCGCCGTACCGCAGGCCTGGATCGACGTGCGCACCATGGCCGACATCGACGACGTTGCCACCGCGTTCCGTCATCACCACGGCCGCAAGATGCGGGTGGCGACGAAGTACATCAACCTCACGCGCGACTTCTTCTCGACGCATGGCGTCATCGACTATCGTATCGTCGAGAGCGCCGGTGCGACCGAAGGCGCGCCGGCCGCCGGCACCGCCGAACTGATCGTCGACATCACGACGACCGGCACGACGCTCGCGGCCAATGCGCTCAAGATCGTCGACGACGGCGTGATCCTGCGCTCGCAGGCCAATCTGGTCGCCGCGCGCAAGGCGGAATGGACCAGCGAGCAGCGCGACCTCGCCCGCGTCATCCTCGACCGCATCACGGCGCAAGCGCGCGCCAAAGCCTTCCGTGAAGTGCGCGCGCGCTTTGCCGCCTGCGACGGCAAATTGGTCGAAGAGGCCAAGCAGAAGTACGGCGTCGAGACGCCGTTCGGCGGCCCGACGTCGTCGGGCATGCTGACGCTGCACTGCCCGCCCGCGCAGGTCTACGCGCTGACGAGCTTCATGCGCGAGCGCGGCGCCGAAGCGGTGTCGGTCGCCGAGCTCGGTTACGTGTTCTCCAAGGACAATCCGCTTTACGCCAAGCTCGAGAGCAAGCTGCCGGCTGCCTAAGCGGCCAGCGGTTGCTTCGGGCTCGGCCCGACATAGCGCGATTGCGGCCGGATCATGCGGCCGCTCTGTTCCTGCTCCAGGATGTGCGCGGTCCAGCCGGCGACGCGGCCGACGGCGAACACATTGGTGAAGGTCGTGCGCGGCAGTCCGAGCGCCTCCAGCACCAGCGCGGTGTAGAACTCCACGTTCGTTTCGAGCTTGCGGTTTGCCTTGTGCACCGCCAGCGCTTCCAGCGCCACCGCCTCCACCTTCTCGGCGAAGCGGATGCGTCCGCCCTCGCGCAGATCCGACGCTACCCGCTTGAGCACGTCGGCGCGCGGATCCCGCACGCGGTAGACGCGGTGGCCGAAGCCCATCAACCGTTCGCCGTCGGCCAGCGCATCGTCGAGCCAGGGCCGAATGTTCGCTTCGCTGCCGATCGCATCCAGCATATCGAGCACCGGCCCCGGCGCACCGCCATGCAACGGCCCCTTCAACGCGCACAACGCGCCGACCACAGCGGACAACAGACCGGCGCGCGTCGAAGCGATCACACGCGCGGTGAAGGTCGACGCATTGAGACCATGATCGGCCACGGTGACGAGATAGGCTTCCAAGGCACGGGCATGCGCTTTGGAAACCGATGTACCGCGGATCATGCGCAGGAAATCCTCCGCATGCCCAAGCTTCGCGTCGGGGGCGATGGGCGTCTCGCCGCGCCGGCGTCGCACGATGGCGGCGGTGAACACCGCGGTCGCGGCGACCGCGAGCAAATGATGCGGCGTCGGGCTAGCGTCGGGGAGCCTCGACAATAACAGGCGCAACTCTTCGACTTCGGACAATGCGGCGACCGGCTGGATTTTGCCGAGCGTTGCGAAAGCCTCCACCCGCGCTTTGCCGAGCGCGACGCGGATGTCCTGTTCGGTGCAGGCATGGTCGACGAAACCGTCCCATAGCAGCGCCAGCATCGCCTCGACGCTGTAGCCCGCGACTTCTTCCAGATCGAAGCCGCGCACGATCAACCGGCCGGCGGCGCCATCGACATGGCTCAGGACGGTTTCGGCGGCGATGACGTTGTCCAGACCGGATTGGGTTCTGACTTCGGCGTTGGTTTGCGACATGGCGATACCTCGATGAATGACCTCGCTGCGAAGATTGTGGTAATCTCATAAATCGTCAATATTGATTGATATAATCAATCTATGGCCATGACACGGAACCTCATCGACGCCGCCAGCGCGGCATCCCGGCTCGGCATCACGCGCGCGACTTTGTACGCCTATGTCAGCCGCCATCTCGTGCAGACGCACGCCGATCCGGACGACCCGCGCCGCCGGCTCTACAGCGCCGACGACATCGCGCGGCTCGCCAAGGCGAAAGCACGCGGACGCAAGCCCGCCGTCATCGCCGCGACGACGCTCGATTGGGGATTGCCGGCGCTCGACTCGCGCATCGCGCTGATCGACGGCGGCAAACTGTATTACCGCGGCCAGGACGCGGCCAAGCTCGCGCACGACCAGAGCCTCGAGGCGGTCGCGCGCTTGCTGTGGGACTGCGGCGACACCGATCCTTTCGCCGCGCCGGCGCCGCGCCCGTCGGCGAGCTGGCCCATCGTCGGCAAACAAATGCGCGACGCTTTGCCGACCGAGCGTTGCACGGCGCTGCTGCCCTTGGCCGGGATCGGCACCACCGTGACATGGCGGCATGCGGCGCAAAGTTTGTGGACGGATGCCGCCGGTCTCCTTCGCGCGATGGCCGCCGCGGCGACCGCGACCGAGCCAAGCACGCTGCCGATCCACCGGCATCTGGCGCAGGCGTGGCGCGCCGGCCCACGCAAGGCGGAATTGATCCGCGCCGCGCTGGTGCTGTGCGCCGATCACGAACTCAATGCCTCGGCCTTCGCCGCACGCGTGATCGCATCGACCGGCGCGTCCTTGAGCGCGTGCCTGTCGGGCGGTCTCGGCGCCCTGTCGGGTCCCTTGCACGGCGGCACGACGAGCCTCGTTGAAATGCTGTTCGACGAAGTCGATCGCGTCGGCGACGCAACGCGCGTGGTGCGTGAGCGGCTGCGGCGCGGCGATCAGCTGCCCGGCTTCGGCCACCCGCTCTATCCGGACGGCGATCCGCGCAGCCGCGCGCTGCTGCGCCTGTTGCCCGCCGACAAGACCCGCAACGCATTGATCGACGCCATTGGCGCCATCGGTGGACACACGCCGAATGTCGATTTCGCGCTAGTGTCGCTGCGGCGCGCGGCGCAACTGCCCTACGGGGCCGCGCTCGCGCTCTTCACGGTCGGGCGCACGGCCGGCTGGATCGCACATGCGCTGGAGCAACAAGCGAGCGGCGCGATCATTCGCCCGCGCGCCCGCTACACCGGGCCCGCCCCGACCTAACGCGCGTCGTTACGATTGTCCGCGATCGGCCTTGGGCTTCTCGGTGCGGAACACCAGGAAATGCGACAGGGAGAAGTTGACCACGAAGCTCACCGCGATCGCGACCACTTTCGCCGCCCAGGCGGGGATATGGGCGAGTTCCACCAAACACCAGACCGTCGCCGTGTTGGCCAGGAAGCCGGCGAATTGCGACGCGGCAAAGCCGAGGTACTGGCTGAAGCCCAGTTTGCGCCCGGATTCGGCGGCAAAGGTGATGGTGGAATTCATCACGTAGGAGCCGGTCACCGCCACAATCCAAGCCAGCGTATTGGCGACGATGATCGGCAACCCCAGATAGTAGTAGGCGAACGAGAATATGGCGAAATCGATCGCCGAATTGATGAGGCCGACAAAGGCAAAGCTGATCGCCTTGAGCACGATGGCGCGCTCGTGCCAAGCCTCGGTCAATCGGTCGCGGATGTTTCGTAGGGACTTGAAGGTCATTATTTCCCGCTTAGCATGGTGCGGCGCATCCTGGTAGGGCGGGGCGCGACATCAACCCGGCGGTACGGTATAGGTCGCGCGAAGGCGACAGCACAGCAGGTTTCACGACGATGACGGCCCAAACCACACGATCCAGCACGCGGACGGCGCAGACGCGCGCCACCCAGGGGCTGTCCATCGTCGTGCCGGTGTTCAACGAGTCCAAGGGACTGCCCTCCCTGCACGAGCGCATCTCCGAGGTGGCGCGTTTTCTGCACGCCAAGCGCGGCCTCGCCGTCGAGATCGTCTATGTGGACGACGGCAGCCGCGACGACACCTACCTGGTGGCGCAGGCGCTGCCGGCCACCGCGGCGGACGTTCAGGTCGTCTCGCTGTCACGCAATTTCGGCAAGGAAGCGGCTCTGCTCGCCGGCCTCGACCATGCCCGCCTGGGCGCCGTCATGTTCATGGACGGCGACGGCCAGCATCCGCCGAGCCTGATCGAAACCTTGGTGTCCCGCTGGCTCGATGATGGCTACGACGTCGTCTATACCGCCAAGGCGCACCGCGAGAGCGAGCCCAAGCTGCGCACGCTCGGCGTGAAGTTCTTCTACGACCTGATCAACTGGGGCCAGCGTCAGAAAATTCCGGAAGACGCCGGCGACTTCCGCCTGCTGTCGGCGCGCGCGGCCGCGGCACTGCGCCAGATGCCGGAGCGCAACCGTTTCTTCAAAGGCCTGTCGAGTTGGATCGGCTTCCGGCAGGTGCGCGTCGATTACGAACCGGCGCGGCGCGAGCACGGCAAGACGACCTGGAACGTCTGGACGCTGATCGGCCTGTCGATCGAGGGCCTGACCTCGTTCACGGTGGCGCCGCTCCGCCTCGCAAGCCTGCTCGGCGCGCTGTTCGCGGCGACCGCGCTTCTTTTCGGCATCTGGATCATGCTCGAGACGATCCTGTTCGGCAAAGACGTGCCCGGCTATCCCTCGCTGGTCGTCAGCATCATGATCATCGGCGGCGTGCAGCTTCTGATGATCGGCATCCTGGGCGAATACATCGGCAAGATGCTGTCCGAGATCAAAGCGCGGCCGGTCTATTTCGTCGCCGAACACAGCGTCAAGCACGCCGACGAGACCGAGACGGATAAGCCGTCGGCCTTGCACGTGGCGGAATAACGTGACCGCGACCCGCCGGATCTGGCTCTGCGCCGACGATTACGGCATGGCGCCCGGCGTCAACGACGCCATCCGCCAGCTCATCCTCAACGGCCGGCTCAACGCCACGTCGGTGATGATGCCGGCGGCATATATCGGCGCCGACGAAGTCGATGCGCTGGAAATGCTCAACGCCGGCACGACCCGCGCCGCCATCGGCCTGCACGTCACCCTCACCGCGCCGTTCAAGCCGATGAGCAACGGCTTTGCGCCGCTGCGCGGCGGCGCCTTCCCGCCGATCAACGACATGATGCGGCTCGCCATGACACGGCGGCTCGACATCGAGCTGCTGACGATCGAGATCGCCACGCAACTACAGGCGTTCCTGTCCGCCTTCGGCCATATGCCCGATTTCGTCGATGGCCATCAGCACGTGCATCTGCTGCCGCAGGTGCGCAACGCCTTCCTCAGGGTGGTGAGCGAGATCGCACCCAACGCCTGGGTGCGGCAATGCGGCCGCGTCCGTGCCGGCCGCGCGCTGCACGATCCGAAATCGCTGGTCCTCGACGTGCTGAGCCTCGGCTTCAAATCGCAGGCCGCGCGCCACGGGCTGACCACCAATCCGGCTTTCGCCGGCGCCTATGCCTTTACCCCCAAGGCGCGCTTCTCGCGCATTTTCCCGCGCTTCCTCAGAGGCCTGCCGGATGGCGGCCTGATCATGTGTCATCCAGGCTTCGTCGATTCGGCCTTACAAAGCCTCGATCCGGTGACGACGTTGCGCGAGCACGAATTCGCCTTTTTCAATTCGGATGCTTTCCTGCACGTGCTCGCGGAATCGGGCGTCACCTTGGCGCAGCCCTCTGGCGAAGCGAGGGGCGCCGCCTAGATACCGGTTCGTGCCAGCGCGCATTGGGAGGAAGCAATGACCCCGCAAGAACGCCAACTGGTCGACGATCTTTTCGATCGCCTCGCCAAGCTCGAGACCGCGCCGCGCGATCCCGACGCCGAGCATTCGATCATCGAAGGACTCCGGCGCGCGCCGAACGCGGTCTACGCGCTGGTGCAGACCGTTTTGGTGCAGGACGAGGCACTCAAGCGCGCCGATGCGCGCATCCGCGAGCTCTCCGGCGAAAGCGAGCAACCGCAGCAGGGAGCCGGCTTCCTCGATAGCATGCGCGAGGCTTTTCTCGGCCGCGCGCGCGGTTCGGTCCCCAGCGTCCCGCTCGGCCGCGATGCCGGACCCGGACCGGATCAGCGGTGGAATCAAGGCGGCACGTACCAGAGCCAGCCCGCGCCGGGCTACAACGCACAGCCGGGCTATGGCGCACAGCCCGGCGTCGGCGCGCAGCCGGGATACGGAGCGCAGCCAGGTGGCGGCGGCGGTTCGTTCCTCGGCACGGCGGCGGCTTCGGCCGCGGGCGTGATCGCCGGCAGCATGCTGCTCAATTCAATCTCATCGATGTTCGGCCACCATGGCGGACAGGCCTTCGCCTCGACGCCCTCGGATACCTCGCCGTGGGGCGGCAACGCCGCGAACAGCGATCTCGCGCGCGACGCCGGCTTAAACGATGTCGGCAGCCGCGGCGGCTCGTCCGATCAGCAGACCGCGGGTCTGTTCGGCGGCAATCCCGACAACGACGACTATGGCGACGATGCCAGCGGCGATGATTTCGGTGGTGGCGACTTCGGCGGCGACGATTCGGCGTGACGGTCATTGCGCGCAGTCGATATTCGTCCCGTCATCCTGAGATGCTCGCGCGCAGCGCGAGCCTCGAAAGATAGACGGCCGACGCGACAGCCTGCGTAACGAACAACCGCGTCCTTCGAGGCTCGCGACGCTCGCACCTCCGGATGACGGCTCATTAGCGCCGCAAGTGAATTACATCACCACCACTTTGGCGCCGACCTTCACGCGCTCATAAAGATCGATGACGTCCGAGTTGCGCATGCGGATGCAGCCCGACGACACGTTGTGACCGATGGTCCAGGGCTCGTTGGAGCCGTGGATGCGGTAAAGCGTCGAGCCGAGATACATCGCGCGCGCGCCGAGCGGATTGTTCGGTCCGCCGGCCATGCGATGCGGCAGGTAAGGCTGACGCTCCAGCATCTCCTTCGGCGGCACCCAATCCGGCCACTCTTTCTTCGCCGAGACCGCGTGCACGCCGGCCCAGGTGAAACCGGGACGGCCGACACCGACGCCGTAACGCAGCGCGCGCCCGCCGGGCTGCACGAGATAGAGGAAGTGGTTCGGCGTATCGATGACGACCGTGCCGGGCGCTTCCTTACCGTTGTAAGCAACTTCCTGCCGCATGAACTGCGGATCCATCTGGAAGCCGGGACGTTGCGGCTCGAGGACCTGCTCGTTCGGATCCGCGTTGGCGTAGACCTGCCGGTCCGGCGGCGCCGCATAAGTTTGCTGCGGATATTGTGGCGGCGCCGCGTACTGCGGAGCCGCATATTGCGGTGGCGCAGCGTATTGCGGCGGCGGGATGGAGCCGCGCGGGCGATCACCGAACACATATTCGATGAAGCCGCCGCCGAGATCGCCGCGCACCTGCGGTGGCTGCGAGACCACCACCATGCGCGGCTGCGGCTGCGCGTAATACTGTTGTGCCGAGGCGTTGCTGGCGATCAGCAAGGCGGTCGAAGCGAGGAGGAACGCACGTGACATGGCGACGATACAAAGCCCAAACCGCAACCGAATGGTAAACTGCGCATGCACCATGATGATCAGGCTTTATTTTGGGTAAAAGCCGCATCGACATGGTAAACGCATCGTGTCGCTGTGGCGCAACGCCGCGTTAATGGCCGTTGAGCTAGGTTGCGCCTCTGAAGGGGCACTCGCGTGCAGCGCAAGACTTTCCGCATCGAGCAGATGATGACGTCGAACGAGCGACGCCGCGCGACCGCGGCGCCGGCGCACGATCTCGTCGCTTTGCACGACCTCGTCACCCGCCAGAAGCAAGATCTCGCCGCCCTCATTCACGACGGCAAGCAGCGCCGCATGACGCTGGCTGCCGGAGAGCTCGGCGCCGCGGTCGAGTCGATGGAAAAGGCGACGCACGACATCCTGAAATCGGCGGAAGGCATCGATGCGCAAGCACGGAAGCTGAGCACAACGAGCGACGACAACGTGCAGGCACTCTCGCGCAGCATTCAGAGCCAAGTCGCGGAGATCTACGAGGCCTGCAATTTCCAGGATCTCGCCGGCCAACGGATCGGCAAGGTGATCGAGCTGCTGAGCATGATGGAAATCCGCCTCGCCGCCATGTTGTCCCCCGAGGATGCCGCGACGTCCGCCGCGACAGAGTCGGAGGATCGCCTCCTCAACGGCCCCAAGCTCGACGGTGCAAGCGGCCATATCAGCCAGCGCGAGATCGATCAGTTGTTCGGCTAAGCCGGACGCTTGATCACGGCGAAGCAGCCAAGACCGATCGCAACGAAGACGTCGGCGAGCGCCAGCGCCGCGCCATCCGATACGCGCTCGACGACAAAAGCCATCACCAGTGGCGCCACCGCCTGCATCATCAAGAACGGCTTGGCGATGCGCCCGACCAGCAGGCCGTAGCCGGCCGCGCCGAACAGCGAGAGTGGCACCGCGCCGCGCGCGATGGTGACGAGTCCGTTGGCGCCGCCGAACATCAAGGCGAACGCCGCCGCCACCGGCACCGACATGCCGAGCAGCGCCAGCATCACGAAGGCGCAGAGCAACGCCGTGAGCGCGCCGCGCACGACCCATAACGGATGCACGTCGCGTCCGAACACAAACTCGATGATCCGCGCACCGACCTGCGCGGGGCCGAACAGCGCGCCGATCATCACCACGGTGCCGGCGTCGATGCCGCTGCGGCCGAAGATCGCGAGAAGATGCGCGGACAGGCCGGACGGCACGAAGGCATAGGCGCCGAACGCCGCGGCCACCAAGGTGAACGCAAGTCCGTGCGCCGGCAGCACCTGCGCCGTGGCGCGCGATTCGCCGTCTTTCGGCGGCTTGGCCTCGTAACGGCTGCGCGGCAGCACAAAGGCGTGGAGCGGTGCGGCGATACAGGCGAGCAGTGCGGCGTAGACGAGATACGTGCCTTGCCAGTGAACGCGCTCGATCAAGACATGCGTTGTGGGCCAGCTCACAGTGGAGGCAAAGCCGCCGGCGAGCGTGATAGCGGTGATTGGCTGGCGCGCGGCTGCGCCGAAGATGCGGCCGAGCGTCGCGAAGGCGGCATCGTAAAGGCTGGCCGCGAGGGCCACACCGAGCAGCATCCACACCGCGTAATAAGCGACGGGGTGCGTGACGTAGGCGATCAGCACGAGTCCGAGCGCGCCGACGAGCGAACCGAGCGACATGGTCATGTGGCCACCGAGGCGGTCGATCGAGCGCCCGACGTAAGGCGCCATCATACCGGCGGTGAGCAGCCCGACCGAAAACCCGCCCATGGTGAAGGACATCGACCAGGACCGCTCGGCCGCGATCAAAGGCACGATCAGAACGGGCGTGTAGAAGATGCAGCCCCAGGCCAGGATCTGCGTGACGCCGAGCACCGGCACCGCGCGCCAAGGGCCGGAGATGAAGTCGCGCAGTCCAATCACAATGGCCCCACGGTCTCCGTCATGCGCGGGCTCAGCCCACGCATCCATGATGAGCGGCCACGAAGGATTAGCTCACAGGGGCCTGCTTTTCCGGATTCTCATCATGGATTGCAACAGAATGCGGGTCTACCCGCGTTCTGGCCGATAGCTTGTTGCAAGTCGGGCAAAGCCGACTTGCAAGGGATGCACCCGGCAATGGACCGGACGAGGTCAGGTCTTAGGCTTCGGCGCCGGCTTTCTGGCGGCCGGCCGGCGCGGCTTGGCCGGTTTCTGGCCTTCGGCGCCGCAGCGGACATACACCATCGTGCCGTAACGACCCTGCACTTCCGGATCCATCCAACGCAGGATCAAGACGCGGCCGTCGAATTGAACGACTTCGCGGTCCTGCTGGCTGCCCGGCGGGTCTTCGGCGGGCCCGACGTAGGTCTTGCCGCCCGGCGCGCCTTTGAGCCGCAGCTCGGTCGGGGTCGATTGGTCGGCAAGGTGCATCATGACGCCGCCGGTCGGTCCCATGGTGATGACGTAAGGCTGACGGCATCCGCCAGCGGCGGCCGCCTCGGTGCGCGCCCGGTCTTCGTCGCGGTGGTAGGCGGCGAGGCCCCAGCGCCCGACGATGTCCTGCGACGGGAAGGCCGGCGGCAGGGTCGGCGTGACCGGCGGCGGAGGCGGCTCGGTCGGCGGTGTCGTCGTCGACAAGCTCGAACATCCCGCCAAAACCACGGCCAAAGCAGCAATGGCCAGCAATGACGACGGACGGGTCTTGAAACGGCTCATCGGGACTCCTTGGGAATGGAGGGGAACATTGCGTGGCATCGGCGGCAAGCGCAAGCGCGCTTTGTGGTAGCCGCAAACGAACGGACGGGCTGTGTCGTTCCGGTCGCGGTTGCAGCCGCCCAGCTTGACTCCCTGCCCGTTACCAAATATCTCCCGGGCAGCCTTCTGGCACTCTGGGTAAGCGAGTGCTAACGGCTTAAGAAATCGAGACTTTCCGGTACACGAGACGCGCATCAGCGCCGACGAGGAAGCCATGGCCAAAACCAAATTCCGTCCCCTGCACGATCGCGTGGTCGTGCGCCGTATCTCCGCCGAAGAGAAGACCAAGGGCGGCATCATCATTCCGGATACCGCCAAAGAGAAGCCGCAGGAAGGCGAAGTCGTCGCCGTCGGCCCCGGCGGCCGCGACGAGAGCGGCAAGCTCACCCCGCTCGACGTGAAGGCCGGCGACCGCGTGCTGTTCGGCAAGTGGTCCGGCACCGAAGTGAAGATCGACGGTGAAGAGCTCCTGATCATGAAGGAGTCCGACATCATGGGCGTGGTCGGCTAACGCCTTTCCTCGTCCCGAGAGGCGCCCGTCGGGCGCGTCTCGACGGACGGGGGCAAGAAGTCTTCGGCCTCATCCTTCGAGACGCCGCCTTCGGCGGCTCCTCAGGATGAGGATCAACCTCAAATCCATTGGAGTAGTTCAAATGGCTGCCAAGGACGTCAAATTTTCCGGCGACGCGCGCGACCGCATGCTGCGCGGCGTCGACATTCTCGCCAACGCGGTGAAGGTCACGCTGGGCCCGAAGGGCCGCAACGTCGTCATCGACAAGAGCTTCGGCGCGCCGCGCATCACCAAGGACGGCGTCACCGTCGCCAAGGAGATCGAGCTCGAGGACAAGTTCGAGAACATGGGCGCGCAGATGGTGCGTGAGGTCGCGTCCAAGACCAACGACATCGCCGGCGACGGCACCACCACCGCCACCGTGCTCGCCCAGGCCATCGTGCGCGAAGGCGCCAAGTCGGTCGCGGCCGGCATGAACCCGATGGACCTCAAGCGCGGCATCGACATCGCGACCGCCGCGGTGATCAAGGACATCGAAAAGCGCGCCAAGAAGGTCTCCTCGTCGGCTGAAGTCGCGCAGGTCGGCACCGTGTCGGCCAACGGCGACACCCAAATCGGCAAGATGATCGCCCAGGCGATGCAGAAGGTCGGCAACGAGGGCGTGATCACGGTCGAGGAAGCCAAGGCGATGGAGACCGAGGTCGACATCGTGGAAGGCATGCAGTTCGACCGCGGCTACATCTCCCCCTACTTCGTCACCAACGCCGAGAAGATGCTGGCCGAGCTCGAGGACGCCTACATCCTCCTGCACGAAAAGAAGCTCTCGGGCCTGCAGTCGATGCTGCCGGTGCTCGAGGCCGTCGTTCAGTCGGGCAAGCCGCTGATCATCATCGCCGAGGACGTCGAGGGCGAAGCCATCGCGACGCTCGTCGTCAACAAGCTGCGCGGCGGCCTCAAGGTCGCGGCCGTCAAGGCGCCTGGCTTCGGCGATCGCCGTAAGGCCATGCTCGAGGACCTCGCAATCCTCACCGGCGGTCAGCTGATCTCGGAAGATCTCGGCATCAAGCTCGAGAACGTGACGCTGCAGATGCTCGGCCGCGCCAAGAAGGTCGTGATCGAGAAGGAAAAGACCACGATCGTCAACGGCGCCGGCAAGAAGGCCGACATCGAAGCGCGCGTGCAGCAGATCAAGGCGCAGATCGAGGAGACCACCTCGGACTACGACCGTGAGAAGCTGCAGGAGCGTCTCGCCAAGCTCGCGGGCGGCGTGGCCGTTATCAAGGTCGGCGGCGCCACCGAAGTCGAGGTGAAGGAGAAGAAGGACCGCGTCGAGGACGCGCTGAACGCCACCCGCGCTGCGGTGGAAGAAGGCATCGTCCCCGGCGGCGGCACCGCCCTGCTCCGCGCCAAGAAGGCGGTCGGCAAGCTCTCGAACGACAACTCGGACGTTCAGGCCGGCATCAACATCGTGCTCAAGGCGCTGGAAGCCCCGATCCGTCAGATCGCGGAAAACGCCGGCGTCGAAGGCTCGATCGTGGTCGGCAAGATCCTCGAGAACAAGGACGAGACGTTCGGCTTCGACGCGCAGAACGAAGAGTACGTCGACATGGTCGCCAAGGGCATCATCGACCCGGCCAAGGTCGTGCGCACGGCGCTGCAGGATGCGAGCTCGGTCGCGAGCCTCCTGATCACCACCGAAGCGATGGTCGCCGAGCTGCCGAAGGAAGCGGCTCCGGCCATGCCCGCCGGCGGCGGCATGGGTGGCATGGGCGGCATGGGCTTCTAAGAGAAGCCCATCTCTAGGAGTGATCGAAGTCGGGCAAGCCCGACTTCGATTGGCTTCTAAGAGAACCCCATCTCTAGGAGTGATCGAAGTCGGGCAAGCCCGACTTCGATTGGCTTCTAAGCAAAGCCCGTCTCCAGAAACGACGAAAAGGCCGCCGCGAGGCGGCCTTTTTGCTGCGCGCGACAGAAACCGGAACCCGCTCTGCGCGTTGGTTGCCCATGGCCGCTAAGCACTCAAAGACCGTCGTTTACGCGGCGTTCGCCGGCAATCTGCTGGTCACCCTCACCAAGTTCGTCGCTGCGTGGTGGACCGGCTCCTCGGCGATGCTGAGCGAAGCCATCCACTCGGTGGTCGACACCGGCAATCAACTGCTGCTGCTCTACGGCCTGCACCGCGCCGATCTGCCGCCGGACGAGCAGCACCCGCTCGGCTACGGCCGCGAGCTCTACTTCTGGAGCTTCGTCGTCGCGCTCATCATCTTCACCGCGGGCGCGGGCGTCGCCTTCTACGAAGGCGTGCAGCACATCGCCAATCCGCACAAAATCGTCGATCCGCACGTCAGCTATATCGTCCTCGGGCTATCGGCGCTGTTCGAAGGCGCCACATGGTGGATCGCGCTCCGCCAGTTCAGCAAGATGAAGGGCGATGTCGGCTATTTCGAAGCCGTCCGCCGCAGCAAGGACCCGCCGACCTTCATCGTCCTGTTCGAGGACAGCGCGGCCCTGATCGGCCTCGCCATCGCCTTCATCGGCACCTTCGCGGCGCAGACCTTCGACATGCCGGTTCTCGACGGCGTTGCGTCGATCGGCATCAGCATTCTGCTCGGCGGCATCGCACTGGTGCTGGCGCGCGAAAGCAAAGGGCTGCTGATCGGCGAGCCGGCCAGCCGCCGCGTAAGCGAGGCCGTCTACGCGATTGCCCGCGGCGCGCCCGGCGTCGAGCGCGTACGCATCATCTTTACCGTGCATCTTGCACCGGACCAGATCGTCGTGGCGCTCGCGCTCGAATTCAACGATGCGCTGACGACGCCCGAAATCGAGACGACCATCGACACGCTCGAGCGGCGCATTCACGAGGCGCAGCCGGACGTGGTCGCGGTCTTCGTCCGGCCGCAGCCGGTCGAGCCGCAAATGCCGTCCGTCGGCCGCTTCCTCCGCCGCCGAAAGATTCTCGGCGATCTCAGTGGCTTGAAGCGTGGAAGCGAAGCGCCGCCGGACCGCTAAGAACGACGGTGTCGCCCTTGCCTTGCCACTCGGTGACTTGCGTCAGCGCCGTCAGCAGATCCTGATCCGCCTGCATACGCTCAGGCGTGCATTGGCCCGGCCCTATCATGCTTGGCAATTCTTCCGGCAGCGGCGCGGCCTCGATCTTGATCGCGCCACCGGTGATTTCGATGCGGCCCGGCACGGTCTTGCACCACAGATCGATGACCGCGTTGCCATTCTGCTCAACGGTCAACATCGGAAAGCGCTTCGACGGCCCCATCCGCTTCGCATCCAGAATGAGCTCCCGCTCGAAAGGAAACTCGTCGGCCGCATGTGCGCAAAACGGCAGGAGAACAGTCAGCGCAACGGCACAACAAACCGCTCGCCATAGAGCCGGACTGCCATGGAACAGGCGATAAGTTTTCATGGTGGTCTCCGGAAACCGGGCGCGGCCGCGACCGTTCGAACGGTGCACATGCAAGCTGACGCCAGTTCAGTCAAGCCGCATTTCACGCAGGTCTGAGCACCATCGCCGACCGAACAGCGGACAGCGCGGCTGCATGGCACTGCCGTAGTCTATCGTGGCCACACGTCGGGAGACGAACATGCCGAGGAGCGAACGTCCTCGGCATGTTCCAGAACGGCGTGGCGGCGAGAGCCTAATCGCTGATCGCCCCGATCAGCGCATTCGCGGTGCGCAGCAGACGCTCGTCGCGTCCCGGTGCGCCGATGAGCTGCGCGCCGATCGGCAGGTCTTCGTCGTTCATGAGCAGCGGAAGGTTGAGCGCCGGAAAGCCGACCAGGGTCCATAGCGAACAGAACACCGGATCGCCGGTTGCGTCCTGTCCAAGCGGTGCGACGCCCGGTGCCGATAGTGTGATGATCGCATCGGCGAGTTGCTCGAAAATGCCCCAAAGGCCTTCCGCGTAATGCTCGGCATCGCGCAGCGCCGCAAGATATTGCACGGCGGTGACCGAACGCCCTTCCGCGATCAAGGCGGCGAACTTCTCGCTCACCGGGCCTTCGTCGGCGAAAGATCCAAGATTGTGCGCCATGTCGGCCGCCATGATGACGCGCTGCGCTTCCCACGCGCCGGCGAAGCCGTCCGGCAGGTCGGCTTCTTCGGCGCCGACGGCGCCGGCCAGCTCTTCAATCGCCTCCTGCGCCTCGGTATCGGCCTTGTCCCACATCGGCGTGCGCACGAAGGCGTAGCGCGGCGGCACCTGCGGCTCCTCCGCCGCCGCCGCGCGGAAAGCAGGCGCGGCATAGGCCCGGCTGTCGGGATCGGCGGCATCGTGGCCGGCGAGCACGTCGAGGATCAAAGCAAGGTCCTCAACCGAGCGGCCGAAGGCGCCGACGTGATCAAGCTTTCCCGACAATGTCAGCGCGCCGGCGCGCGAGATGAGGCCGTGCGTCGGCTTGATGCCGAACACGCCGCAGAAAGCGGCGGGACGGATCACCGAGCCGTTGGTCTGGGATCCGATGGCGAGCGGCACCATGCCGGCCGCGACCGCCGCGGCCGAGCCCGACGAGGAGCCGCCGGGTGTGCGCGTCAAATCGCGTGGATTGCGCGTCTTGCCGGGATGGAAGTAAGCAAACTCTGTCGTCACCGTCTTGCCGAGGATCACAGCGCCCGCTTCGCGCAACTTGGCGACGATGGTCGAGTCGGCTTCCGGACGGCGGCCGGCCATGACCGGCGAGCCGCATTCGGTCGGGTAATCGGCCGTATCGAAGATGTCCTTGATGCCCACCGGTACGCCGTGCAGCGGGCCGAGCCGACCGCCGTCGGCCTTGTGACGGTCGAGCGCCCGCGCTTGCGCCAACGCATGGTCCGCGTCGACGTGGACAAAGGCTTGAATGTCGGGCTCGGTGGCCGCGATGCGGTCGAGGCATGCGCGGGTCAGGTCTTCCGCCGAGATGGCACCACGCGCAATGTCGGCGGCGGCCTCGGCGGCCGTGAGTTCGATCAGATCGGATGAGGACAAGGGACTGGTTTCCAGGTGAGAAGTCGCGGCGATGATAGCACCATCGCCGCGCCTTTAATCAACCGCCGCCGTAGAGATAGGCCGGCAGCCAAAGAGTCATACCTGGCCAGAGATACATGATGACCATGCAGACGATCACGATCAGCATATAGGGCATCATGCCGGCGAAGATCTGGTTCAACGTCACATGCTTGGGCGCCACACCCTTGAGATAGAACGCCGACATGGCGACCGGCGGCGACAGGAACGCCGCCTGCAAGTTGACGAAGACCAACGTGCCCCAAAGTATCGGGTCGATGTTGAAGTGCTTGAGCAGCGGCAGGAAGATCGGCACGAAGATCACGATGATCTCGGTCCATTCCAGCGGCCAGCCGAGAACGAAGATGATGGCCTGTGACAGGATCATGAACTGCACCGGCGACAGGTTCAGCGACAGGACCCAGTGCTCGACCAGCGCCTGGCCGCCGAGAATGGCGAAGACGCCGGAGAACAATGCCGAGCCGACGAACAGCCAGCACACCATCGCCGTCGTCTTGGCGGTGAGGAACACCGCCTCCTTGGTCCGCTTCCAGTCCAGCGTTCGCGCCTGAAAGGCGAGCAGGAAGGCGCCCGCCGCGCCGACCGCGGCCGACTCCGTCGCCGTCGTGATGCCGAACAGGATCACCGCCAGCACGACGACGGTGAGGATGCCGAGCGGCATGATCGACGACGACAGGAGCTTGATCACCTCCAACCGATCGGCGTTCAGCCGCGCGTAGTAGCGCACCTGCCACACGGCGCAGAGCAAGGCGATGCCGGCAAACCACCAGTAGAAGCTGCTTCCCGGTCCCTGATCGACGGGCGCAGAAGGCGCCGCCGCAGGCGCAGAGCCGAGCTGCTCGAGGCCCTCCGGCGCGGCTTCCACCGCCACCTGCGGATGGATGACCACGTACCACCACACGAGATAGAGCGTGCCCGCCGTCAGGATGAAGGGCACCAGCGACGCGGCGAAGTTCTTGACGAGCGCGCCGTAGGTAACCGGCCCTTTGTCGGTCCGGAGCGTCTTGGCCCGCGCCGGCGCACCCAGCGCCTTCAACAGCCCGACGAACATGTTCTCGCCATACGCGGACTGGAATTTGCGCATCCAGTCCGGCACCGGAACCGTCGTCTGCTCCGGCGGCAAGGGCGGCGCGATCTTCGGATTCAGCATCGCCCAGCCGACGATGTAGACGAGATAGAGCAGCGACAGGAAAAAGCCGGGGAACATCGCCGCCGCGTAGAGCTTGACCACCGACTGCCCGGCGACCGCCGCGTAGACGATGATCATCACCGATGGCGGAATGAGGATGCCGAGCGTGCCGCCCGCCGTGATGACGCCGGAGGCGAGCTTCACATCGTAGCCGGCGCGCAGCATCGGATTGAAGGCGATGACGCCCATCAGCACCACCACCGCGCCGACCAGGCCCGAGGCAATGCCCCAGAAGGTGCACACGATGAGCGTCGCCACCGCGAGCGAAGCCGGCACGTTCCGGAAGGCGAGCTGGATCGAATAGAACATCTTGTCGACCAGCGCGCCGCGCTCCATCACGTAGCCCATCAAGACGAAGAGCGGGATGGATATGAGCACGTCGTTGGTCATCGCACCGTAGGTGCGCTGAACCATCAATTCGAACACCTTGTTGTCGGCGAACAGGTGCGTCGGGTCGTAGAAAGCGATGAAGCCGAAGACGATGCCGAGCCCCATCAGGGTGAAGGCCGTCGGGAAGCCGAGCATGATGACGACGACGATGAGCCCCAGCATCAGGAGCCCGAGTGCTGGATCGCTCATTTGTTCAGGTCTCCACCCATGCCCCGCTGGCGGGCGACCTCGTCGATCTCCTGCGCCCTCTCGATCGCGGTCTTGCGCGATTCCTCGTCGACATATTCGCTGTTGGCGAGCTGTTCGCCGACCACATCCATCTCGGCGACGTCGTGCAGGCGGCTCGGCCATTCGCCCGTCTTCAAGCAGACGATCGCGCGCACGATCTCGGCGACGCCTTGCAGCATGACCAGCGCGCCGGCGATCGGAATGACCGTCTTGAAATGATAGACTGGTGGTCCGTTAGCGGTAACGTTCGAGTGCTCGGCGATGCGCCAGGAGTCCGCGGCATAATCGGCGCCGGCATAGATGAGCGCGGCAATGCCGGGAATGAAGAACACGACGTAGAGCACGAGATCGAAGGCGGCCTGCGTCCGCGGCCGCATCGAGGAGTAGAGAAAGTCGCCCCGCACATGCGCGTTCTGCGCCAAGGTGTAGGCGCCCGCCAGCATGAACAACGTGCCGTACAGCATGTTGGTGAGATCGAAGATCCATGCCGTCGGCATGTTCATGATGTAACGCTTGAACACCTCGATACAGACCGCGAGCATCAAGATGATGATCAGCCACGCCGCCGCCTTGCCGACCCACGTGCTGATGCCGTCGATCGCGTGTAGGAATCGCTGCGCTTGCATTGCGTCCTGCCGTTCCGGCCTTCAACGCAGCGCATTCGCGCGCAGCCGGTGAAGGCTACCCCCAGGTCCCGGACCGCGAGCCTGCGCCCTGCGTCCGGCTGCGTTTCAAGCAAAACACCATTCGGTTTGCGGCCGAATGGTGCTTGCTGCTTGTTATTGCCGTTAAATCTTCTTCGCCGCGCCGTTGGCGCCGAAGTAGTGGTCGAACGCCATGCGGCGGTTGACGACCGTGTCCTGCTCCCAGCGCGCCGCCCGTTCGGCGAAGGCGAGCTGCGACTGCAGGATCTTCTTGAACAGCGGATTCTCGGCCGCCTTCTTCTTGGCGACGTCGTCGTAGATCTCGATCTGCTGCTTGAGGATCGCATCCGGCGTCTTGTAGAACTTCACGCCGTTCTTCTGCTGCAGTTCGACATAATCCTGCGAATAGCGATCGATGGCCTTCCAGGACATGTCGGCGCTCGCCGCATCGACCGCGTTGGCGATGATCGCCCGCATCTTCTCCGGCAGCGCGTTGTACTTGTCCTTGTTGAACATGATCTCGAACTGCTCGGCGTTCTGGTGGAAGCTCTGCAGCATGCAGACCTTCGAAACGTCGGCGAAGCCGAGTGCCTTGTCCGACGAGGCGTTGTTGAACTCCGCCGCGTCGAGCAGGCCGCGGTCCATCGCCGAGACGATCTCGCCTCCGGGCAATGCGTTCACCGCCGCGCCCATGCCGGTGAACACGTCGATGGAAATGCCGACGGTGCGATACTTGAGGCCCTTCATGTCGTCGGCTTTGGCGATCGGCTTCTTGAACCAGCCGAGCGGCTGCGTCGGCATCGGCCCATAGGGGAACGACACGACGTTGGCGCCAATCGACGAATAGAGCTCGCTCAACAGCTCTTTGCCGCCGCCGTATTTGTGCCAGGACAGCAGCATGTTCGCGTCCATGCCAAAGGCCGGCCCCGAGCCCCACAGGGCGAGCGCGGTCTGCTTGCCGTAGTGATAGACGAGCACGCCGTGGCCACCGTCGAGCACGCCTTTCGACACGCCGTCGAGCAGGCCGAAGGCCGGCACGACCGCGCCGGCGGGCAGCACCTCGATCTTGAGATCGCCGCCGGTCATGTCGTTGACCTTCTTGGCGTAGTCGAGCGCGAATTCGTGGAAGATGTCCTTCGACGGCCAGGTGCTCTGCCAGCGCATGCTGATCGGACCCTGCGCCTTGACGACCGCCGGCCCCGCCACCGTGGCTACGCCCGCGACCGCGGCGCCGCCGAGAAACCGGCGACGAGTCGCACGTGTAGTGTTCCCTACCTTGGTCATTGATTGCCCTCCCTTGGGACTTTGATTTCGGCGTCTTTTGGTTTTGTTATGGAGTTTTAAGCACTAACACCGACGCCTTGAACGTTAGTCTGTATTTATTTTTAAGACGCGGCAAGCCCGAATCTAGCGCTATCCGTGTATCCCTGTCCGTGCCCGGCTGCGATAACGCGTCAGACTAGCCGCATGTGCGATGCCGAAATTGTGTGAGACCGCGAAAGAAGCGCCGGTCCGGATCGGACGCAGACGCCATCGTCGTGACAAAGTATCGCGGCCGTTGGACGACTAACCGGCCGTGTTGCGCGGCAGCAGGAGAGACCCGTGAGACGCATGATTTCGACCCTTGCCACCGTCTGGCGGATCGCCAGTCCCTACTTTTCGTCGGAGGATCGCTGGCCCGCCCGCCTGCTGCTCGCGGCGATCATCGCCATCGAGCTGGGCATCGTCGCGATCAACGTCCTGCTCAACCAATGGAACGCGCGCTTTTACAACGCGCTGCAGGACCGCAATTGGGATTCCTTCGTCTACGAGCTCGGCTATTTCTGCGTTCTGGCGACCATCTTCATCATCGTCGCCGTCTACCAGCTCTACTTGAACCAGTGGCTGCAGATCCGCTGGCGGCGCTGGATGACGCGCACCTATCTCGACCATTGGCTCGCCGGGTCCAACCATTACCGGATGCAGTTGCTCGGCGACGCCGCCGATAACCCCGATCAACGCATCGCCGAGGACATCCGCCTGTTCATCGACGGCGGCATCCTGCCACTCGGTCTCGGCCTGTTGAACTCAGTGGTGACGCTCGGCTCTTTCGGCGTGATCCTATGGAATTTATCGGCGACCGCGCCGTTACATCTGTTCGGTGTCGCCTGGAATATTCCCGGCTACCTGTTCTGGGCGGCTCTGCTCTACGCCATTCTCGGCACGGCGCTCACCCATTGGATCGGCCGTCCGCTGGTCGCGCTGAACTATCAGCAACAGCGCTACGAAGCCGACTTCCGTTTCAACCTCGTGCGCGTACGCGAGAATTCCGAACAGATCGCGCTGCTCGAGGGCGAGCCGGCCGAGCGCGACCAACTGCTGGGACGCTTCGGTCAATTGGTCGACAACTGGATGGCGATCATGAAGCGCACCAAGCGGCTGACCTTCCTCACCGCCGGTTACGGCCAGGTGGCCTCCGTCTTTCCGATCATCGTCATCAGCCCTGCTTATTTCGCCGGCGCGGTGCAGCTGGGCGGCCTGACGCAGACCGCCTCCGCCTTCAGCAGCGTGCAAGGCGCACTGTCGTTCTTCGTCGACGCCTATCGGCGCCTCGCCGAATGGGGCGCGGTGATCGAGCGCTTGAACGGCTTCGACCAGTCGGTGGCCGCCGCGCGCGCGGTGGCGAAGACGCCGCCGGTGATCGCGGTCAAGCCCGACGACGGCGGCGTGGTGGCCTTCGAAGACCTGACGGTCAAGCTGCCGAGCGGCGTGCCGCTGGTGAACGCGCATGACATCTCCATCAAGCAAGGCGAGCGCGTTCTGGTGAGCGGGCCGTCGGGCGCCGGCAAATCGACGCTATTCCGCGCCCTGGCCGGCGTCTGGCCATTCGGGCAAGGCCGCATCCACGTGCCCAAGAACGCCAAGGTGATGATCCTGCCGCAGCGGCCCTACTTCCCGATCGCGCCGCTCGCGCAGGCCGTTGCCTATCCCGCGGAGCCGGGCCAGTTCGACGCGGAGAAAGTCGCGGCGGCCATCGCCGCTGTCGGCTTACCGGCACTCGCCGAGCGAATCGACGAGGAAGCGCATTGGAATCGCATGCTGTCGCTCGGCGAGCAGCAGCGACTCGGCATCGCGCGCGCGCTGCTATATGTGCCGGACTATCTCTTTCTCGACGAAGCCACCGCATCGCTCGACGAGCCCTCGGAGGCCGCGGTCTATCGCATCCTCACGGAACGGTTGCCGCAGACGACCATCGTGTCGATCGGCCATCGCAGCACGCTGGTCGCCTTCCACCAGCGGCGGCTGGGCTTCACACGTGACGGCAGCCAATTCGCGTTGCGCGACGAGAGTCTCACGCCAGCCGAGTAAGCCGCCACCGCAGCGGGCCGGCCAGCCGCATGGCCGGCGCCAATCCCGAGCGGCAGGTCGCCAGCGATACGACGCCGGCGGCCATTGGCGCCGCACCAATGCAAAGGGCGGCGGCTGTTTCCAGCCGCCGCCCTAAACTTAGCGTCTCAATCGCGCAGTCGCTTTACTTCAGAGCGCCGAGCGTGAGGTCAGCCGAGAGCTTGGCGATGAAGGTCGCACCGCACCAGCGCGACTCGAGAGCGCCGCCAGCACCGGTCGGCGAAGCACCCGGATCGCCGGTGAGCAGGGCGCAGTCGCTGCGCGACAAGTTCGTGTCCGAGTAACGCAGGTCGACGGTGAAGACCTTCCAGGTGAAGCCGACGCCGACGTTCCAGGTCGTGTAGCTCGGCAGCTTCGTCGCCGCGACCGGCGCGAAACCATCGACGCTCAGCACGTCCGTGGTCCCGAGCTCCTGACGGCCAACTTCGCCCGAGAGGTAGGCGCCGATGCCGTTCGGGAACCAAGTGCCCGGCGCGGTGAACTTCGCCGTGCCCGAATAGTAGGTGCCCCACGCGCCGGTGCCGAGGTAGCTCGGCGTGTAGTTGATGTTGCCGCCGAGAGCGATGAGGTCGTTAACGGTCCAGGTGGCCTTGCCGTAGACTTCGTAGAAGCTCGCGTTCTTGAAGGCCGGCGTGATGGCGCCGTTCTGGATGTAGGTGCTGTCGCCGCCGGGATAGTAGTAGTACCAGAAGCCGATATCGAAGGCGACCGGACCGACAGTCGGGCGGATACCGCCATAGAAGTCGACTTCGGCGGAAGCCTTGTTCG
Organism: Pseudolabrys taiwanensis; assembly: GCF_003367395.1. Classification (NCBI taxonomy): domain Bacteria; kingdom Pseudomonadati; phylum Pseudomonadota; class Alphaproteobacteria; order Hyphomicrobiales; family Xanthobacteraceae; genus Pseudolabrys; species Pseudolabrys taiwanensis. Next base: position 5,199,237 of record NZ_CP031417.1, on the reverse strand, counting down.
GGAATTTGATGCTCTCGGCCGACATGCCGGCGTACAGCTGCAGCGTATCGGTGATGTTGTAGCGCGGCTCGAAGTACGCAGCGACCGACGGCCGATGGGCCGACTGCGTGTAACCGCGCCACATGTAATCATTCATGATCGCGGAGCCGAAGGCGATGTCCCACGGGCTCGGCGCCGCGACGACCGGCGCCTTGACGGCCTTCACCGCCATATCCGCCGCAAGGGCGGGCGCGGCAGCAGAGACTGCGCATGCCGCAACAACCGACAAAACTAGCTTTTTCATTTCCACCTGCCCCTTTTTGGTTCGATCGACTTCCAGCCGACTTACTCCGCCCGCTCCCCCCGACGTACAGAACCGTCTCTAACGATCCGGCTGCGATCGACCCGTACGCCACAGGACGTGCATTACCACGAAATTTACACATCTACGGCTGCAATGCGGCAAGCTGAAAACATCAGCAGTTGCTGACTTTTTAGGCGTTTACGGCGGTTGTCGACATGAAGAGCCACGACTGTGGCGTCTTTGTCACATTTGAACGATGCAAGGCTGTGAGAAAAATTGTTTGAGTTCAAACGAATAAGCATAAAGCCGCGCCGTTGCCGGCGCGGCTTTTGATTGAGTGAGGCCGAGTCGGTCTGTGCGGACGGTCAGGCCGCCGCCTTCTTCCGATTCGCCTCCAGCCGGGAATCGACCAATGCGACCTGTGCGTCGATCGCCGGATGGCTGAGGCCCTTCTGCTTGGCAATAAGCTGCACCAGCTTGTCCGCCCGCTCGATATTCGGCGCGCCATTCTGCAGCGCACGCGCCGCCGACGCCGGCCGGGTCAGCGACTGCGCGGCAGCCGCATACTTCTCGAACGGCACGAGGTCGTTCGCGTCGGCGCCCAGCTTCACGCAGAGGTCGAACACGAAGTTATAGACCGAACGCGACTCCTCGATGTTGGAGTGCACGGCCTCCTGGGCGGTCCGCATGCCGTCCTTGGTGATGCAGCGGTAATTGCCGGCGAGTAGCATCGCCCACTTCGCGAGCGGCACCCAGATCGAGTCGTACGCCTTGAGCTTCACCGGCAGCTCGATCTTGCCTTCCGGCGTATCGAAGCGCGCCGCGTCTACGTCCTTCTCGAGGTCGCGGATGATCTGCGTGTCCTTCTCGTCCTCGAAGCGGGCGCATTTGAAGTTGGTCGGCAGCGTAACCAGCAGCTCGTTCGCCTTGCCGTCTGGCGGGCGGATCGCCTGCGGATCCGGGCTGTTGAGCGTGATCTTCTTCGGATCGACCGAATCCCAGACGCGCGGATCGGTATAGGCCGCTTCCAGCGCCTTGTAGTCGAGGCCGGGGATACGCTTGATATACGGCAGCGGCGGCATGTTCATGATCGACATGCAGGGCACGCGCGATTTGCCGACGGCGTCGAGCAACTGGCGCACGCCTTCGGAGCGATATTGCGGCTCCTGCATGCACAGACCGACGAGATCGTAGTCGGCCGGATTGAGGCCCGTCGCCGGACCGGCGGTCACTTCACCCGGCAACTTGCGCGATTCGAGCAGCACCGGCTCTTTGCGGCCGCGCACCGGCAGAGTCACCTTGAAGCCTTCGGCGTTGATGAGGTCCGCTTCCGCGGGCAAGCAGACCAGATGAATCTTGTGTCCACCGAATAAAAGTTTGGATGCAAGCAGCGAACCGTAAGATGCTCCCATCAGAAGAATTTTTTTCGGTGCCGGCATGGCTGTGTCGCTCCGTGTCACTGCTTTGAAAAATAAGGCGAGCGCGTTGCTTAAAACGGCCTCCCGCGCGAGGCAATGCTAGGCGGACCGGGGCACCGATGCAATTGCGCGCAGCAAGCAACATGCTGTTATCGCAACGCAAAAGCGACATGAATCCATAGAAGGGATTGATCGAAGCGCGCGGCAAACCGCCTCGGTCGCGCCGGCAAACGCCATGCCGCTCGACGGACGTCTATGCCGCTCCCCCTATCCCGCGCCTTGCCGGTCGCCCGGGCGCGGCCGGTTGAGATCGGCATGGCGCCCGGCGAATTGGAGCTTATGCGTTTCGCCGCAAGGACAAGAGAAGAGTATCGGCTGCTGCCGCGGTGCGGCGACGTCATCGAACGACAGGCTGGTAATCACCGCAATGTTGGTGATCGGACAGGTGACGATGATCCGCTGCTTCTTCATGAACAAAGAATGCAACGGCAGGCGCAAAGGTTCCGCGCCTCAGGGAGCGTCATCTTCTGCAAACTGGCGCAGTTTCGACGAAAAACGATGGCTTGAAAGCAGCGCGGGGCGCGCGGCATTCGTTGCACCGCGCAACCGATGCCTAAAGCCACTTACGCCATTTAAAATAAAGATACGGCAGGATCGCCGCTAAGATCATCATACCGATCGCGATCGGATAGCCGAAGTGCCATTGAAGCTCGGGCATGGACTTGAAGTTCATGCCGTAGATCGACGCGACCAGCGTCGGCGGCATGAACACCACCGCGGCGACCGAGAAGATCTTGATGATGTTGTTCTGCTGCAGATTGACGACGCCGAGCATGGCATCGAGCAGGAACGTCACCTTGGCGCTGAGATAAGTGGCATGGTCGGAAAGCGAGACCACGTCACGCTGCATCGACTGCAACTGCGTGCGCGCATCCTTCGGCCACTTCATTCCCTCAGCTTCGTTGGCGAGAAACGACAAGACGCGACCAACGGACACCAGGCTTTCGCGCACCTTCGAGGTGAGATCGCCCTTGCGGCCGAGCGCCTTGAGGATGTCGTTGTAAGTGCCGCGCCCGCCCTGTTCCTCCGGCTCGAAGATCGCGTGCGAGATTTGGTCGACGTCCGCGCCGATGCGCTCCAGAATATCGGCGGAGCGGTCGACCACCGCATCCAGCAGATCGGACAATACCGTGTCACCGGAAACCTTTGGCGGGCAAGCGCGCGCCAGCCGGTGTTCGACCAGCGCAAAAGGACGCGGGTCGTCGTAGCGCACCGTCGCCAGCCTGTGCCCCGCCAGAATGAAGGTGACTGCCGTGGTCTTCGGCGACGCGGTCTCCGACTGGCACATCAGCGTGGCCGTCATATAACGCGCGCCGTTCTCGACGTAGAGGCGGCTCGAAACCTCGATTTCCTGCATCTCTTCGCGCGTCGGTACCGCGATGCCGAGCAATTGCTCGACCAGCTTGTCCTCTTGGACGGTCGGGGAGATCAGATCAATCCACACGGCCGCCTCCGGCGGCGGCGTACCGGGTTCGAGCGAGACACGTTCGAGCGTCGGGCCGCGCGGGACATAGACCGAGAGCATCATTCACCCGATGATGCGGCGACGCGCATAGGCATCGCCGGAGAGCTTTTGCTCTCTTGGCCCGATCCCGCGCCAGCGTGCAAGCGAAATGACGCGCGCACGGCGACAATGACCGCGCATCGGGCGGCCTGTCATCGTTGAGACGCTATGGGGTTGTGCTGGCGACCGGCACGCGCCGGCCCGTTGCGCTATTCGCTGTCGGACGCGAAGCGCTTGCTGCTCGCCGGCCGGCGTTGGTCCGGCTGGCAGCGCACCGCGGCGGCGACCGCCGAGATGCCGATCTTGCCGTAGCGAGAATCAAGCTCGTTGGGCGATCTAGGCGATCCGGGAGCGGAGCTCTGCTCCTTATTGTCTTCGTCCATTGCTTCCTCCGTCTGGCTTTTTTCGGCCATGTCAGCCGTTGGTCTAATATGGCCAGCAAGTGGGGCAGAAATGCATGGCAATTTTAGTCTTATCGTGACCGATGCGGCGCGCCAGTGGCGGGCCGTGACGACCCCATAATACAGCGCCCGTTATGGTAAACTCTCCGTTAACGTCTTGTGGGCACTATTGATTTCCGGGGTTCGAAGGCCTTGTGGCGCGCGTTCGGTCGAATTGCGTCTTTCCTGCAACAGAAAGCGGGAAGCTGTTGTGGGAAGCACTAGAAAACATGGCTTTCCCGCGTTCGATTCGGTTAATTCCAGCAGTTACAAATTCTGTTCGGGCGCTATTGGGGCGACCGGGGAAAAGGATCAGAAATAATGGCAACACGGGGGTTGTCGGTCGTTCTCTTGGGAATCGGCCTGGTTCTGGGCGGCTGCATGCAGTCCACCGTCGAACCGGCTTCGGAAGCTAATCTGACGGTTCGGGACAAGAAGCTCTTGGCGGCGGCGCCGTACGAGAAGGTCAACATTCCGGAGCCGTATAAGCGGCACATCGTCACGTATCACCGCAAGGAAACGCCCGGGACGATCGTGGTCGATTCCGACGCGCGCTACCTTTATTACGTGCTCGATGGCGGCAAGGCGATCCGCTACGGCGTGACCGTCGGCGAAGAAGCGCTGGCCTGGTCCGGCGTTGCCAAGATCGGACGCAAGGCGGAATGGCCGACCTGGACGCCGACTGCGGACATCAAGAAGCGTATGGATGTGCCGAACTTCGTCTCCGGCGGCCCGCAGAACCCCATGGGCGCCCGCGCGCTGTATCTCTACGCCAACGGCAAGGACACCCTGTACCGTATTCATGGCACCAACCAGCCTGAATACATCGGTCAGGCGATCTCCTCGGGCTGCATCCGCATGACCAACGAGGACGTCATCGACCTCTACAACCGCGCCAAGGACGGCTCGGTGGTGGTGGTGCTGGCGCCCGGCCAGGGCGATGCGCCGTTCAATCCGCGCGTCGCTTCGACCAGCTCGTTGTTCCGCTAATCAGCCCGCGCGAACGGGATGACGAAAACGGCGCCTTCGGGCGCCGTTTTTTTTGTTCGCGGGCCGGTCGCACCGGACGGGCGCCCCAACCTCTTTTGCCTCAAAGACGGCTCGCGGTGTCGGCAATCGTGCGCCGCAGCCACTGGTGGCCGGCATCGGTGTGGCTACGGTCGTGCCAGAACGCGGCATAACGCATGCGCGGCAGCCGCAGCGGCGGCTCCAGCACCTTTATCGGCAACTGCGGAGTTAAGGCCGCCACGAGCCGACGCGGTAAGGTGGCGATGAAATCCGAGCTCGCGACGATGTGCGGGATGATCAGATAATTCTGCACCGATAGGCCGACCCGTAACTTGCCGCCGCGCGCGGCGACGGCCTCGTCGATGGCCTGAGCCGTGGTCGTGCGGCCGATCACCTGAGGACGCGCGTGGGGCAGCGTGAAGAACTGCGCGAGCGACAATGCGCTGCCGATGACCGGATGATCGCTGCGGACAATGCACACCAGACTGTCCTGAAACAGCGCCCGCGATCGCAACGACCCCACGGCATTGCGCACCCAGGCAATGCGCATGTCGATCTCGCCCGCCTCAAGCCAGTCCAACATGCGGTTCTGGTTCGGCGCACGAATCTCAATCCGAATGCCCGGCGCCTCCGTGCCGATGCGGGACATGAGCGCCGGCAACAGAACGAATTCGGCATATTCGGTCGCGGTGAGGACAAACGTCCGGGTCGAGGTGCGCGGATCGAATTTCTCCGGCGGCGCCACGACCGCGTCGAGCTCGTGCAGAATCGCGCGGATGCGCGGCTCGACGGCGACGGCGCGCTCGGTCGGCGCCATACCGCCGCGTGAGCGCAGCAGCAGCGGATCCTGGAACACATTGCGCAAACGGCCGAGTGCATGGCTCATCGCCGGCTGACTGAGATTCAGCCGCGCCGCGGCACGCGAGACACTGCGCTCGCTCATCAGCGCGCAAAACGCCCGCAGCAGCTCGATATCTATATTATTCATCACATCAATTCTGAATATATATCCGTGTTTATAGAGTAAAACGCCACACAAGCGTAAGCAAGATTGCAGATCGCGAAGCCTGCGCGGGGGCGACATCGTCGCTGCGGAGCACCGTCGGTGTCGCTCGGCATGACCGCTTCTGTGCCCCGACCTTCTTCGCGGGAAAAGGAAACGGGAGGACATCCATGGGCTACATCGGCACGCATAGCGGCGGCGAGGAAATCGCACTTCCGGCGGATTTTCGCTGGCCCGGCGGACGCCGTCTCGCCGTGTTCTTCCGCTGCGCTTTCGAGGGCTGGTCGGACGGCCATTGGCCGGGCATCGGACCGATGGGCAATCCGCTCAAGCCTGGCTTCCTCGATCTGAACGCGCTCGGGTTCGCCGAGTACGGCCATCGCCGCGGCATCTTCCGCGCGATGGAGACCTTGGCAGCCTTCAATGTGAAGGCGACCATCATGCTGTCGGGCGTAATGGCCGAGCGTCATCCGGAGATCGTCAGGCAGTTGTCAGATCAGGGTCATGACCTTGTCGCGCATTCGTATGCGATGGACGTCATCCCAGTCTATCTCAGCGAGGAGGACGAACGCGCCAATATCCGCCGCACCGTCGACCTGATCGTGAAGGCGACCGGCGGCAAGCGTCCGACCGGGTGGATCAGCCCGCGAGGTACGCCCAGCCAGCGCACCGCGAAGATGCTGACCGAGGAAAGCTTCGAATGGCACGGGGACTCGCTGAATGACGACCTTCCCTATCTCGTCAAATACGATACGGGCACCATCGTCGCCTTCTCCAGCAACATGGAGTGCAACGACCTGCCGCTCTACATGCGCTATGGCAATCCGCCGAAGGTGATGCTGGAGATATTCCAAGATTGGCTCGCCTATGTGCGCAAGCACGAGCAAGGCCCGGCGCGGCTCGATCCGACCATTCATTCGCATGTGTTTGGACGCCCGCTCGGCATGTCCGTCTTCCGCGAGATGCTGGAGATCGCCACTGCTGCCGACGATATCTGGGTCGGCACACGCTCTGAAGCGGTCAAATACATTCTCGGACAGGTCCGCTAAGCGCGGGCACAGCCAGCTTATAGAAAATAACAAATTCAGGGAGGTACACGCATGCGAAATGGTCGAACGATGACGGCTGCCTGCAACGCCACGCGCAGCACGACGCCGCGAATGGCGCTCGCCGTGGCTCTCGGACTTATCGCCTACACGACAACGGTCACGGCGGGACGCGCCGAAACCTATCCTTCGCGACCGATAACGCTGGTCATCCCCTATCCGCCCGGCGGCAATGTCGACGTCAGCGCGCGCATCCTGCAGCGTTCGATCGGCGATACGCTCGGTCAACCGCTCATCGTCGAGAATAGGCCGGGCGGCGCTGGACTCATCGCCGGCAACTTCGTGCTGCGCGCGAAGCCGGATGGATACACGTTATTCGTCGCATCCAACGGCCCCATCCTGCTCGGCCCGCTGATCACCAAGGACGCGCCGTATCGCTGGCAAGATTCGTTCATTCCGATTAGCTCGATTTCGCAGGCTCCCACACTGCTGCTGGTGCGCAAGGATTTTCCCGCGAAAACGGTTTCCGACTTCGTCGAATACGCGCGGAAAAATCCGGAAGCGATCAAGGTCGGCTACGGCGGCGTCGGTAGCATCAACAACATGGTCAGCGAGTTGATGCAGCAGGTGACCGGCGTCAAATGGCTCGGCGTCAACTACCGCGGCAATGCGCCGCTGATGACCGATCTGATCGGCGATCACGTCGACGCCGCCTTCATTCAGCCCGTCGACGCGCTGCCGCACGTCGAAAGCGGCGCTGTGCGCGTGCTCGCCGTCATCGCCGGCAAGCGCATGGAAAAGTTGCCATCCGTTCCGACAATGGCCGAAGCCGGCTATCCCAACGTAACCGGTCTCACCTTCAACGGATTGTATGCCCCGAAAGGAACGCCGCAGCAGGTCATCGACAAACTCAGCGCCGTCATGCGCCAGGCGCTGCGCAAGCCCGAAGCGGTGGCGGCCTTCGAGAAGCTCGGCTCCGAAGCCTATCCCAGCACACCGACCGAGTTCACGAAGTTCATGACGGAGCAGACGGCCGTCTGGAGCGAGGTGGTGAAGAAGAGCCACATCCAGGTCGACAACTAAGCGCCACGACGTCACTGCGGAATCAATTCAAAAGGACCAAGGACCGATGGATCTGGATATCGCCGGCCGAACCGCCATCGTCTGCGGATCGAGCCAAGGGCTCGGCTTGGCTTGCGCCAGAGCACTGGCAGCCGAAGGCGTGAACGTCGTCCTCAACGGACGCGACAAGGCGAAGCTCGACAAGGCCGCTGAGACCCTCGTCGCCCTGGCGCGCGGCACCGTCACCGCGGTCGTTGCCGACCTCGCCACCGGTGATGGCCGCCAACGCCTGCTGGCGGCAGCGCCGGTCTGCGACATCCTGATCAACAACAATGGCGGCCCGAAGCCGGCCTATTTCGGCGAGATCGATCACGACGCCTGGATACAGGTGATCGAGGCCAATATGATCGCGCCTATGATGCTGACGCGAAGCGTTCTTCCCGGCATGAAGGAGCGACGCTTCGGCCGCATCATCAACGTGACGTCGGCGATGGTGACCACCCCGCGGCCGCATATGGCGCCATCGGCCGGTGCGCGCTCGGGGCTCACAGGTGCGATGAAGGCGCTGGCGCTCGAAGTCGCCCGCTTCAACATCACCATCAACAACCTTCTGCCTGAGCGATTCGATACCGACCGGCAGCATCAGATGGCAAAGGCCGCGATGACGCGCGAGAGCATTTCCTACGAGGAGGCGCGCGCTCGCCAGGTGCAATCCATCGCCGCCAAACGTTTGGGCGATCCACGTGAGTTCGGCGCGACCTGCGCGTTTCTGTGCAGCACATTGGCGGGGTTCATGTCCGGACAGAACATCCATCTCGATGGCGGTTCATACCCCGCGCTCGTGTGAGCGCGGACGCCAGCTCGAGCAGCCCCTCGGCGCGCATGCGGGATAAGGTCACCCCAGCGTGATATGCAGGATCTCCGGCGGCACGCCGAGACGCAGCGGCACTTGGCTGCAGCCGAGCCCACCCGAGACGATAAGATGTCGGTTGCGCTCGACGATATGGCCGTAGGCGAAGCGCGCGCCATAGGCCGATGGCGTCCATAGCGGCGGCACGAGAGGCAGCCGGATCTGGCCGCCATGGGTGTGTCCGGCAATCGTCAGGGACACACGCTCCGGCACCTGCACGAAGATGTCCGGTTCGTGCACGAGCAGGAGAACCGGATCGTCGGTGGTGACCTTCTTGAGCGTGCCGGGCAAATCGTCGACGCCGCGAAAGCGGCTCGGCCCCAGCCAGTGCGCGAGTTGATCGCCAAGTCCGGCGAGCCAGAAGCGGCGGCCGGGATCACCCAGTAGGACGGCATCGTTCTCCATCAACGGCACGTGCACGCGGTTGAGTGCCTCGCGCACGCCTTTGACGCCGTGCCACCAGTCGTGATTGCCGAGGATGGAATAGACGCCGAACGGCGCGCGCAGGCGGCCGAGCTCTTCCGACCAGGCCTCGTTCGGCACCACTTCGGTGACGAACCGGTGCGTGGCGAAGTAATCGCCCATCAGCACGATGAGATCGCTCTGAAGCGCGTTGGCGGCGTCGACCACCTGCCGCACGCGCTGAAGACCCATATTGGGGCCGCCCGCGTGCAGGTCGGCGATGACGCTGATGGTAAGTCGCTGACCGGCGCGCCAGCCCGGCGGCGTGAGGCGATACGGCGTGATCACCAGATCGTTGGCGGCCTCCAGCGCGGCATAGGCGCCGGTGCCTGGAAAGACCAGCGCTCCAACGCCGGCGACGCCCAGCCCGGCCTTGAGCAGGCCGCGCCGACTCACACCCGGAGCGGCATGCGGGGCGAAAGCTGCGGGATCACCGATGCTCATGCGGGATTTGGTACCGGGAATGGGTGAAGGGAGCGTGGACAGGACATTCACAAACCACGCGTTCGGTGCGGCCGATTGTCCAGGTTGGACGGCCGCGGCGGCGGTAGAGGAACAGCTTCGGCACTCACACTGACCACCGTCGGCTTTGGCGGCGCCGGCTCGTTCACGGCCCACTGGCAAATTCGATAGCCGTTGCGGCGCTCGAGCAGATCGAGGTGGATGTGCTCCTCGTGATAGCTGTCCGAGCCCGGGCCGAGCACCGTGGTGAAACGCGCGCAGGCGCTGTCGCGCAGCGACGTGCGCAGCTCCTTCGACGCGTGCACATCAGTCAGCGCGATGAAGCGACCATCGGCCAAAGTGAGTCCGCGAACATCGACGGCATTCGCCTTGCCGTGCTCGCTGAGCTTGCCGCCGGTCTGCCGGTTGCGGCCGCGGCAGGAGAAATCGTCGTAGGTCTCGACCGCCGACAGCGCGGCCCCGAGTGTCGCCGCCCGGGGCGCCGCGTCGTCGCGCACCCAGAGCGCAAGCTGCTCGGCCATCGGACAGCGCAAATAAGGCGCAGGTTTGAGCGTGACGCGCTTGTCCTCGCCGAGCAGGATAGCGTCGAGACGCACGACGTCCCCGCCGCCGCAGGCGCCGGGGCCAATGAGGCGCGGCATCGGAACTGCCGTCGCGATCTTGGCGAGACGCTCGTCGCAGGCCGAGGGGCCCGCAGTGACATCGGAAGTGTTGAAATCGGGTCCGGCGGCCTCGCGGAACGAATGCGGCGCGCCCGGTACGGGCGGGGTTACAGCCGGCCGCTCGCGCGGCAACGGCACGTCCTGCGCCCCCGCCACGCCACAGCCGAACCCCATCAGCAGAGAGATTGCCCGTAAAACTCGCATTGCCGCGCCACTCGGCGCAACAATTACGGCATTTATACGGGTCCTCGGACGCTAGAGCAGGCTAAGCTGCGCGGTGTGCTGCTCGATCTTGCCACGGATCATAATGTTGAAGGCGACGACGATCCGCTCGTCCGCCTCTTCCGCGGCGCCCTGCTCGACCCCATGCGGCAGATGCGCCGGCCACATCACCATGCGCCCCTTCTCCGCCGGGAACGAGAAGACGTCGGCGTTGAGCTCGTTCTTCTGCGTATAGGTCGGCTCGAGCCCCTTCGAGAGCAGCCGGGGCGAGACGAACAGCGTCTGGCCGCAGCGCTTGGGGGTGGCGATGTAGATAATGCCGCTGAGCAGACAGTTGGGGTGGATGTGCAGGTGGTGCCGCCGGTTCGGATTGGCGATATTGGCCCACATGTTGCTGATGTAGTGGGAGTCTCGCTTGACCGCCAAGGCGTCGAGGATCTGCCCCGACTCCCGCATGATGACGTCGACCAGTTCCTTCATCTCCGGCAAGGTCTGGATATCGTCAGGCGACATATAGGCGAGCACCGCGCCTTCCGGCGAAGAATGACCGACGCCCGAGTTCTTGAGATCACGCAATTTCGTCTCGACGCGATCGCACAAGCTGATATCCGACACCTTGCCCATGAACAGAGGCGTCGGAAACAGCATGAACATCTGCTTATCGGTCAGCGCGACGGGCGCCGCGGCTGTCGGGTTAACGCGATACGGCCTATCGAGCATGGGGCATTCCACCGGCGGGTTTCGGCCGCAACGTGGACCATGCAATGCTATTGACCAACCCCCGGAAATGGTTACGTGAGCGGAGGGGACGGTCCCTCATCCCCAGAATTGGTGATCCCCTCGCGGTTAGGCGAGCAACTTAGATTGCGGGGACACGACTGCCGGCTTCCAAAGAACGATGACCCCACGCAAAGCGCGCATTTTGTCCGGCCGCCTGTCGAACGCCTCGAGCGCGATCATTTGCGGCACGTTCTCGCTTTTCGTTCTGCTGCTGTGCGTCGCGGCGGGCCTCCATTTCAAGTCGCTCATCCAGCAAGAATTTTATCGTCAGACGGAAACCGTCGCGCAGGTTCTCCTCGCTGACTTCGAAGACGACGTGGCCGCCGCAGACGCGATCCTGTCGCGCGTTGCGGCCGACATCCCGAAAGACGCCGTGTCGCCCGAGCACGAACAGCAACTCCATCGGCTGCTCTCCGGCTACACGCCACAACCCTCAATGATCGGGCCGGCAATTCTCGACCGCAACGGCACGCTGATTGCCAGCGCCACCACCGACGCGGTGCCGGCGATGTCGCTGAAGGATCGGAACGCGTTCCGCATCCACGCGGACTCACCGAACGAGGACATCCTCTATATCGGCACGCCGATGCGCAGCGCGATGGTCGATGAATGGATCATCCAATTCTCACGACCGCTGCGGGACGAGACCGGAGCATTCTACGGAGTCGTGATCCTCTCCTATCGCCTGTCCCACTTCGTGCGGCTCTACGAGAAGCTCAAGCTCAGCGACCGGGGCTTCGCCGCGCTCGCGGGCAAAGACGGGGTCGTGCGCGTCCGCACGTTCAACGGCACCATCGGCCTTGGCGACGAGGTCCCGCGCGTTGCCGTCGCCTATCGCCGTGTCCTCGCCGGCGAGAACGTTGGCACCTTCTATGCGCGCACCGGGCCGGACGATGTCCTGCGCATCGGCACCTTCGTCGCCTCGCAGATGACGCCGTTCTACGTCACCGTCGCCTATGACAATGACTATCTGCGCGCCCGATATATAGGTTTCCTATACGCCCTTGGCCTCTGCTGGCTCGTGCTGACCGCCGGCATCGTAGCGGCCACATACTTCATTCGGCGGCTGGAGACGGTGAAGCGGCAGGCGCAGCTCGAAATCGTCAACTCCGCCGTGGCCGAGCGGCAGAACATCTCGGCCGACATGCACGACAGCATCGGCGCCAGCCTCGCCGCGCTGCTGGCTTCGCTCTCGACCGGCCACATCCAAGCCGCCGATGTCAGGCGCAAAGTCGGCGAGGTTCTGATGGAGCTGCGCTTCCTCGTCGACAGCTCCGAGCCCGTCGACGGCGACGTCGGCCTGCTCCTCGGCAACGTACGGCACCGCATGGGCAGCGGCATCGAGCTGGCGGGGATCGCGTTCGACTGGCAGATCGGCGACTTGCCGCCGATCGAAGGGCTGACCCCACGCGACACGCTGGCGGTCAAGCTCGTCCTGATGGAAGCCTTCAGCAACGTGCTGCATCACTCCAAAGCCACGGTCGCCAAGCTGGCCGCACACTACAACGCCAGCACGTCAGCGATCGTCATTTGCGTCAGCGACAATGGCCGTGGCTTCGACGAGACGACCACGGCGGCGGGCCGCGGCCTGTCGAACATGCGCAAACGCGTTGCTACGATCTCGACGGGGGCCACCATTGAAATCAACTCAAGCCCCGGGCGAGGTACGACGATCCGTCTGACTCTCGACGCGCCCCGATCGGCTAGTTGATGAGGCTGCGGCGACGCGCCTCGTAGACCGCTTCCGTCTTCGAATGCACCTCGAGCTTGCGATAGATGCTCTTGAGGTGGCTGTGGACCGTCGCGGTGCCGATGCCGCAGATCTTCGACGTTTCGGCGTAGGAGAACCCCTTAGCGATGAGTTGCAGTATTTCCTGCTCGCGCGGCGTCAAGGCGGTGTCGGACGCCATCTCCGGTCGCGCGCCCGGACCATCTGCCTGCAACCGGTTGAGCAGCTTGCGGGCGATCAGGGGCGACAGCGGCGAGCCGCCGTCGCGAAGCGCGCGGATGTCGCGCTTGAGTTCGTCGAGCGCCAGGCCTTTGAGCAGGTAGCCATCGGCGCCGGCCTCAAGCGCGGCGGTGACGGTCTTCTCATCGCCGAAGGTGGTTACGACCAGTACACTGCAGGTCGGGCAGACGGCCTTGATGCCGCGAATGACCTCGATGCCGGACACGTCCGGTAACCCGATGTCCGCCAGCACGATGTCGGGTGCCAAATGCGGCATGGCCGCGATCGCCGGCAGTCCCTCGCCGAATTCGGCGACGACGGCATACTGCGGATCGGCCGACAGGACCGACACCAGCATTTTCCGCACCGCAATATCGTCCTCGACGATCGCGATGCGGATCGGATCTCTCTGTGCGCTGACGGCCACCGGCCCTTCCTCGGAAAACATCGTCGTGGGCATTGCGATACTCACTCTACCACGTTCGCCAGCATTGCGAGGTGCCCAGCCCCGCGGCTAACTTATGCCTGACCGGCGAGGGGCGCCGGCCCAAAAATACATGCCGCCGCGGCTCAAAAACGCGGCCCGGAAACGCAGAGAGGAACCGCCATGCTCGGCCTGATGCAAGGTTGGCCGCTGTTGTGCCAACGCGTCGTCGATCACGCCGCCACATTCCACGGCGGCCGCAAGGTCATCACCCGCTCGGTCGAGGGACCGATCGTTGAGACGACTTATGCGGAAATCCGCACCCGCGCGTTGAAGGTCGCGCAGCGGCTGGAGAAGGACGGCATCAAGCTCGGCGACCGCGTCGCGACGCTCGCCTGGAACACCTGGCGGCACCTCGAATCCTGGTACGGCATCATGGGGATCGGCGCGATCTATCACACGGTCAATCCGCGCCTGTTCCCGGAACAGATCGTCTGGATCGTCAACCATGCGGAAGACCGCATGATGTTCGTCGATCTCACCTTCGTGCCGCTCGTCGAGAAGATCGCGGACAAGCTGACGAGCATCGAGCGCTATGTGATCCTCACCGACGGCGCGCATATGCCGCAGACGTCGCTCCGGAACGCGATCGCCTACGAGGACTGGATCGCCGAGGTCGACGGCGATTTCGCCTGGAAGGAGTTCGACGAGAACACCGCCGCCGGCATGTGCTACACCTCCGGCACCACCGGCCATCCGAAGGGCGTACTCTATTCGCACCGCTCCAACGTGTTGCATTCGATGATCGCGGCGATGCCCGACGCCATGGCGGCGTCGAGCCGCGACGTGATCCTGCCCGTGGTGCCGATGTTCCACGCCAACTGCTGGGGCCTCGCATTGACCGCACCGATGGTCGGCGCGAGCTTGGTGATGCCCGGGCCGAAGATGGACGGCGCCTCGATCTACGAATTGCTCGAAACCTACAAGGTCACCTTCACCGCCGCCGTTCCGACCATCTGGCTGATGCTGCTGCAGGACCTGGAGAAGACCGGCCAGAAACTGCCGCATCTCGATCGCGTGGTGATCGGCGGCTCGGCCTGCCCGCGCGCCATGACCAAGACATTCCAGGACGTCTATGGCGTACGGGTGATCCATGCCTGGGGCATGACCGAGATGAGCCCGCTCGGCTCGCTCTGCACCTTGAAGCCGGAATACGCGCAGCTGACCGGCGACGCCAGGCTCGATATCGAGATGAAACAGGGCCACGCGCCGTTCGGCGTCGAGATGAAGATCACCGACGACAACGACAAGGACCTCCCCTGGGACGGCAAGACGTTCGGCCGGCTCAAGGTGCGCGGGCCGGCGGTCGCCAAGAGCTATTACAAAGGCGAAGGCAACGAGGCCTTCGACGAAGAAGGCTGGTTCGACACCGGTGACGTCGCCACCATGGATGAGTACGGCTACATGCAGATCACCGACCGCTCCAAGGACGTGATCAAGTCCGGCGGCGAATGGATCTCGTCGATCGACCTCGAAAACCTCGCGGTCGGCCATCCCAAAGTGGCGGAAGCCGCCGTTATCGGCGTGACGCATCCCAAATGGGACGAACGCCCGCTGCTTGTCATCGTGCTGAAGAAAGGCGAGACCGCGACCAAGGAGGACATCCTCGGCTTCATGAAGGGCAAATGCGCCAAGTGGTGGATGCCGGACGACGTGGCCTTCGTCGACGAAATCCCGCACACCGCGACGGGCAAGATCCTGAAGACGCGGCTGCGGACGCAGTTCAAGGATTACGTGCTGCCGATGCAGGCGGCGGAATGAGGAAGCCTCTGGTTCATCGGCGAGAAATTCGTCAGGCACGAGCAGCCCGTGGGGCGGATTAGCGAAGCGTAATCCGCTCTTCATCAAAACACGGCTGGTAACGCCTTCAGCTAACCCGCACCACGAAGCTGGGCAGCGCACGTGCCCCGTCCTGAGGTGGCCGCGAAACGGCCCTCGAAGGGCGACGGCCGGGGCCGTTCATCCTTCGAGGCTCGCCGCGCTCGCACCTCAGGAGGACGGGGGGAGGTTCATGACGCCGTCGGCGCGAGCGGCAAGTTCATTGCGCCCCCCGCGACAAACCCATCCTCGGGGTGTATGAGGCTCGCCTCACCTCGATAAGGAGACGCCATGCGCGCCACACTTGCGGCTCTGGCCCTGATCACCGGGCTTGCCGTTGTACCAGCCTCCACCATCCCCGTCCTTGCGCAAGGTAAGACCATGACCACCGCCTCCGGCCTGCAGATCACCGACACCCAGACCGGCACCGGCGCCTCGCCGCAACGCGGCCAGACCGCGGTCGTGCACTATACCGGCTGGCTCTACACGAATGGCGCCAAGGGCAAGAAGTTCGACTCGTCGGTCGACCGCAACGAGCCGTTCGAGTTTCCGGTCGGCATGGGCCGCGTCATCAAAGGCTGGGACGAAGGGGTCGCCACCATGAAGGTCGGCGGCAAACGCACACTGATCATCCCGCCGGAACTCGGCTATGGCGCGCGCGGCGCCGGCGGCGTCATCCCGCCGAACGCAACGCTCATCTTCGACGTCGAACTGCTGGCGGTGAAGTAACGCCACGATGCGCATCGGCATCGATCTCGGCGGTACCAAGATCGAAATCATCGCGCTCGACGAGTCGGGCGCGACGCTGGCGCGCGAACGCGTGGCAACGCCGTCCGGCGACTACGAGGGCACGATCGGTGCCATCGCCGACCTCGTGCTCGCGGTCGAAGGCAAGCTCGGCCGGCGAGGCACGGTCGGCGTCGCCACGCCGGGCGCCTTATCCAGCAAGACCGGCGTGTTGAAGAATTCCAACAGTGTCGTCCTCATCGGCAAGCCGATCGATCGCGACATCAGCGCCCGCATCGGACGGCCGATCCGCATTGAAAACGACGCCAACTGCTTCGCGCTGTCGGAGGCTGTCGATGGCGCGGCCGCCGGCGCGGCAAGCGTATTCGGCGTCATCCTCGGCACCGGCGTCGGCGGCGGACTGGTCGTGAACGGCCAGGTGCTGACCGGACGCAACAACATCGCCGGCGAATGGGGCCACAATCCCCTGCCCTGGCCCAAGGCGTCGGAATTGCCGGGACACCTCTGCTACTGCGGCAAACACGGCTGCATCGAGACGTTTCTCTGCGGCGCGGGTCTCGCGCGCGAATACGCGCTGCATACTGAGGCTTCCCTGCCCGCGCACGACGTCGCTGCCGCAGCGGCGGCCGGCGACGACAAAGCGCGCGCGGCCGTCAACGTCTATCGGGAGCGACTGGCGCGCGGCCTGGCATCGATTGTCAACATCATCGATCCGGAGGTGATCGTGCTCGGCGGCGGCCTGTCGAATATCGACGGCCTTTATGACGGGCTCGGCAACTTGATCGCGCACTACGCCTTTTCCGACGCCATCGACACCAAAATCGTGCGGGCCGTGCACGGCGACTCGAGCGGGGTGCGCGGCGCGGCATGGCTGTGGCCGGATGGCGCGTGACGGAACCACTGCGCGTGGCGGACGTTTTTCCGATGTCCGCGCCGGATGACAACCGGTCGCAACGGGGATTTTGACGGACGCAGCTGATTTTGCCGGTTTCTGGCTGCGGCAGCAACGCATCGGTACGCGTTCGACGTCTAACCTGTTTTCGGCGCGGACGCTTTCCATCTCCCATAATCGCCGGTCTGATGGCCGCTGCTGCGGAGGACGGGAGCGTATGGCAACCGCCAAGGATCTGCGCCGGCTGGCGCTCGCGCTCGAGGGTACGCAGGAAGCGCCACACTTCGATAGCGCCGCGTTCAAGGTCGCGCGCATCTACGTGACGCTCGCTGCCGACGGCAAAACCGCCAACTTCAAGTTCACACCCGACGAACAGCAGATGAAATGCACAGTCGCGCCTGACGCCTTCGCGCCGGTGCCGAATGCCTGGGGCCAACAGGGCTGGACCACCGCCACACTCGCGAACTTGAAGGCGGACGAACTGAAGCCGGCGCTCACGACCGCATGGTCGCACGCGACCGCGTCGAAGAAACAGCGGAAGAAGTGAGCTACTCGGCCGCTTGCAGTGGCGTCTGCAAGCGATCCTGCGCCGAGATCAGGCGCCCCATCACTTTCAGATCGCGCTCGCTGAGCCGCAGGCAGGCATCGGCCCAGATGCCGACGACGGCGTCGAGCTCGGCCAAAGACAGCGGATTGACCACACGACCCGCCTGATAAACGCCGCGCACGCCGGCATAGCGGCGGTTGGTGCGCTGCATGTAGTCCTGGGCGGCGGCGATGCCCTGTCCCGGCTCGGCGACGATGTGCACGAGTCCGAACTCCTTCATCTCGTCGGCGGTGAAGGTGCGACCGCTGAGCATCATCTCTTCGGCCAAAGCCGCGCTTGTCCGCCGCGACACCAAACTGTAGGCGCCCATGCCGGGGAACAGGCCGAACAAAGCTTCGGGAAAGCCGAACTTCGCGTCGCGCTCGGCAATGATCACGTCGAACGACAGCAGCGACTCCAGGCCGCCGCCGAGCGCATCGCCCTGCGCGACGCCCAGCGTGATGATCGGAAGGTCGAGCGCGGTGTGAAAGCCGTGCAGGACGCGCACGCACGATTTGCCATACTCGACCAGTGCCTGCCGATCCTGCGCGCGCACACAGGCCGCGAACAGATTTAGGTCGCCACCGAGGCTGAAAACACCGCGCGTCCGCGAACCGGCGACCAAGTAGCGCAATTGATCGGGCTTGTCGGAGAACCGGGCGAAGACGCCGCGCTGCAGCGCGTGGATGTCGTCGAGCAGATCGAGATTGTAACTCGGCCGTCCGCGCGCGCGCATGAAAGCCCACAACGCGCCGTTCGGCTCGTCGAAGGTGACTTCAAGCTGCTTCAGATCGAAGAGGCGGTTGGCGTCGGTGGCCTTGCCGAGATCGACCAGTTTGAGGTCGACGCCGGACTTGTAGCTGGGCGTGGGCGCGGAGGAACTCACCCCAGCACCATCCCGGACCGCAGAACCGGCATTCGATACCGCAAAGGTCGACATGCACCGCACCGCTTAACTACATTTTTACCTTATCAAATCGTTAACACATTCACAATCAGACGTTGGTCGGCCTATGTACCCGGGCCGCGTGTAGTTCGGAACCCAAGGCCTAATTCCCAAACGATTTCAAAGCCAATAACGCGTTGAAACTGTATTAACCATGGTCACGAGAAGTTGCTGAGCAATTGCAGCAAGTCCCGCTCTTCAAAAGAGCCGTGAACGTGCAGGAATCCGGCGAAATTGGTTCCCACATGCGGAAAATGCGGCCAGCGATGTAAAGTTTAGCATTCGCCTTAGCCAATCATTCGCCATTTGCGCATCGACTGCCGCGGGAAGCCCGGCTGTTTGGATACTATTGAAGGTGGGCCGGTAGGATTGGCTCTCAGTGAGACAGCCCTGTCGGTTCCCTTTGATGCTGGTCACGAAGCTGCTTCAGACGCGCAGGACAGACGCCGAGCTTCCAGGGGAAGTTCGGGCGGCGCTGGTGGAGTCTTTGTTCGCGCCGATTTCGTCGCTGACGATCGGCGCGGTCAACTGCTCGATCATCGGCATGGCTGTTGCGCTGAGCGTCAACAACCGCGCCATCATGGCCTGCTCGGCCGCGATCTTCGCGGTCGGCATGCTGCGGGTCGCCTCGGCCTTCTTCTACCGCCGTTACAAGAAGGCGGCCGAGCAGCCCACCATCATCAAGCGGTGGGAGCACATTTACGAAGCTGGCGCGTGGGGCTTCTCCGGCCTGCTCGGCTTCTTGTGCTGGCTCACGCTCATGCAGACCACGAACGCCGCGCTGCAGATGGCGGTCATCACGACCGCGACCGGCTATGCCGCCGCGATCGCGGGCCGCAACGCCGGCCGCCCCTTCATCGCCGTCGGCCAGTTCACCTTAGTCATGCTGCCGATGGTGATCGCGCTGCTGCTCTATCCGGCGTGGATACACAAGGTCCTCGGCTTCGTCGGGCTGCTGTTCATCTACGGCATGATCGACATCACCCTTTCGATCCGCGACATCGTCATCCAGGCGCTGACCATCACGCGCAAGGAAGCCGCGCTCGCCGCTCGCTTTGAGGAGCAGGCCCGGCGCTTCGACATCGCGCTCAACAACATGTCGCACGGCCTGTGCATGCTCGACGAACAGGACCGGCTGCAGGTTTGGAACGAGCGTTTCCTCGAATTGCTGAATTTGCAGAGCGCGCCGATCCGCGTCGGCATGCGCATCTCGCAGCTCGTGCGCCATTCCATGCGCGCCGGCAATCACAAGGCCAAGCGCGCGAAGGACGTGGTAAGCGATCTTCTGGCGACGCTGAAGAACGACGGCTTCGATCAACTGCAGATGATCGGGGCCGGCGACCGCACCCTCGCGGTGTCGCGGCGGTCGATGGCGCGCGGCGGCTACGTCATCATTCTCGAAGATGTCACCGAACGCGAACGCGCGCAGGAGCGCATTACTCATCTCGCGAAATTTGACGTGTTGACCGGGCTTGCCAACCGCACCCAGTTCCACGAGCGCATCAACGCTCTGCTCGCCTCGGTGCATGACCGCGACAACCATCTCGCCATCCATCTGATCGACCTCGACCGCTTCAAGACGATCAACGACACGCTCGGCCATCCCCTCGGCGACAAGCTGCTGAAGGCGGTGGCGGGGCGCCTGAGCACCGTCATCGGACCGGGCGACATGATCACGCGCTTTGGCGGCGACGAATTCATCGTGCTGCAAACCAAGACCGAGCGGCCGCAGGACGCCAAATGGCTGGCGAGGCGCCTGGTACAGAAGCTCAGCGATCCGTTCGAGATCGACGGCCACCGCATCGATATCGGCGCCTCGGTCGGCATCGCGATGGCGCCGATTGACGGCGCGAACGCCGACGAACTGCTCAAGAAGGCCGACATGGCCCTCTATGCGGCCAAGACCGGCGGTGGCGGCGATCACCGGTTCTTCGCACTGGAAATGGAGGAAGCGGCGCAGGCGCGGCGCGCGCTGGAACTCGATTTGCGCGAAGCGCTGACGAAAGAGCAGTTCACGCTGCACTTCCAGCCGCTGGTCGACCTGCGTACCGGGCGCGTCACGACCTGCGAGGCGCTCGTGCGCTGGCATCATCCGATCCGGGGCAACGTGCCGCCATCGGTCTTCATTCCGGTCGCCGAGGAAACGGGGCTCATCATCGCGCTCGGCGAATGGGTCCTCAACCGCGCCTGCGTCGAAGCGGCGCGATGGCCGAAGAACGTCAAGGTCGCGGTCAACCTCTCGCCGGTGCAGTTCCGCGAACGCGGCTTGGCGCTGCAGGTCGTGGCCGCGCTGGCCAAATCCAGCCTCCCGGCGCAGCGCCTGGAGCTCGAGGTCACCGAACGGCTCCTGCTCGAGGACAATGAAGGCACGCTTGCGGCCATGGAGCAGCTCAAGAATCTCGGCGTCAGTATTTCGCTCGACGATTTCGGCACCGGCTATTCGTCGCTGAACTACCTGCGCAAGTACCCCTTCCATAAGATCAAGATCGACCAGTCCTTCACCCGCCATCTCGGCACCGAGAGCGACACGCATGCCATCGTCGCGGCCGTCGCGAGCTTGGGCGCCGGCCTCGACAAGATCGTGGTCGCCGAAGGCATCGAGACCGAAGAGCAGATGAAGCTCGTCGCCTCGCTCGGCTGCAACGAAGGCCAGGGCTATCTGTTCGGCCGGCCGATGAGCGGCGAGGACATGCGCGCCCACCTGGAGGCGGCGAACACCGGCAAGGCCCTCGTCGCCTGAGCGTATCGTGACCGCGGAGATTGCCCGCGCGCCGCGTTCCCTCTATCCCTTCGCCCATGACCGTCGAGGCAAGCGAAACCGCAGGCACGGCCGGCGTGCGGTTTCTGGGCGCGCGCAAGGCCTATTGGCGGCTGCTCGTGCGCGGCGGCGTGCTGCTAATGGTCACCCTCGGCATCTACCGGTTCTGGCTGAACACCGACGTGCGCCGCTTCCTGTGGGCCAATACGGAAATCGCCGGCGAAAGCCTCGAATATAACGGCACCCCGGTCGAACTGCTGATCGGCTTTCTCGCGGCCGTGGCAATCCTGATCCCGGTCTATGCCGGCTTCTTTCTCGCTGCACTCGATATCGGCACGCTCGGCGAGATGTCCGGCATCGTTGGCGTCGCGCTGTTGGGGCTGGCCGGGCAATACGCCATCTATCGCGCGCGCAGCTACCGGCTGACGCGCACCGTGTTTCGCGGCCTGCGCTTTCACCAAACCGGATCGGCGGGCGTCTATGCCGTGCGCGCCTTTCTGTGGTGGGCGCTCACGGCCCTGAGCATCGGCCTCGCCTATCCGTTTCAGGTCGCGAGCCTCGAGCGCTTCAAGATGCGCCATACGTTTTATGGCGATCTTCCCGGCCGTTTCGCGGGCGCCGGCTGGCGCCTGTTCCTGCGCGGTCTGCCGCTATGGCTGTTGCTGATGGCGCCGCTCGCGCTCGCGATCGGTGCCTTCATCGAAGTGGTGGACTGGGTGGCGTTGGCCGATGCGCTCAGCGCCGAAAGCGACGATGTGATGGCACACATCGCCCGCAGCAATCCGGAGTTGCCGAACGCCATCGTATTCGCGATTTTGATGGTACTCACTTCGATCGCGCTCGCGCTGCTGTTGTTCCCGGCCTATCGGGCGATCATGCTGCGCTGGTGGCTGTCGGGCCTGCGGTTCGGTGGCATCGAATTGAGCTCCCACTTGAAGATGCGGCGCGTCTACGGCGCCTATCTTCGTTTTCTGGGACTCGCCCTGGCCTTCAGCGTGGTGCTGGCCCTCGGCAGCCTACCGGCGCTGTGGGTCGTCGGTGTGCTCACCGCCGGTGAGGATGCCTCGATCGCGGCCGAAGCGGGTGCCGCGCTGGTGCTGATCGGCGGCTACGTGACAGCCGCGCTCGGCTATTCGACGCTCTATCGGGCCACCGTCGGCTACGCGCTCTGGCAGTTGAGCATGGAATCGCTGCAATTAGTGGGCCTTGCGGCGCTGGACCATGTCACGGCGCAGGGGCAACCGAGTTCGGCCCTGGGCGAGGGCCTTGCGGACACGTTACGTGTGAGCGGTTACTGATGACGATGACCGATCTGCCCGCTCCGACTTCCGGCCCCGGCGTCTTTTTCGACGGCCGCACCAGCGCGCGCCAGAACGTGAGGGTGACGCTCGGCTCGTCCGGCTTGCAGATGACGGACAGCACGGGCCACGTGCTGGCGGACTGGCCCTATGACGAGATCGACGAGTTGAACGCGCCGGACAATGTATTGCGCCTCGGCCGTCGCCACGATCCCGTCCTGGCGCGGCTCGAAGTGTTCGACGCGAACTTTGCACATGCGATCGACGTGCGCGCGGAATATGTCGATCGCACCGGTGCGATTCACCGGCGGCAGCGCTTGCACGTGATCGGCTGGACCGTCCTCGCCACGCTGGCGCTGGTGGCGGTCTCCTATTGGGGCATTCCGGCGATCGCCGACCGGATCGCGCCGGCGGTGCCGGTCGCGGTCGAACGCCGCCTGGGCGAAGCCGTCAACATGCAGGTGCGCAATCAGCTCGACACGCGCAATGCCGGCGCGGGCTTCGACTGCGGCAACAACGCGAACGAGCAAGCCGGCCGGGCCGCGCTCGACAAGATGATCAAGCGGCTCGAGAGCTCGGCCAATCTGGGCCTGCCGTTGCGCGCGAGCGTGATACGGCGGCCGGAAGCCAATGCGATCGCGCTGCCGGGGGGCCAGATCTATGTCTTCCAGGGGCTGATCGAGAAGGCCGACAATCCGGACGAAGTTGCCGGCGTGATCGGCCATGAGATCGGCCATGTCGCGCATCGCGACAACACCAAGGGCATGCTGCAGGGTGCCGGCCTGTCGTTCCTGTTCGGCATGCTGCTCGGCGACTTTGTCGGCGGCGGCGCCGTGGTGTACGCGGCGAAGACGGTGCTGCAATCTTCGTATTCGCGCGAAGCGGAGACGGCCGCCGACGGCTACGGCGCCGAACTGATGAAGAAGGTGCATGGCGACCCGCGCGCGCTGGCTACGATGCTGGCCAAGATCGGCGGCGCCACCGAGCCGGGTATGAAAATCCTGCTCGATCACCCCGAGACTAAAGCGCGCATCGCCGCGATCAGCCGTATCGTCCCCGATGGGCCGCCGATACCCTTCCTGAGCGCCCCCGAATGGGCGGCGCTCAAGCGCATTTGTGCAGGATAATACCGATGGCCCGACGACCACGCTTTGGCGACGAACCGATGTCGCAGCTTGCCGTGTGGTGCGCGCGGCTGGCTTGGTTCGCGCTGGCCGTCGCGGCGCTGTCGGTCATCATCGTCCGCTCGGGCTTGCTCGAGATCGTTCCCTCGCTGGCGACCTTCGGCGCGGCATTGGTCTTCGCGGTCATGTCGATCTTGCTCGGCCTGGCCTCTTTCGTCGTCATCTGGCGCGACGGCTCGTCGGGACTGGGACGCGCCCTTACCGGCATTTTCGTCAGCCTGCTGCTGCTGGCTTATCCGGCCTATATCGGCAGCCGCGCGCTCAAGCTGCCGGCGATCGACGACATCTCAACCGACACCGCGACCCCACCCCGTTTCGACGTGCTGGCGCGCCTGCGCCCACGCGGCTCGAATGACTATCCGCAACGCAATGCCGAGCTGCAACGCAAGGCCTATCCGGAGATCGTGCCGCTGATGGCCGATGCCGATCCCAAGCAGGTCTACGACATCACGCTCGGCCTCGTGAACAAGCACAAGTGGCTGGTGGTGGATGCGCGTCCCCCGGCGCCCCGGCGCGACGGCACGATCGAGCTGGTGGCGCGCTCGCTGATCATGGGCTTCCGCGACGACGTATCGATCCGCATCAGGCCGGCGGGCGAAGGCGCACGCGTCGACATCCGATCAGCCTCCCGCTACGGGCTGCACGATTTCGGCGCGAACGCGCAGCGTATCCGCGGCCTGCTCGAAGAGATCGACGACGCGGTGAGCAATGCGCCGGAGCCGCGGCAAACGCAGCCGCCGCAACAGCCGCGCCGCAATCAGCCCGGCAAACCAGCGCCGGCGAATAAGCGGTCGTAAGAAGGCATCCGAACCTTCTACGCGGCCAATCGATACACCCCGTCAATCGATGGCTCGCCCTCGGTCTCGACGAGACCGCGCGTCACCAGATCTTCCATGTGCGCGAGCACCGACATGCCGGCGGCACCGGTCAGACGTGGATCGATGCCGATATAGATCGCGCGCACGATCGTCGGAATGTCGGTCGGCCCCTTGCCGAGGCGATAGAGGATCGAGTCCTCCCGCGCCTTGCGGTGCAGGATGTAATAATTGACGAAGCGCTTGGCTTCCGGAATGGCCGGCCCGTGGCCCGGGAAGTAGGTTTCTTCCCCGCGCTGCGCGAGCTTGTTGAGCGAGGCCATGTAATCGCTCATGGCGCCGTCAGGCGGCGCGACGATCGACGTCGCCCAACCCATCACGTGATCGCCGGCGAACAGCACGTTCTTTTCCTTCCAGGCGAAGGCCATGTGATTGGCAGTGTGCCCCGGCGTGAACACGCCTTCGATGGTCCAGCCATCGCCGGATACAACGTCACCATCCTTGAGTTGAACGTCCGGACGGAAGTCGCGATCGCCGCTCGAGTCGAGCGGGTTGTTCTCGCCGATGTGCAACGCGCGCGCGGGCCGGTGCGGCCCCTCGGCATACACTGTGGCACCGGTCGCATGCTTGACGGCGGGCGTCGCCGGAGAATGATCGCGATGCGTATGCGTGACGAAGATATGCGTCACCGTCTCGCCGCGCACGGCGTCGAGCAGCGCGCCGATATGCGCGGGATCGTCGGGGCCCGGATCGACAATGGCGACGTTGCCCTTGCCGATGATGTAGCTGAGCGTGCCCTTGAACGTGAACGGCCCGGGATTGTTCGCCATCACACGGCGCACGCCCGGCATCGGCTCGTCCACGATATCCGGGGCGAGTTCGAGTTTCTTGTTGAAGGGAATGTCGTCACTCATACAGAAAGCCCATGTCCTGCATCCACATTCGATCACGCCATACGTGCTTGAGCGCGATTGTGCAACGGTATCGTGGTGCGAAACGGAGGTCAGCTGCAAGAGGCGCGCATGGCAGCCCGCACCGTCAGGTTCCTTTTGCGTCATTTGTAGGCAAGATCGGCGCTTAACCCGCCGCACGCAATATTCTAATCGAGCAATATCTTAGTCGAGAATGAGCACGCCTTGAGGCGAACCGTGCATCACGTCGACGAAGGTGTAGCGACCGCGTGGCAAGGCCGCGACGTCGATCGTCACACTGGTGTTCGGCGAGACGATGCGGTCGACACGCAACCCTGCGCTCGCGAATTCGATGGGGTTGGCGTCGAGATTGGTCACCTTCAGCGTGAACGGCGCATCGGCCGTCGCCCGCAACTGCGTCGGCGCGAACTGGCGGCTCTGCACGACGATGCCGAGCGCCTGCTGCGCAGGCGCCACGGCCGGGAACAGCATGGTCCCCAACAGCGCGATTGTCGGCAGGATGGCTTGCCTCAGGCGCATGACCCGCACTCCGCTTTCGACGCGCCGATAGAACCGAAGCGGCAAGGCGAGATCATGGCCGGCGAGTGTCCGTTTCCGAAGTTCACTTTGCTTTGCAGTTGGCTCTGAAGCGAACTTCGGAAACGGGACACCAGTACCCTATTTGATCTTGTGTGGCTTTGGTTCCGAAGTCCGCATCTCTAACTCGCGGCGAGAATGATGCGGACTTCAGAACCGCCGCACTAGTGAATCTCCGGCTCGGCGATCGGCGCCGTGCCCTCCAGGAAATCGAAATCGCAGCCCTCGTCGGCCTGGCCGATGTGCATGGAGTAGATGGCGCCATAGCCGCGCGGGTAGCGCGGCGCCGGCTGCTGCCACGCCGCCCTGCGGCGCGCCAGCTCCTCGTCGCTGACATGCAGATGGATGCGGCGCGCCTCGACATCGACCTCGATCTCGTCGCCGGTCTGCACGAAAGCGAGCGGCCCGCCGACATAGCTCTCCGGCGCGACGTGAAGAATGCAGGCGCCGTAGCTGGTGCCGCTCATGCGGGCGTCGGAGATGCGCACCATGTCGCGCACCCCCTGCTTCACCAGCTTCTTCGGAATCGGCAGCATGCCCCATTCCGGCATGCCGGGGCCGCCCTTCGGGCCGCTGTTCTTCAAGACGAGAATGTGGTCGGCCGTGACGTCTAGATCGTCGCGCTCCACCTCGCGCGCCATCTCGTTGTAGTCCTCGAAGGCGATCACCTTGCCGCGGTGCTTCAACAGCCGCTTCTCGGCCGCCGACGGCTTCATGACGCAGCCACGCGGGGCGAGATTGCCGGTGAGCACGGCGGTCGCGCCCTCGCGCGACACCGGATCGCTCAGCGGATGGATGACGTCCGGCTTGTAGACCTGCGCGCCGGCGATGTTCTCGCCGATCGTCTTGCCGGTGACGGTCAGGCATGTGAGGTCGAGCGTCTCTTTCAGCTCGTTCATCAGCGCACGCAGGCCGCCGGCATAATAGAAGTCTTCCATCAGATAGCCGCCCGAGGGCCGCACATTGGCGAGCACCGGGATCTCGCGCGAGATCTCGTCGAAGCGCTTCATGTCGAATGGCAGGCCGAGTCGCCGCGCCATGGCGACGACGTGGATGATGGCATTGGTCGAACCGCCCATCGCCATGTGCACGCGGATGGCATTGTCGAAAGCGGCCGGCGTCATGATCTTCTGCGGGGTGAGATCTTCCCACACCATGTCGACGATGCGGCGGCCGGAGGCCGAACACATGCGCGGATGCGCGCTGTCGGCGGCGGGTATCGACGAGGCGCCCGGCAGCGACAGGCCGACGGCTTCGGCGATCGCCATCATAGTGGCGGCGGTGCCCATCACCATGCAGGTGCCGAAGGACCGCGCAATGCCGCCTTCGAGCTCGGCCCAGTCGTCCTCGCTGATGCGGCCGGCGCGCTTCTCGTCCCAATATTTCCAGGCGTCCGAGCCCGAACCCATCTCCTGCCCGCGCCAGTTGCCGTTGAGCTGCGGCCCCGCCGGCACATAGATCGCCGGAATACCCATCGAGATCGCGCCCATGATCAGCGCCGGCGTGGACTTGTCGCAGCCACCTAACAGCACGGCGCCATCGATCGGATGGCTGCGCAACAGCTCCTCGGCCTCCATCGCCAGGAGATTGCGATAGAGCATAGTCGAGGGCTTCACGAAGGGCTCGGACAACGACATCGCCGGCAGTTCGACCGGGAAGCCGCCCGCCTGCAGCACGCCGCGTTTCACATCCTCGGCGCGGGCGCGCAGATGCGTGTGGCAGAAGTTGATGTCGCTCCAGGTATTGATGATGCCGATGACCGGCTTGCCGGTCCAATCCTCGGCATTGAAGCCGCCCTGGCGCAGCCGGGCACGGTGGCCGAACGAGCGTAGATCGCTGGCGCCAAGCCAACGATGGCTGCGCAAATCCTCCGGACGTCTCTTGTTGTTCATGTCGAAGTGTATTCCCGTAGTCAGTTCGTCCCCGCGTGCGCAAGTCGGCTACGACCGACTTGCGGCGGGGACCCGGCGAGACGATTCAATTTGATAGGACCTGCTGGATTCCCGCTTCCGCGGGAATGAGCGTTGGTTGGGGCCGATCACTCGACCGACAGGTTGGCGGCGTGAACCACCTTCTCCCATTTGGCCGTTTCGGACGCAATTACTTTGCCGAACTCTTCGGGCGAGCCGGCGAGCGGCAGGCCGCCCAAATCGGCAAGCTTCTTCAGGATGGCCGGGTCCTTCAGCCCTTCGTTCACCTGCTTGTTGATGACGGCGATGACCTCCTTCGGCGTGTCCTTCGGCGCGCCGAGACCGAAGAAGGCGCTGGCCTCATAGCCCGGCACGGTGTCGCCGACGGTCGGCACGTCCGGCAGTTCCGGCGAACGCACCGCCGTCGTGACGGCGAGCGCGCGCAGCTTGCCCGCCTTGATGTGACCGATCGAAGCCGGGAGATTGTCGAAGGTGACCTGCACCTGACCCGCGAGCAGGTCCGTGAGCATCGGCGCCGAGCCTTTGTAGGGCACGTGCGTCATCTGCAGCCCGGTCATCATCTTGAACAGTTCGCCCGACAGATGAATCGACGTGCCGTTGCCGGACGAAGCGATGTTCACCTTGCCGGGATTGGCTTTCACATAGGCGATGAACTCCGCGACCGTCTTCGCCGGTATGGACGGATGCACCTCCATCACATTCGGCACGCGGATGAAGCCGGCGACCGGCGCAATGTCGCGGATGAAATTGAAGTTGAGCTTCTTGTACAGCGAGGCGTTCACCGCATTCGCCGGATTGACCAGGATCAGCGTGTAACCGTCCGGCGCCGCCCGCACCACCGCTTCTGTGCCAAGATTATTGCCGGCGCCGGCGCGGTTCTCGATGACGAATTGCTGCCCGAGCTTCTCCGACAGATAAGCGCCGAAGATGCGCGCCACGATGTCGGTCGCGCCGCCCGGCGGATAACCGACGATGATGCGCACCGGACGGCTCGGGTAGTCGGCGGCGCCGGCCGAGGCGGCCGCGCAGGTCAGGCATAAGCAGGAAAAGAATAGACGAGCGAAAACGGTCGCGATCCGTGACATCGGCGTTATTCCTCCAGGAAGCGGCCGGCTGCTCCCGGCCTGATCGTTGTTTGGTTGTAAAAGTACGCGGCTACGCCCGGTCCGCACAAGAGGGACGTCACAAACAGGTGCCAGAAAGCCCGGCGGGATCGCCGCGCCGGGACGCGAGCTTGGCGTCCATCCGGGGCAAGACTAACATGCCCGCAACACCGGGGGCCTTATATGGAAGCGCTTACGTTTCTGATCGCATTAGTCGTCCTGACGATCGCCGTCATTGCCGCGGGGGTGAAAACCGTGCCGCAGGGCTTTCAGTGGACGGTCGAGCGATTTGGCCGTTATCGGACGACGCTCCTGCCGGGCCTCAATCTGATCGTGCCGTTCATCGACCAGGTCGGCCACAAGATGAACGTGCAGGAAACCGTGCTCGACGTTCCGAGCCAGTCGGTCATCACCAAGGACAACGCCTCCGTCACCGTCGATGGCATCGTCTTCTATCAGGTGCTCACGGCGGCGAAGGCCGCCTATGAGGTGCAGAACCTGCACGCGGCGATCACCAATCTCACCATGACGAACATCCGCACCGCCATCGGCGCGCTCGATCTCGACGAGACGCTTTCCAAGCGTGACGAGATCAACGATCGCCTGCTGCACGTGCTCGATGCCGCGACGCAGCCCTGGGGCACGAAGATCACGCGCGTCGAGCTCAAGGACATCCGGCCGCCGGACAATGTGGTGGCGTCGATGTCGATGCAGCTCACCGCCGAGCGCGAAAAGCGTGCCTCGATATTGCAGGCCGAAGGCGTCAAGCAGGCGGCGATCCTGCGCGCCGAGGGCGAGAAGCAGTCGCAGATCCTGGCCGCCGAAGGTCGCTTGGCCGCCGCCAACCGCGACGCGGAAGCGCGCGAGCGTCTCGCCGCCGCCGAGGCGGAGGCGACCAAGGCCGTCTCCAATGCCGTGCAGAACGGCAACGTGCAGGCGCTCAATTATTTCGTCGCGCAGAAATACGTCGATGCGCTCAACCAGATCGGCCATTCGCCGAACGTGAAGCTGATGCTCATGCCGATGGAGATGACGAGCGTCGTCAGCGCGGTCGCCGGCATCGCCGAACTGACCAAGAACGCGACCACCGCGGATAAATCATGAGCTTCCCGATCGCGTTCACGCCTTGGGCCTGGGCCATCGCCGCCGTGGTGGTCGGCTTTCTGGAGCTGCACGTCCCGGGGGCATATCTGATCTGGATCGCCTGCGCGGCGGCGATCACGGCGGCGGTGACCTTCGCGGTCGACCTGTCTTACGCGGGCCAGTTGCTGACCTTCGTCATCGCCTGCGCGCTGTCCTGCGGCGGCGGCTACTTTATCTACCGGCGGGCGATGGCGCGCCGCCACGCCGAGCCGCCGCTCAACCGCCGCGACCTCGATCTGGTCGGCGCGGTGGGAACCGCGGCGGAGGCGTTCACCGGCGGCCACGGGCGGGCGCGGATCGGCGACAGCGTCTGGCTGGCCGAGGCGAAGAGCGACATACCGGCCGGCGCGCCGCTGGTGGTGAAGGCGGTTCGGGGCACGGTGCTAGTGGTCGAGGGGGCCGCGACCCGGCGATAGCGGGACGCCCCACGTAAGGGCCGGCCGATCGGGACTGAAGGGGAAATCGGCCTAAAAATGGTCGGAGTGGCAGGATTTGAACCTGCGACCCCCACGTCCCGAACGTGGTGCGCTACCAGACTGCGCTACACTCCGACTGGTGGCGGGTCTTATAACCCCCGGGCCTCTAAACGCAAGTGCGAGAACACAGATCGATGACTGCCGAGCTGGGAACGCGGGTCCTCAAGGCCGACCGAGACGGAATCGCGGCCGCCGCCCGCTGCCTGCAGGCCGGGGGGCTGGTCGCCTTCCCGACCGAGACCGTCTATGGGCTCGGCGCCGACGCCGCCAATGGCGAGGCCGTGGCCCGGCTCTACGCCGCCAAGGGCCGGCCGGCCTTCAACCCGCTGATCGCCCATGTCGCCGACGTTGCCGCCGCCCGGCGGCTTGCGGTGTTCGACGCCGCGGCGGAGGCCCTGGCGGCCGCCTTCTGGCCCGGACCGGTGACCCTAGTCCTGCCGAAGCGGCCGGATTGCCCGGTCTCCGATCTGGCCCTCGCCGGCCTCGACAGCGTCGCCCTGCGGGTGCCCGACCATCCGGTGGCGCATGCCCTGCTCACGGCCTTCGCCGGCCCGGTGGTGGCGCCCTCGGCCAACCGCTCCGGCCACGTCTCGCCGACCACCGCCGCGCATGTGCTGAGCGACCTGCGCGGGCGCATCGACCTGGTCATCGACGGCGGCGCCTCCGGCGTCGGCGTCGAATCCACCATCGTCTCCTGCCTCGGCGAGCCGACGTTGTTGCGGCCGGGTGGCCTGCCCCGCGCCGAGATCGAGCGCGTGCTCGGACGGCCGCTGGCGGCGGCCGCCGTACCGACCGACGACGAGGCGCCGGTCGCTCCGGGCATGTTGAGTTCGCACTACGCGCCGAAAGCGCGGCTGCGTTTGAATGCCGATGGCGTCGAGGCCGGGGAAGTATTGCTTGCCTTCGGCCCGCCGCTCGCTCACGCCGGAGCCATGCTCAATCTCTCGCCTGGCGGCGACCTGATCGAGGCGGCCGCCAATCTGTTCTCGCATCTGCGCGCGCTCGATGCTTCCGGGGCGAGGAACATCGCGGTAATGACAATCCCACACGACGGCTTAGGCGAAGCGATCAACGACCGCCTCGCCCGCGCCGCCGCACCGCGGCCATGATCGCGACCGCGCACGTACAGGGAATGCCGGGATGAACGAACAATTGCGCCGCGCGCCCGCGGCCGGGCTGATGCAACGCTTCGCCGCGATCGTCGGCGATCGCTATGCGGTGACCGATCAAGCGACGCTCGCGCCGCATCTGATCGAGGGCCGTGGGCTCTATCATGGCCACACTTCTATGATGCTGCGGCCGGGCTCGGTCGCGGAAGTGCAGGCGATCTTGAAACTCGCCAACGAAACGAGGACCGCGGTGGTGCCGCAAGGCGGCAACACCGGCCTCGTCGGCGGACAGATTCCGCTCGAGGGGGAGATCATTTTATCGCTGACGCGCCTCGACAAGATCCGCGCGGTGGATCCCGACTCCAACGCGATGACCTGCGAAAGCGGCGTCGTGCTGCAGAAGGCGCAGGAAGCGGCCGCCAGCGTCGATCGCCTGTTTCCGCTCTCGCTCGGCGCCGAGGGAAGCTGCACCATCGGCGGCAATCTTTCGACCAATGCCGGCGGCACCGGCGCGCTCGCTTACGGCGTCGCGCGCGATCTCATGCTTGGCGTCGAGGTAGTGTTGGCCGACGGCCGGCTGATGAATCTTCTGTCGAAGCTGAAGAAGAACAACACCGGTTACGACTTGCGCCATCTCTTCGTCGGCGCGGAAGGCACGCTCGGCATCATCACCGCCGCGACGTTGAAGATGTTTCCGCGTCCGCGCGCGGTGGAAACTGCGTTCATCGGCCTTTCCTCGCCAGCAGCCGCCGTGAAGCTTTTGAATCTTGCGCAGGCGCGCGCCGGCGGTACGGTGACGAGCTTCGAACTGATCGTGCGCGGCGTGCTCGACTTCGCCATCAAACACGGGCCCGGCGTCCGCGATCCGCTCGGCATGCGCCATCCGTGGTACGTGCTGATGGAGATCTCGTCGCAGAACGCGGAAGGTCTGCGCGACAGCGTCGAGCAATTGCTGGAAGCGGCGGCGGAAGAAGACCTGATCGAAGACGCGACGCTCGCTGCGAGCCTCGATCAAACCAAGGCGTTCTGGCATCTGCGCCACATGCTGCCGGAGGTGCAGAAGCCGGAGGGCGGCTCGATCAAGCACGACGTGTCGGTGCCGGTCGCCGCCGTGCCCGCATTTCTGGAAGATGCGATGACGGCGGTCAAAGAATTCATCCCCGGCTGCCGGCCGGTGCCTTTCGGTCATCTCGGCGACGGCAACATGCATTTCAACGTCAGCCAGCCGGTCGGCGCCGACAAGGATGCCTATCTCGCGCGTTGGGCGGAGATGAACGCTGTCGTCGACAAGATCGTGCTCAAATACGACGGCTCGATCTCGGCCGAGCACGGCATCGGCATGCTCAAGCGCGCGTCGCTGCCGAAGGTGAAGGATCCGGTCGCGATCGAGCTGATGCGCGGCGTCAAGCAGATGCTCGATCCGAACGGCATCCTCAATCCGGGCAAGGTGCTGTGAGCAAGCCGGCGTTGTCTTTCGCCGACGCGACCGATGACGACGTCGACGCGATCGTGGCGCTGTGGACGCGCTGCGGCCTGACGCGTCCCTGGAACGATCCGCATGCCGATATCGCGCTGGCGCGGCGCGGCCCGAACGCGGCGGTTCTCGTCGCGCGCGACGGACAGGATATCGTCGCATCCGTCATGGTCGGTCACGACGGCCATCGCGGCTGGTTCTATTACCTGTCGGTCGATCCGGCGCACCAAGGCTGCGGTTTCGGCCGCGCCATTACCCACGCTGCCGAGCAGTGGCTCGCCGCGCGCGGCGTTCAGAAGGCGATGTTGCTGGTGCGCGCGGACAATACGGCCGTGCACGATTTCTATCGCGCGCTCGGCTATACCGACCAGCCGCGCACCGTCTTTGCCAAATGGCTCGACGGACGTGACCCGACGCCGTAGTCGCTAGAACAACATCCCCTGCCCGTCGTCGCCCTGCGTGGGCTTGGCGCGCGGTGCGCGCGCCTTCGCGGGAGCCGCCACGGCCGGCGCGTCGGTGGGCTTGAACAGCTCGAGCAGTTTGGGATTGTCGTTGGCGGTGCGGTTGACCGCCACCGACACCGGATAGGCTTCGAGCAGATCGTCGGATGCGGGGGCGATGAGCACGCTCGCGGTCTCATCGTCGACATGCATGGTGTCGAGCCACAGATCGAACGCCTCGGGCGGCACGATGACCGGCATCCGGTCGTGGATCGGTTCGAGCGTCTGGTTCGGCTTGGTGGTGACGATCAATGCCGTCTCCATCTCCTCCCCGTTCGGCCCCATCCAGTTTTCCCACAGGCCGGCGAAGGCAAGCGGCTTGCCCGATTTCGCCCGCACGTAGAAAGGCTGCTTCGGGCCGGAGCCGCGCGCCTGCCATTCGTAGAAACCATCGGCCGGAATGAGGCAGCGGCGGTACTTCATGGCGGAACGGAACGCCGGCTTGTCGCGGACGGACTCGCCGCGCGCGTTCACGAGCACCGAGAAGGCGTTCGGGTCCTTGACCCAGGACGGCACCAGGCCCCAGCGCACCAGGACGAAATGCCGCTTGCCATCCACAAGCCGCACGATCGGAATCGGCTGCGTCGGTGCGATATTGAACCGGGCCGGAAAATCGGGATGCTCTTCGTAACCGAAGAGGGCCCGGAGCACTTCCGGCGCAGATGTGAGAGTATACCGTCCACACATTCCGGTTGAACCCGGGCTTGAATACACTTTGACCGGCCAAGCCGATACTGCCCGCGCCGGAGGCGGGCGACATCCATGCCATATCAGGATTGCAACGCCCCGACGCAACCGGAGGAGACGACATGCACCGATTCTTCGGTGCGGCGGCTCGTGGAGGCCAACATCAATCCGGCGACGGGGCTCGCGACCGACTACCTCAATCATTTTTACGAAGCCATCATGCTGCTCGAGCTCCTGCCGAGCTGCCCCGATTGCCGCGACGATATCCTGGCGTGGCGCCCCATGAGCTACCGCGAGCATTTCGCCGCGTCGGCGTTCAGCGACCGCGCGCTGGCCATCGCGGCCTACGAAACCGTTGACGCCGCCCTGCGCACCCGGCTGGAGGAACTGGCCACCGATATGGGCGCCCTGGTCGCGGAGATTCACACCGTGCTGCAGGCTAATCCGGCGCCTGGCGCCAGCGACCAACTTGCCGTCTACACCGCCGCGCAACTCCGGCCGCTCGCCGCGCAGGCGGCGGCGCTCATCAATGGCAGCACCGAGGCGCCGCAGGCGGTGATCGACGGGCTGATGAACACCTGACATGACCGACGAACGCCTCTACCCGCAGCGCCCGTTCCTGGCGGTAAGCGCCGCAATCATCCGCGATGGCAAAGTCCTGGTGGTACGCCGCGCCCGCAAACCGGCGCTCGCGATCTACACGCTGCCGGGCGGCGTGGTCGAAACCGGTGAGACACTGGCCGAGGCCGTCACACGCGAAATACGCGAAGAGACGGCGCTGGCGATCGAACCGGTCGCCCTGGCCGGCCATCGCGAAGTCATCGTCCGCGATCCGGACGGACGCGCGCAACGCCATTTCGTCGTCCTCTCCTTCGCGGCGCGCTGGCTTGCCGGCGAGCCCGTGCTCAACGACGAACTCGACGATGCGCGCTGGCTCGCACCCGCGGACCTTGCCAGCCTCGAGACCACCGAAGGGCTTGCGGAAATCGTCGCCGCGGCGGTCATCCTTGCCGGCAAGACGGACTGAGGCCGCCGCCTTGCAGACGCCACAGGACCGGCGCATATCTTCGGCCACCAGCGGGGGTTCAAAAGGCTTCGTGACTCGGCTTCTCACCATCGGCGCCGTTCTCCTCTGCCTCGCGGGGACCGCACGGGCGCAGGAAGCCACCGCGCCTTTCGATGCCGACCTGCAACGGCTGGCCGAGATCCTCGGCGCGCTGCACTACCTGCGTGGGGTGTGCGGCGCCAACGAGGGCCAAAAATGGCGAAACGAGATGCAGGCTCTCATCGACGCCGAAGCGCCCAGCGGCGAGCGCCGGCGCAAGATCGTGGCGAGTTTCAATCGCGGCTACCGGGGTTTTCAACAGACCTATCGGACCTGCACCCCCGCCGCCGATCTCGCCATTCGCCGCTATCTCGATGAAGGCGCTCGAATCTCTCGCGAGATCACGGCGCGTTACGCCAATTGAACCGCCGGTGTTAACCCTTTCTTTATCCGGCGCTGTGGCTCAGTCCTTCGCGTGCTAACGTTCGAATCGTTGGGACGGCGTCCACAAATGGACTGCCGGGTACGAAGGCCGAATTGCAATGACGACGACGAGCGGGACGATGCACGAGCGTGAGCCTGTGCCGGAGCACGAGCAGAAGCGCGTGGCGCTGGGCTACCTTCACGAGGCATGGGCGGAAGCCAAGCTCGACGGCATCGACGGCGACTGCCTGGCGCAGGCCTGCCTGTTCGCCGCTCTCGCCGAATTCGTCGGCACCTATGGCGAAGAGGCTGCCGCGACCTTCGCCGAAGGATTGGGCGCCCGCATCCGCAACGGCGAGTTCTCGCTCGACCAGGCCCGGCAATAGCCGCCAGCGTCAGGCGGTCGCGCTGCCGGCCAAGTGGACGCAATAATAGCGTTCGAGCACACCGTCGATGTCGGCCGGATAGAACGGCTTCTTGAGAAAGTCGACCACGCCTTCCTTGTAGGCGCGCTCGGCCAGCGCATGGTCCACCGTCGACGTCATCATCACCACGGCCACGTCCGGGTTCTCGCGTCTGATCTCCGACAACGTCTCGAGGCCATTGAAGCCGGGCATGTTGTAGTCGAGAAAGACCAGACCGAACTTGCCGTTCTTGAGCGCATCGAGCGCCGTGGCGCCCTCGGCCGCCTCATGAACATCCAGCGCGAACAGGCTGGCTGACAGGATTTTGCGCACAATACGACGCATCGTACTCGAATCGTCGACGATCAGCACACGTGTCGGCACCTTGGTGCGAATACAGATTTCGGCGAGACGCCGCGCATCGGCCACGGTTTTCGGCTTCGCCAGCATGCCGTTGATGCCTTTGATGCGCGTCGCGCCGCGCGCCGCGGTGACGAAAACCACAGGCGCAGGCTGCGCGAGCCGTGCCGTCTTCACGACTGCCGTCTTCACCGGATCCGACAGCGCGCTGTCGAGCACGCAAATATCGATTTGGCGCGCGGCCAAAGTCGCAGCCGCAGTGTCCGGATCTTGTCCGAAAAAATCGACCGGCACAGAGGCGAAACCGGCGCCCTGACGCCATAATTCCAAATCAGAGGGCTCCGCCGCTATAACAAGCATGCGGAGCGAAACGAGGTCGCCACCCATATAGTCCTGCCCCCCAGCGTCCCAGCCGATGCCCCACGGACGCAACACGCCAGTTCGCGTGATCGTCCGACGAAGCGCGTTTCAGTGTCGGGAAACATTCGGCGGGTGGCCGCGCGAGAAAATTTCGTTCCTCGACGGCGGCGGCAAGTTGCCACAAACAAGTGGGGACGCCAACTATTCCGTCAGTTCGCGAGCGTCTCGAGAAAACGCACGCGTTCGCCGCGGCTTGGTGCGGTCACGTCACCTTCCCACATCACTTGGTGACCGCGCACGAAGGTACCGATCGGCCAGCCGGTAACGCTGACGCCATCGTACGGCGTCCAGCCGGCGTGCGAGGCAATCCACTTGTTGGTGATGGTTTCGCGCCGCTTCATATCGACCACGGTCACATCGGCGTCGTAACCGGCGGCAATCCGGCCCTTGTTGGCGATACCGAAAATACGCGCGGGACCGGCGCTGGTGAGATCGACAAACCGCTGCAATGTCAGGCGACCGGCATTGACGTGATCGAGCATCAGCGGCACCAAAGTCTGCACGCCCGGCATGCCGGAATGCGTCTTGGGATAAGGGTGCGACTTTTCCTCGACCGTGTGCGGGGAATGATCGGAACCGAGACTGTCGATCACGCCTTGCTGCAAACCGTGCCATAGGCCCGCCTGATGAACCGCATCGCGTATCGGTGGATTGAGCTGGGCGCGCGTACCGAGCCGCTCATAGCAGTCGGGCGCGAACAAGCTCAGATGCGCGGGCGTCGCTTCGGCCGTGGCGACGTCCTTATGCGCGGCAAGGAATTCGGCTTCGTCCTTGCTGGTCACATGCAGCACGTGCACGCGCTTGCCGGTCTCGCGCGCCAGCGTGATCAGCCGCTGCGTGCACATCAGTGCGGCAGTCGCGTCGCGCCAGATCGGATGTGAGCGCGGATCGTTCTCGACACGCAAGTCCATGCGCTCACGCAGACGATACTCGTCTTCTGAGTGGAAGGCAGCGCGTCGGTGGATCGCGTTGAGCACGGCGCGCACGCCGTCGTCGTCCTCGATCAAGAGCGACCCGGTGGACGAGCCCATGAACACCTTGACGCCGCACACGCCCGGAAGCCGCTCGAGTTCGGCGAGATCTTTAGTGTTCTCGCGCGTCGCACCGACATAAAAGGCGAAGTCGCAATGCATGCGGTGATGCGCGCGCGTGACCTTGTCGGCGACCGCGGCGGCATCGGTTGTCGTCGGATCGGTGTTCGGCATTTCGAACACGGCAGTAACGCCGCCGAGCACGGCGCCGCGCGAGCCCGATTCCAGATCCTCCTTATGGGTTAGACCCGGCTCGCGGAAATGCACGTGGGTATCCATGACGCCGGGCAGGACATGCAGGCCGCCGCAGTCGACGGTCTCGCGGGCCGAGGCGCGCGACAGATCGCCGAGCGCCGCAATCTTGCCGCCGCGGATGCCGACATCGCGGACACCCTCGCCGTCCTGATTGACCACGGTGCCGCCCTTGAGGATCAGATCGTAGGTATCTGCCATTTTGGAGCCCGGAACTTGAGGTTTTCCCGACAGCGCTTACGTTTCGGCGCAAGTTCTGGCAAGAGATTTGGGTCCCTCGAGGGGTAGGTCTTTAGAAACGATGCAGACAGCGCTCCTTCCCGACCGCGGCGTGGTCAAAGTTGTCGGCGACGCCGCCCGGACGTTCCTGAACGGGCTCCTCACCAACGACATCGACAAGGTTGCACCCGGGAACCCGCGCTTCGCCGCGCTACTGACGCCGCAGGGCAAAATCATCGTCGATTTCATCGTGACCGAAGCACCGGCCGAGGACGGCGGCGGCTTCTTCTTGGACGTACCCAAGGCCCTGGCGCCCGAGCTGGTGACCAAGCTCAACTTCTACAAGCTGCGGGCCAAGGTGATCGCCGAAGACCTGTCGGCGGTGCTCGGCGTCATGGCGGTCTGGGACGGCCAGGGCGACACCGAGTACGGCCTCTGCTATCCCGACCCGCGCCTGCCGGCGCTGGGCACCCGCATCATGCTGCCGCCGCATCTCGCGGCCGAAGCCGCCGCCGATCTCGGCGCGACGCTCGTCGATGCCGAGGCTTACGACGCCCATCGCATCGCGCTCGGCATCCCGCGCGGCGGCCACGATTTCATCTATGGCGACACCTTTCCGCACGAAGCGGACATGGACCAGCTTCATGGTGTCGACTTCCACAAAGGCTGTTATGTCGGACAGGAAGTCGTGTCGCGCGTCGAGCATCGCGCCACGGCGCGCAGCCGCGTGGTGCCGGTCGCCTATGACGAATTCTCGCCGGTTCCCGGCCTGCCGGTGATGGCCGGCGAGAAACAGATCGGCCAACTCGGTTCGATGGCGAAAGGGCGCGGCCTCGCACTGTTGCGGCTTGACCGCATCGAGGATGCGCTGAAGTCTGGCACGCCGCTGACCGCCGGCGGCATTGCAATCCGCGCGCTGAAGCCGGAATGGGGGACGTTTACATGGCCGGGCGAAGCGAAAGCCACGGAGTGATCACCAAGCCAATCGTCAGCGACAATCTCG
The DNA here is from genome assembly GCF_003367395.1 of Pseudolabrys taiwanensis. Taxonomy (NCBI): domain Bacteria; kingdom Pseudomonadati; phylum Pseudomonadota; class Alphaproteobacteria; order Hyphomicrobiales; family Xanthobacteraceae; genus Pseudolabrys; species Pseudolabrys taiwanensis. Next base: position 5,159,351 of record NZ_CP031417.1, on the reverse strand, counting down.
TCCGCTGCGCCTGGCCCGGCCAGGACCCGCTCTATGTCGCCTATCACGACGAAGAATGGGGCGTGCCGGAATACGACGATCGCGCGCTGTACGAGAAGCTGATGCTCGACGGCTTTCAGGCCGGCCTCTCCTGGATCACCATTCTGCGCAAGCGCCACAACTTCCGCAAAGCCTTCGATGGTTTCGAACCTGAAAAGATCGCGCGCTATAAGCCGGCCAAGGTCGAAAAGCTGATGCACGACGCCGGCATCGTGCGCAACCGCGCCAAGATCGAAGGCGCAATTCTGTCCGCGCGCTCTTATCTCGACATCATGGAGAAGGGTCCCAGCTTCTCGGCGCTGCTGTGGGATTTCGTCGACGGCAAGCCGAAGGAGAACCGCTTCGCGACGTCCAAACAGATTCCGGCGGAGACCGACATCTCGCGCAAGATGTCGAAAGAGCTGATCGGCCGCGGCTTCAAGTTCGTCGGCCCAACCATCGTCTATGCGTTCATGCAGGCCGTCGGCATGGTCAACGATCATCTCGTGACCTGCCATCGCCACGCGGCCTGCGCCAAGCTCGCCAAGAAGCGATGACGAACGCGCCCGCCAAAACGCCTGCTGCCAAGGCCGCCGCTGTCAAAAGCGCGCGCGTCTGGCAGCGCATGCTGTCGGGGCGCCGGCTCGATCTGCTCGACCCCTCGCCACTCGACGTCGAGCTCGACGACATCGCACACGGTTTGGCACGCGTCGCGCGCTGGAACGGCCAGACCAAAGGCGCGCATATCTTTTCGGTGGCGCAGCATTCGCTGCTGGTCGAAGCGCTGGCGCGGGCCAAGACGCCGCGCCTCGACGTCAAAGGCCGGCTTGCCGTCCTGCTGCACGACGCGCCGGAGTATGTCGTCGGCGACATGATCTCGCCGTTCAAGGTCGTCATCGGCGACAGCTACAAAGCCGTCGAGAAGCGTTTGCTCGCCGCCATTCATCTGCGTTTCGGCCTGCAGGCGAAATTGCCGGAGACGCTGACCAAGCTGATCAAGGACGCGGACCGCCAGGCGGCCTACCTCGAAGCGACGCGGCTCGCCGGTTTTGCCGACGAGGAAGCGCGCAAATTCTTCGGCGCACCGCCGAAGTTCTCCGCGGCGCTGGAGCGGGATTATCTGACGCCCTGGTCGGCGAGCACCGCCAAGAACAATTTCATCGAGCGTTTCGAGAAGCTGTTGCGCGCGTGACCCGCGTCACAGATATGACTCAAGGGCGAGCTAGATCGACGCCATGATCCACGTCTGCTCTCTCGCACGCCTGCACGCGACGGTCGCCGAAACCAAGGCCCGTCACGTCGTCACGCTGCTGCGCCTGGTCGAGCGCGTCGAGCGGCCGGCCGTCATCGCGCCGGAAAATCATCTGATCCTCGCCGTCGACGACATCGTCGCGGAAGCCGAGGGGTACGCCGCGCCGGGCAAAGAGCACGTGCGGCGGCTGATCGATTTCGTCGGCACCTGGGACCGCGGCGCGCCGATGGTGGTCCATTGCTTCGCCGGCATCAGCCGCTCCACCGCCGGCGCTTTCGTCGCTGCCTGTGCGCTCAATCCCGGCCGCGACGAGTTGCAGATCGCGCAGGCGATCCGGCGCGCGTCGCACACCGCGCAGCCGAACGCGCGCATCGTCGCCATCGCCGACGACATGCTCGGGCGCAACGGCCGTATGATCCGCGCGGTCGAACACATCGGCCCGGGACAAGCGGCGATCGAAGGCGTGCCGTTCAAGCTCGACATCGTCTAACGAACGTTTCCCACATCGCGCACCGCGCGGCCTATCGCGCGAAGCCCAAGCCAAATACCATGCGCCCTGCGTCAAAAGTCCGGGGGCGGATGACATGGAAATCGTGCTGCTGGTGCTGCTGGTCTTGGCCTTTCCGGTCATTGCCATTGTCGCACTCGTGATGACGCTCAATGCGCGCGAGGAAGTCCGCGCCCTGCAGCGCCGCGTTGCCGCGCTCGAAGCAGCCGGACCGGCTGCCGCCGCACCGGCGACCGCGACACCGGTCGAACCCGTCGTCGTCGCGGAGCCGGCGCCAGCCATCGAAGAGGTAAGGCCGGAGCCGCCGGCCGCCCCGCAGCCCGCGCCTGCGCCACCCGTCGTTGCGCCCGCACGCGCCACGGCCACGCTGGAAGAGAGATTCGGCACGCAGTGGGTGGTGTGGGTCGGCGGCATTGCGCTTGCGCTTGGTGGTATCTTTCTCGTGCGCTATTCGATCGAGGAAGGTCTGCTCGGCCCTGGCGTGCGCATCTTCCTCGCGGCGCTGTTCGCGGCCGCCTTGATCGCGGCCGGCGAATGGACACGGCGCCACGAAGCGGCCCGCAACATCAGCGCCATCCCGTCCCGGCATATCCCGAGCATCTTGACCGCGGCCGGCACCGTTGCGGCTTACGCCACCGTCTACGCCGCCTTCGCGCTTTACAACTTTCTGTCGCCGGCCGCCGCCTTCATCCTGCTCGGCATCGTCGCGCTGGCAACGCTCGCCGCAGCGCTGCTGCATGGGCCCGCCCTTGCCGGATTGGGGCTTGCCGGCGCATTTCTCACGCCGGCCTTGGTGGCCTCCGACGAACCGAGCTACTGGGCGCTCTATCTTTACCTGACCGTCGTCACTGCCGCGGCATTCGCGCTCGCGCGGATGCGGCTGTGGCGATGGCTCGCTATCACCGCAGTCGTGCTCGGATTTCTCTGGACGCTGGTTGGCATCGATTATCCCGAGGTCGAAGCGCTCGGCGCGCATCTGTTCTTCGCCGTCGCCGGCTTCGCCCTCGCCGCCGTATTGATTGTGTCCGGCCTCTCTCTTGGCCCCGCCGCCGCAACCGATGAAATCGATCCAATCTCGTCCGGCGCCATCGGCGCTTATCTGCTCGCCGCGGCGCTACTCGTGCTCGGCAGCTCGCACGCGCCGAGCGCGCTCGTCGTATTCACGCTGCTTACCGCGACGACGATCGCCATCACCTGGCGCGCGCCGGCCGCACTCTATGCCCTACCGGGTGCCGCCATCGTGACGATCGTCGTGATGCTGCACTGGGCGGCGCCGGCGCTCTTGGAATCGCTGGTGTTGCCGGGCGGGGTGACCGCCGGCGCGGTTCCTGAACCGGCAACCGGCTCGGGCCGGCATCTCGCGCTCGGCGCCCTCTTCGCGATCATGTTCGGCGCATCCGGCTTCGCCGCGCAGGACCGCAGCAAAAGCACGCGCGCCGCGCTGTTCTGGAGCGTCAGCGCGGTGATCACGCCGATCGCGATTCTGATCGCGCTCTATTTGCGCATCGCCGAATTCGACCGCTCGATCCCCTTCGCGGGGGGAGCACTGCTGCTCGCCGCGTTGTTCGGCTACGCCACCGATCTCTTGAGCAAGCGCGCGCCGCGTGCGGGTCTTGTCGCTTCGGAAGCCGTGTTCGCGGCCGGCGCGGTCGCGTCACTCGCTTTGACGCTGACATTCGCGCTCGACAAAGGCTGGCTCACCGTTGGCCTGGCGCTCATGGTGCCCGGCATCGCCTGGATTTCACGCGAACGGCCGCTGCCGGCCTTGCGCTATCTCGCCGCGGCGGTGATCGTGCTCGTATTGCTGCGCATTGCCTACGAGCCGCGCATCGTCGGCGACGACATCGGCACCACGCCTCTATTCAACTGGCTGCTCTATGGTTACGGTGTGCCGGCAGCCTCGTTTTGGACCGCGGGCTATCTGCTGCGCCAGCGCGCCGACGACATTCCCGCGCGCATGGCGGATTCCGCGGCGATCCTTTTCACGGTGCTGCTCGCCTTCCTCGAAATTCGCCATTACATGAACAACGGTGACGTCTTCCACGACTCCACCGCGTTGGCGGAAGTGGCGCTGCAGATCTGCACCGGTCTCGCCATGGCCATCGGCCTCGAGCGCCTGCGCGGCCGCACCGACAACATCGTGCACAATGTCGGCGCGCTCATCATCGTGGCGCTCACCTTCGCGGCAATCGTGTTGGGGCCCGGACTGTTCCTCAATCCGATGATGACCGACATGCCGGTCGGCAGCGGCGTGTTCTTCAACCTGATCCTGCTCGCCTACGGCATTCCGGCGATCCTCGCCGCCGTCCTGGCGCTGATGGCGCGCACGACACGGCCGATCGCCTATCGCGCCGTCGCGGCGGCAACCGCCGTCGCGCTGTCGATCGGCTATCTCAGCCTCGAAGTACGCGCACTTTATCACGGCCCCGAGCTCTGGCGCGGCGTGACGACCGACCTCGAGCAGTACACCTACTCCGCGGTGTGGCTCATCTTCGGCGTCGTGCTGCTGATCGCCGGCCTGCTCATGCGCTCACAACCGGCGCGGCTCGCCTCCGCCGCGGTGATCGCGCTCACCGTCGCCAAGGTCTTTCTGGCCGATATGGCCGATCTCACCGGCATCTTCCGAGCGCTCTCCTTTATCGGACTTGGTGTGGTACTGGTCGCCATCGGCTGGCTCTATCAACGGCTTCTGTTTCCGGCGCGCGCGACGGCGCCGCCGGACACCACACCACAGGCACCTGCATGAGCAATCGCGACTATCGGTACGGCGTCGTTTCCGAGGACGTGCTGAAATCCTACGACGGTCTCAGCTTCCTCAAGGGCATCGTCGAAGGCACGCTGCCACAACCGCCGATCGGCGAGACACTCGGCTTCCATTTGATCGAGGTGGCGCACGGCCGCGCCGTGTTCGAAGGCTTGCCGGCGCTGCGACACTACAATCCGATCGGCTCGGTGCATGGCGGCTTCGCTGCGACGCTGCTCGATTCCGCGCTCGGCTGCGCCATCTTCTCGACCATCAGCAAGGGTGACACCTGGACCACCCTGGAACTGAAGTTCAATCTGGTACGGCCGCTGACCAAGGATACCGGGCCGGTGCGCGCCGAGGGCCGCCTCGTCCATCGCGGACGCACCGTTGCCACGTCGGAGGGCGACGTGCGTGACGCGGGCGGCAAGCTCTTCGCCCACGCCACCACCACCTGCATGATTTTCCCGGCGAAAAGCTGACTAAGAGGCGGCGGCTAACGGCCGCCCTCGGCGTGTTCGCCATCCGCGTTCACAGCGGCGTGGATGAATTTTCCGATCAGTTCGGAGCCGCGCTTGTTGAAGTGGACGACATCGATATAGATGTCGTCCTTGCCTTCGAAGAGGTGCGTGGCGTCGAGAACTTTGTCGCCGGCATGCCGAAAGATGTAGGCGTAGCCTCTCTTGTAGACGGCGTCATCCGCGAGAAACGACTTGAGATGCTCGCTCGCCGCCGTGCTGGCGGCTTTGGTCGGCGCCGCTTCGAGGAGCGCCACCGGCTGAATGACGAAGATGCATTTGATCTTGTAGGCTTCGCAGATCGTCTGCGTGTAGTCGCGCATCTTCACATAATAGGCGGCTGCCGCGTCGACGCCGGCCGGATCGATCGTGTCGCGCGCAACGCGCGCCGAGTTGATGAAACCGGTCTTGAGCGCAAGCAGCTGCAGGATCCGGCTCTGCTCGACCACCTTGTCACGAAAAAAGCGCGGTAAGTTCTGGATGCGGTCCTGAACGCCGGCAGTCCAATAGAAATCGTCCTCCGGCGCGCCGCCGAGGCGGACGGAATTGAACTCGTTGAAGCCGTCGAGGAACACGACATAGGTCGGATGCAGCTCGACCACCTCGTGCAAGAGGCGGATCAGCATGTTCGAATGCCGCGCGCCGGACTCAGCGAGGTTGAGGCTCGCAAACGCGGTGTCGTTGCCGAACGCGTAGCTGTCGATCGTCGTCAGATAATTGGCGGCCTGATTGTTCTCCATCGCCGAGCCGCCCATCAGAACGACCGACTTCGGATATGCGGCGAACAGCTTGCGCGCGCAGTCCTTGTCGAGCTTCTTGCTGGCGAAACCGAAGCGCGGGTCCCAGTTCAGACCGGCCCGCACGGCAATACATTCGCCGCCCTGGCGGGCCGTGAAATGCGGCAGGTCCCGGCGTAGCTCTTCGCTGGTGTAAACGGCCGGATTGCGCGGTTCGACAGCCTGATCGGACGGCTGCGCCGCGCCGAAATCCGACAGCCGCCGAAAAGCATATTCGGCGCCCACAGCCAGGACCGCCAGCAAAACAATAGACAGCATGGCCGCCACGATCTTGACGGCCGGACGGTAGGCCCTCGGTTCGCGGCCGTGCGTCGGCCGGACCTCGTCTGAACGATCGGCAGCCATGACGGATGCTGTGTCACCAACCTGGCGAGACGCGCACTTGCACAATATGATTGAGAGACAAAGCCGCTACACGTCAAGCACGAAGACGGCCCTGGTGGCTGTCCTCAGGCCGCGAACCGCGGAAAAGCGACGTGGGAGGGTCTCTTACCGCTCGGCGGTGACCGACGGACGCAGGCCCAACGGCTCGTGGCTGCTGCTGCTGTTGTTATTGGCGGTACGTGCAACGGCCGGACGGCCGTGGTGGCGCGTGAACTCGCAATAGGCGAAGCCCAAGCCCGAGATCGCACCACGGAAGCTGTTGGCGTCGAGGCGCGTCAGCGTGAAGCACGGCTCGAGCGGCATGCCGCGCAGCGAGGCGCAAACCGACTCGCCCTTCACGCGCAGGGTGTTCGGCGGCAGGTGCGCATAACGCATCTCACCGCGGCCCTGAAACTGGATGGAGCCGACGACCGAGCCGTCGGCGAGCACACGGCCGGTGCCGCGCGTGCCTTCGAAGCAGGTGTAGTTGAACATCTTGCCGATCACGAAGCGGCGCGCATCTTCCGCGCTCATATCTTCGCCGGCCAGGGCCGGAGCGGCAGCCAGAACGCCTAGCAGCAACGCAACCCCACGCAACATCCGCTCACTCCACCTGACGCACACCGGTTACCGACGGCGATTGCAAATAAGTCTAGCGCATTATGATCGGCGTTTGTCGCCAAATCCTGAACGCGTTTACCCTATTTTGACCACGATCCGGCCTCTCACCTCGCCTTTGACGATGGCAGCGGCCGCATCGGACAGATCGGAAAGGCCGATTTCCCGGGTCATCGTGGCCAGTTTTTGGCGGTCGAGGCCGGTTTCCAGCCTTTTCCAAGCTTCCTTCCGCCGTTCCAGCGGACACATCACCGAGTCGATGCCGTAAAGACACACCCCGCGCAAAATGAAGGGCGCGACCGATCCCGGCAGGTCCATGCCGCCGGCTAATCCACAAGCCGCTACCGCGCCGCCATAGCGCGTCATCGACAGAAGGTTGGCCAGCATCGTCGAGCCGACCGAATCAATGCCGCCCGCCCAGCGCTCTTTCGCCAGGGGCTTCACCGGACCGCTGAGATCGGCCCGCGGCACGATCTCCGTGGCGCCGAGCTCCTTGAGGTAATCGGCCTCCTGCGGCCGTCCGGTGACCGCATGCACCGTGAAACCGCGCTTGGCGAGGATCGCCATGGCGACGGAACCGACGCCACCCGCGGCGCCCGTGACGGCGACAGGGCCTCTATCCGGCGTCAGTCCGTGCTTCTCAAGCGCCATCACCGCAAGCATGGCCGTGTAGCCGGCCGTACCGATGGCCATGGCCTCGCGCGCGTTCATCGTCGCCGGCAACGGCACCAGCCAGTCGCCTTTGACCCGCGCCTTCTCGGCGTAGGCGCCGAGATGGGTCTCGCCGAGCCCCCAACCATTGAGGATGACCTTGTCGTCGGCCTTCCAGGCGGGATGGTTCGACGTCTCGACCGTCCCCGCGAAATCGATGCCGGCAATCATCGGGAAGCGGCGCACCACCGGCGCCTTGCCGGTGATGGCGAGACCGTCTTTGTAATTCAGCGTGGAGTATTCGACACGGACGGTAACATCGCCGTCCATCAGATTCGCTTCGTCGAAGGTGGTCAGCGCCGCCTTGGTCGCGCCGTCCGCCTTGTCGATGACCATCGCCTTGAATGTCGTCACGTCGCGCTCCCGTCCCGGTCTCGTTGAGGAAGGGTTTTAAAGACGTGGCAGCGTTGGACAAGCCCGGCGCGCACGGTTCGCGCCTGCGGAACGCTTACGCGGGCGCCATCGCGGCACGGTCGACCGGCTTTTCGATGATCGGCAGGTTGATCAGCGCCGACAACACGCCGAACAGCACCGACAGCCACCACACCGCATTGTAGGAACCGGTGTGCTCGAAGGCGATGCCGCCGAGCCAGACGCCGAGGAAGCCGCCGACCTGGTGGCTGAAGAAGGCGAAGCCGAACAGCATCGCCAGCCAGCGTGTGCCGAACATTACCGCGACCAGCGCCGAGGTCGGCGGCACGGTCGAGAGCCACAACAAGCCGGTGACGGCGCCGAAGACCAACGTCGCCGCTGGGCTTGCCGGCAACAGAATGAAGACTGCCGTCGACAGCGCGCGGCCGAGATAAATGAGCGACAGCAAATAACGCTTCGGCATGCGTCCGCTGAGCACGCCCGCGCTCATCGAGCCGACGATGTTGAACAGACCGATGACCGCCAGCGTCCAGCCGCCGACCTCGACCGACAGGCCGCGGTCGATCAGATAAGCCGGCAGATGCACGGTGATGAACGCAAGCTGAAAACCGCAGGTGAAGAAACCGAGCACGAGTAACACGTAGCTGCGGTGACCGAAGGCTTCGCCCAACGCCTGCCGCAGCGATTGCTTTGCGGCAGGCGCCACGCTGGCGCTAGCGCCGCCGCGTCCCGTCGCCAACGCTAACGAGAGCGGCAGAATGAGCAGCGTCGCGCCGGCGAAGATCAGCAGCGCGCTCTGCCAACCGAACTTGTCCATCAAGGCGACGCCGAGGGGCGAATAGAGGAACTGACCGAACGAGCCGGCAGCGGTGCCGCAGCCGAAACCAAGCGACCGCCATTCATCGGGCAACAGCTTGCCGAAGGCGCCGATCACGATCGTGAAGGAGCAGCCCGACAGGCCAAAGCCGATCAGCACACCGGCGGTGAGATCGAGCATGCCCGGCGTCGTGCTCTGCGCCATCAAGGCAAGGCCAAGCGCGTAGGCGATCGCGCCGCCCGCCAGCACGCGCACCGTGCCGTACCGATCGGCGATGCCGCCGGCGAAAGGCTGTCCCACGCCCCACAGCAGATTTTGAATGGCGAGCGCGAGCGCGAAGACATCGCGGCCCCAGCCATTGGCTTGCGACATCGGTGTCAGGAAAAATCCGAGCGCCGAGCGCGGGCCGAACGCCAGCAGCGAAATGATACAGCCGCAAACGATGATCACCATCGGCGTGCGCCAGCCGATCGCCGAGGCCGATTTGCCGGCTGCGTCCTGTACCGCCATAAGTCACCCCGCTCCGAAGGTCCCGTCCGACCGAGACGGATCGATATGCCGCCACAGCGCGGCCAGAAAGTACAAAATAAGGGGGCACCCGCGGCGCCCCAAACAAATATTACAAATGAAAGTCATTCAGGGCGCAAATGAGCGCGCGCCGTCACAGCTTCTTGACTTCCTCGGCGGTCGCCTTGGCATCGCCCCAGGTCGGCTCGTCGGAGCCATCGCCCCAGGCACGCGGACGATAGAAGGTATGCACACCGAGCTTATAGAGCTTCTTCATCTCGTTCACCCAGCTCGGATGTACCCAGTAGGCATGGTAGTGCGTGGACTTGGCCACCTCCGGCATCCACAGCTTGCCGTCCAGCATGTCGCGGGCGATGCGCTTGGCGCGCTCCCACGCCTCGGGCTCGGTGACGATGTCGGGAATGCCGTCGCAGGCGAAGGTGAACTGACAGGCATTGTGCCGGTGGGCATTCTGATAGACGACGTCGCACACCGTCTTCGGATAGAACGGTGAGAACACGCGGTTAAGCACGACTTGCGCCACCGCAATCTGACCGCGCACGGGCTCGCCGCGCGCTTCGAAGTAGACGGCGTTGGCGAGGCATTTTTCGGCCTTGGCGCGTGAGGCACCGGCCAACGCAAGACGCTCCGCCGGCGAATAAGGCCGCTGCGCGGGACCCGTCACCTCGCCTTTGACGACAGTGCTCTCGCCCGCGCTATGGTCGCCATCCTTCGACGGCGTCAGAGCCGATTGCTTGATATCGCGATCGACGGTGCGCGCCGCCATCACCACCGGCGCTTCGCCGGGCGCCCACGGCGCGATCTCGGCGCCGCCATCGGCCATCGGATCGACGCCGAAGAACAGACGCGACGCGCCTTTGGCCGCGCCCGCAGGGGCCACTGGCGTCAGATTGGCCGGCGGCAAATCCGTGTAAGGCAGGTCGATGTCGGGCGCCGTCGGCCCTTCGTCGGGCGTGGCGGCAAACTCGTAGCGGGAATACGGATCGAACCGGGAGTCGTTCGGGTCCTTCTTGAGCCCCGCCTCCGGCACCGTATCCGGCACCGGGTCGATCGCCAGCAGCGGCGGAAGCGGTGGCATTGGCGCGCGCGGACGCGACAGGAACGAGTCGCGCTTGGCCTTGCGGTTGGCGTGCGGGAAACGCAGCGGCGCGGTGCCGTCGCCGAGCTGTTGCGCGCCGATCGAACCGGTGATGTCGCCGGGGTCGAAGTTCGCCAAGGCGTAGATCGGCGGATGCGGAATCCCCGTCCCTACCGGACGCGGCAGACTGAACATGGCCGCGTGAATGGTGCCGAACGGCGAGGCGATCAGATGCTCGCGCGCGCGCTCCGCCACACCCGGCTGATGTGCGATCAACGCGCCAAGATCCTGAAAGGCGATCGTGCGGGGGAACAGCGTGAAGACCAGCGCGGTCAGCCCGACCGAAGCGAGCTTCCGCCGCAGACGATTCTGCGTTTGTCTTTCACGCCCGACCACGCGACACCGCAACGTTCTACACGAACACGTCCGCCCACATCGGGAGGATGCAACCAAATTCGTTATGACCTAATTAACCTTGCGAAGCCGCTAAGAGCGAGCGCGCTCATAAACTAGGCCAATAAAACCTCCCCATTTATTCATTAACTATATTGCAAGCAGTGGCCGTCAAATATTTCAGGCAGTTTTCCCGTTTGCGCGGCCCCGCATGATCGCGTCTCTATTGTCATCCAGTGCCGCGGGCCCCGTCGTGTTCCTCGCCGTCATTGGGCTCGCCGCGCTGGCCGCGGTCGCCGTCGTGCATCGGCGCTACGCCGTGCAGAACCGCCGGCTGCTGAACGCGATCGACAATATGTCGCAAGGCTTGAACATGTTCGATGCGCAGGGGCGCATCTCATTGGTCAACCGTCGCTACATCGACATGTACAAGCTCTCGCCCGACATCGTGAAGCCCGGCTGTACGCTGCGCCAATTGATCGAACACCGTAAAGCGACCGGGCTGTTCTCGGGCGATGTGGACTCCTACGTGCAGCGCATCCTCGACAGCATGAAGCATGGCGAGAGCGCACCGCATTACGTCCAGGCGAGCGACGGCCGCATCGTTCATGTCAAGAACGAACCGCTGCCGGGCGGTGGCTGGGTTTCCACACACGAGGATGTCACCGAGCAGCGCCGCGCCGAACAAGAGCGCGCTGCCATCCGCGACCAGGAGCAACGCCGCGCCATCGTCGAGAGCGCGATCTCTTCCTTCCGGCCCACGGTCGAGCAACTGCTGTCGCGCGTCGGCGACAGCGCCACCGCCATGCGCGCAACCGCCGGCACCCTGCTCGGCTTCTCCGATCAGACATCGCAGCGCGCCGATAGCGCAGTTCACGCCTTCAATGAAGCCTCGACCAACGTGCAGACTGCGGCCATCGCCGCCGACGAGCTGTCGCGCTCGATCGCCGAGATCAGCCGCCAGCTTTCCCGCACCAACAACATCGTCGATCTTGCCACGCAGGAAGCGCGGGCAACGGACCAGGAAATCGCCAGCCTCGCCGACGGCGCGCAAAAGATCGGCGACGTGGTCAAGCTCATCCGCAGCATCGCCGGACAGACCAACCTGCTGGCGCTCAATGCCACCATCGAAGCGGCGCGGGCCGGCGAAGCCGGCAAGGGCTTTGCCGTGGTCGCGGCGGAGGTGAAGTCGCTCGCGGTGCAGACCGCCAAAGCGACCGAAGAGATCGCCAATCACATCCTGGCAGTGCAGACCTCGACCTCGGGCGCGGTGGAAGCGATCCGCCAGATCGCCGCGCGCATGCACGAGATCAACGAGTACACGGCGGCCGTCGCCGCCTCGGTCGAGCAGCAGAACGCGGCGACCGGCGAAATCTCGCACAACGTCACGAGCGCCGCGCAAGGCACCGGCCACGTGGTCGACGTGCTGAGCGAGGTCTCCAACGCAGCGACCGAAACGCGCTCATCGGCCGAAGTCATGCGCGACGCCTCGCAGACGGTGGAAACCGCCGTCGCCAATCTGCGGGTCGAAGTGGAAGACTTCCTCGCCAAGGTGGCGGTGTAGCGGCGGCAGCCCCACCCGCGAAGCCCTCCGTCGCAGAGCTTCATACCCGAGATCGTCGCCCCGCCCGGAACTCCTGGCTTGCCGGTTACGTTGGCGTGGAGAGGAGGTCTCCATGCATTACAACCGTTTCGCAGCGATGATCGCCACGTCGACCGTTCTGATGTTCGGGATGATGTATCTCAATACATATGCGGTCGATCACATCGCGTTCAGTCAGACGCGAACATGGATGGCGCTCATGATGGGCGCCGCCATGGCGGTGATCATGATCGGCTTCATGTGGGACATGTATGAGAACAAGCGGGTGAACGCCGCCATCGCCGTCGGCAGCATCATCGTGTTCGCTCTCGCCCTAGGACTGGTCCGGAGCCAGCAGACGGTGAGTGACGTCGCGTACATGAAGGCCATGATCCCCCATCATTCGATCGCCATCATGACGAGCGAGCGCGCCCACATCCGCGACCCCGAAGTGCGCAAGCTGGCCGACGGCATTATCGACGCGCAGGTGCGCGAGATCGCGCAAATGAAAAAGCTGATCGCGCGCCTGGAAGCACAGCCCGTGGCCGCGGACGCGCCGGACCTACCCTCCTATCGCGCGAAGGGCGCGCCTCCGCCTCCGCCGGAGACGGACCAGAGCACGGGCATCGATACGCTGAAGGTGCCGCGCATCAATTATTGACGGCGGCGCATGTGCACGGTGGGCCCGGCGGCGACGCCGCCTTGGCCCACGTTATACACCACAACCTACGCCTGGCTCGCGGCGCCCTTGCCGAGCGCTGCCTGCGCCGCGGCAAGGCGCGCGATCGGCACGCGGAACGGCGAGCACGAGACGTAGTCGAGCTTGGCCTCGTGGCAGAAGGCGACCGACGCGGGATCGCCGCCGTGTTCGCCACAGATGCCGACCTTCAGCTTCGAACGAACCTTGCGGCCGCGCTCGACGCCGATCTTCACCAACTCGCCGACACCCTGCTGGTCGATCGACACGAAGGGATCGGACGGCAGGATGCCGCGCGCGGTGTAGATGCCGAGGAAGCTCGCCGCATCGTCGCGCGAGATGCCGAAGGTCGTCTGCGTCAGATCGTTGGTGCCGAAGGAGAAGAACTCAGCGGACTCGGCAATCTCCCCGGCCATCAGCGAAGCGCGCGGCAATTCGATCATGGTGCCGACCTGGTAGTTCACCTTGGCGCCGGTTTCGTTTTTCACGGCCTGCGCCATGGCATCGATGCGCGCCTTGACCAGATCGAGCTCGGCCTTGGTCGCGATCAGCGGCACCATCACTTCCGGCACCACCGGCTTGCCGGTGCGCTTGGCGGCTTCGACCGCCGCCTCGAAGATCGCGCGCGCCTGCATCTCCGCGATTTCCGGATAGGCAATGGCGATACGGCAGCCGCGGAAGCCGAGCATCGGATTGAACTCGGCCAGCTCCTTAGCGCGGTGCTCGAGCTTCTTCGGATCGGCGCCCATGGCCTTGGCCACTTCGGCGATTTCCTCCTCGCCATGCGGCAGGAACTCGTGCAGCGGCGGATCGAGCAGACGGATCGTCACCGGGCGTCCGGCCATGATCTCGAACAGCTGAACGAAGTCCTCGCGCTGCATTGGCAGGATCTTCGCGAGCGCGGCGCGGCGCACCTGCTCGTCGTCGGCGAGGATCATTTCGCGCACCGCCTGGATGCGGTCCGCCTCGAAGAACATGTGCTCGGTGCGGCAGAGGCCGATGCCTTCGGCGCCGAAACGCACGGCTGCCTTGGCGTCGGTCGGCGTGTCGGCATTGGCGCGGACGCCGAGCTTGCGCACCTTGTCGGCCCAGCCGATCAAGGTGGCGAACTCGCCGGACAGCTGCGGCTCGATCATGTCGACCTTGCCGGCCAGCACCTGGCCGGTCGAACCGTCGACGGTGATGAAGTCGCCCTTCTTGAACACCTGGCCGCCGGCGGTCAGCGTGCCCGCCGCGTAATCGACGCGGATCTGGCCGGCGCCGGAGACGCAAGGCTTGCCCATGCCGCGCGCGACCACGGCGGCGTGCGAAGTCATGCCGCCGCGGGTCGTCAGAATGCCTTCGGCGGCGTGCATGCCGTGGATGTCCTCGGGCGAGGTCTCGACACGTACCAGCACGACCTTCTTGCCGTTATCCTTGAGCGCAGCCGCTTCGTCCGACGAGAAGATGATCTCGCCGGTGGCGGCGCCGGGCGATGCCGGCAGGCCGGTGGCGATCACCTTGCGGTGCGCTTTCGGATCGATGGTCGGGTGCAGAAGCTGATCGAGCGCCAACGGCTCGACGCGCAGCACCGCCTCGTTCTTGGTGATGAGACCCTCGTTGGCGAGCTCGACGGCAATGCGCAATGCGGCGCGCGCGGTGCGCTTGCCATTACGCGTCTGCAGCATCCACAGCTTGCCCTGCTCGACCGTGAACTCAAGGTCCTGCATGTCGCGGTAGTGCTTCTCGAGCTTGTTGTAGATGCGCGTCAGCTCGGCATAGGCATCAGGCAGCGCCTTCTCCATCGACGGCTTGTCGGAGCCGGCTTCCTTGCGCGCGGCCTCGCTGATTTCCTGCGGCGTGCGGATGCCGGCGACGACGTCCTCGCCCTGCGCGTTGATCAGGAATTCGCCGTAGAGCTTCTTTTCGCCGGTCGACGGATTGCGCGTGAAGGCGACGCCCGTGGCCGACGTCTCGCCCATGTTGCCGAACACCATGGCCTGCACGTTCACGGCGGTGCCCCAGCTCTCGGGGATGTTGTGGAGCTTGCGATAGGTGATCGCGCGCTGGTTCATCCAGGATGAGAACACCGCGCCGATGGCGCCCCAGAGCTGCTCGCTCGGGTCCTGCGGGAAGTCCTTGCCCAGTTCGTCGCGCACGCGCTTCTTGTAGCGCACGACGAGCTCCGCCCAATCGTCGGCGGTGAGATCGGTGTCGAGCGTGTAGCCTTGACGCTCCTTGTGGTGATCGAGCAGTTCTTCGAAGTGCTCGTGGCCGACGCCGAGCACGACGTCGGAATACATGGTGATGAAGCGGCGGTAGCTGTCATAGGCGAAACGGCGGTCGCCCGATTTCTGCGCCAACGCTTCCACGGTCTCGTCGTTGAGGCCGAGGTTGAGCACGGTATCCATCATGCCCGGCATCGAGGCTCTCGCGCCCGACCGCACCGAGACGAGCAGCGGGTTGTTCTTGTCGCCGAACACCTTGCCGGTGATCTTGCCGACCTGCGCCAGCGCCTTCTCGACCTGGGCGGCGAGCTCCTTGGGGTACTGCTGCTTATTGGCGTAGTAGTAGGTGCAGACGTCGGTGGTGATGGTGAAGCCCGGCGGGACTGGAAGGCCGAGATTGGCCATTTCGGCGAGGCCGGCGCCCTTGCCGCCCAACAGATTACGCTGATTGGGCTTGCCCTCGGCTTTACCGCCGCCGAACGAATAGACCCATTTGCCCTTCGGCGCGCTGGCCGCTTTGACGGCCGGCTTTGCCGCCTTGGCCTTCGCCGGCTTCTTCACGGCCGCCTGACGGACAGCCGGCTTCTTCGCCTTGGCGGCGACACGCAGGGATTTTTTCTTCGCCATGGGTCTTCGATGTCTCGGGTGAGGCAGATGGGGCTTTAAAAGCATCCCGGGCGCAGGCGGCGCAAGCCCCCGGGAACCGGCGTCAGCGGATAATTCCCAGGCCGATAATGCCAATCACAATCAGGTAGAGCGCGACGATGTAGTTCAGGAGCCGCGGCATCAGGAGAATGAGGATCCCGGCAATGAGCGCCACGACGGGCTGCAGATGCGAAACGCCAATAACCATGGGGTGCTTCCTTTGGTGACATGAACAAACGGACAACGCCGCGACAGGTTCCGTGGGCCTGCCAGATTCGCAAGGTTCAAGCCACGGGACCACACCAGCCGGGCAAATAATGGGCGTCCTGGCTCTTGGCGAACTTCATCGCCGTTTCAAGCGCGGTGGAAAAGTCGCGCTGTATCATCTTGACCGGCATGCGACGCCGCAAGAAATCCGCCCACAAGAACTCGCTGAACGGCGTCGTGTCCTTGGCGTAACCCCCCAGCCGCCGCAATTCGCCGGCCAGGCTGCGGAACGGATCGTCCTTCAGCTTCTCGATCGACTTCGGAATCTTCGCGAAGTCGCGCCGCCGGCCCTCCTGATCGTAAGGATGCACCCAAGCGCGATGGTCGAGCACGATCCAGAAATCTTCCGGATCGAGCGCGCTCAGATCGGCGACGATGGTCACCAGCACCTTTTTCACGCCCTCCTTGTGCAAGGCCAGCGAAAGATGGTGATGGTCGATGACGTAATGACGTTGCTTCGGCCCCAGGATGACCGGGATCATGTGGTCGCCGAGAAAATTGCCGATCTTCGTTGCGCCGCGCTTGCGCAGAAGGTTGCGCTTCTCGTCGACCTCCCGCATGCCGACCGTGATCTGGGTCGGCCGCAGGTCGAGGATGGGGACAGGTGTCAGGATAGGATCGCGCGCGAAGTTGCTCATCGTCAGCTCCTGCTCGTCGGCGGAGGCGGCCGCATGTCATCGTCGGCCGGCATGAAGCGCCGTCGCACCGCTTTTTCGAAGTCGCCGCCCCACATGAGAACGACGATCGTCAGCGCGAGACCCGGCACAATGAGCCGCCAGTCGGTCAGCGCGCAGGCTATGCCGAGGCAGGCAGTGAGCCAAGTGCTCGCCGCGGTCGTCAGACCATGCACCCGTTCGGCGACATTGCCACGGATGATGACACCTGCACCGAGAAAGCCGATGCCGGTGAGAATGCCTTGCACCGCGCGTGTGGCATCGCCGTCGCCGCCGACATCATCGGCCGCCATCACGGCGATGGCCGAACCGAGCGCGACCACCGCCAGCGTGCGCACGCCCGTCGCCTTGCCGTGAAAATTCCGGTTGAGACCGACCGCCGCGCCGCAGATCGCGGCCGCCAGCAGGCGAAGGGTGATCTCTAGAGCCGACATGACCCGAGCCCTACAGCATGCACCGCAAGGCCATGGCGCAATGCCCTAGCCTTCGATGCGGGAGAAATCCGCCACGGCGCGCGTCGCTTCGCGGATCTCGTTGAGCAGCTTGAGACGGTTCTCACGCACGGCCTTGTCGTCCGCGTTCACCTTGACCTTGTCGAAGAAGGCGTCGACGGCCGGGCGAAGCTTGGCTAGCACGCTCATGGCGGCGGCGAAGTCTTCCTTGGCGACGGCAGCGTTGGCTTCCGCCTTGGCGGCGGCGATGGCCGACGCCAGCGCTTTTTCCTCGGGCTCGACCAGCAAGGCCGCATCCGGTGCGCCGCTGTAGCTGCGCTTGTCCTTCTTCTCCTCGATGCCGAGGATGTTCGACGCACGCTTGACGCCAGCGAGCAGGTTCTTGCCGTCGTCGGTGTCGAGGAATTTGCCGAGCGCCTCGACGCGGCGGACGATCATCAACAGATCGTCCTGGCCCTCGAGCGCGAACACCGCATCAACGAGATCGTGCCGCGCGCCGTGCTCGCGCAGTTGGACTTTCAGGCGGTCGGCGAAGAAAGAGAGAAGATCGCCACTTGCTCCGTCATGCCCGCGCTTGTCGCGGGCATCCACGTCTTTCTTACTTTCGCTCAAGGCGTGGATGGCCGGGACAAGCCCGGCCATGACGCCGAAATGCGTGGCCGCGATCTCCAGCAGGCGCAGCCGCAACGCATTGTCGAGCACGATGCGGATGACCCCCAGCGCCGCCCTACGCAGCGCATAAGGGTCCTTGCTCCCCGTCGGCTTTTCATCAATGGCCCAGAAGCCGACGAGCGTGTCGATCTTGTCGGCGAGCGCCACCGCGACCGACACCGGATCGGCCGGCACCAGATCGTCCGGGCCCTTCGGCTTGTAGTGATCCTCGCAGGCGTGCGCGACGGCTTCGTCTTCGTTCTGCGCCTCGGCGTAATAGCGGCCCATCAGGCCCTGAAGCTCGGGGAATTCGCCGACCACTTCGGTGAGCAAATCCGCCTTACACAACTGCGCCGCGCGCTCGGCCTTGGCGACATCGGCGCCGACCAGCGGCGCAAGCTGCCCGGCCAGCGCGACGATGCGGTCAATACGCTCCGCTTGCGTGCCCAGCTTCTCGTGGAACACGATCTGCGAGAACTTCGGCAGCCGCTCTTCCAGCCGCGTCTTGAGATCGGTCTCGTAGAAGAACTTGGCATCCGACAGCCGCGCGCGGATGACGCGCTCGTTGCCGGCGACAATGGCCGCGCCGTGGTCGGTCGCCTCGATATTGGCGATCAGGATGAACTTGTTGACGAGCTTGGCCGTCTGCGGATCGCGCAGCACGAAGCATTTCTGGTTGGCGCGGATGGTGGCGCGGATCACTTCGTCCGGGATCGCCAGGAAGGCTTGGTCGAACGAGCCCATCAGCACCACCGGCCATTCGACGAGG
This sequence comes from Pseudolabrys taiwanensis, assembly GCF_003367395.1. Taxonomy (NCBI): domain Bacteria; kingdom Pseudomonadati; phylum Pseudomonadota; class Alphaproteobacteria; order Hyphomicrobiales; family Xanthobacteraceae; genus Pseudolabrys; species Pseudolabrys taiwanensis. Next base: position 5,140,691 of record NZ_CP031417.1, on the reverse strand, counting down.
CCGGACACTTCCGCCAGCAGCCCTTCGTCCTCGACCAGTTCATAACCTTGGGCGAAGGCGAGGTTCTTGGCGTCGGCGAGAATGATGTCGGCGCGGCGCTGCGGATCGAGCACCACCTTGGCGGCGTGCAGCTTCTCGACGTAGTCGTCGAAGCGTTTCACCGTGAAGGCGCCGGGCGCCATGAAGCGGTGGCCGCGCGTCTCATTGCCGACCGCGACGCCGTCCACATCGAAACGCACGATCTCCGGGTCTTCCGTCTCCGGCCCGAAGGTCGCGATGATCGAATGCAGCGGCCGCACCCAGTTGAGCGCGCCGGGCTTGGCCGACGCCGCGCCCCAGCGCATCGACTTCGGCCAGGGGAACGCGCGTACCACCTCCGGCACGATCTCGGCGATCACGTCGATCGCCGGCCGACCCTTCTTCTCGGTGACGGCGATGTAGAAGTCGCCCTTCTTGTCGGCCTGGACCTTGGCCTGATCGATCGAGGCGAGCCCCACCGCGCGCAGGAAGCCGGCGATCGCCTGCTCGGGCGCGCCAACCTTGGGGCCCTTGCGCTCTTCCTTGAGGTCCGGCTGCTGCACCGGCACGCCGTGCACGGTCAGCGCCAGCCGCCGCGGCGTCGCGAAGGCCTTGGCGCCCTCGTAGACGAGGCCGGCCGCCACCAGCCGGTCGGTGACCATTTTGCGCAGGTCGTCGGCCGCGCGCGCCTGCATGCGCGCTGGGATTTCTTCGGAGAACAGTTCGAGCAGAAGGTCGGGCATTGGCGGTCAATTCAAAGGGAGGGTGCGCGGCGCCTGCCTAGCAAGTGCGGCCGCTGATGTCACCCGGCGGCTCACCACCCGCCGCCGCCACCACCGCCACCCCCGCCTCCCGAACCACCGCCCCCGGAGGAAAAGCCGGACGAGGAGGACGAAACCGGCACGGCGCTCGACAGCGCGCTCGAGGCACTCGCCACGGTCGAGGCGACGGCGCTGCCGAAATTGGCGCTGGACCACGAACCGCTGGTCCACACCGGCTGATAGTGCCGCATCGGGTCGGCGTCCTCGGGATGCGCCCGCTTGAGCGCCGCCGCGAAGGCGTTCGACCATGGCTTCTCGACGTCGAGCGCGACCGCATAGGGCAGCAGCGCCTCAAAACGCTCGGCGGTGATCTCCGGCGCCTGCAGGTTGAGCCGATCGGATTCGGCCGTCTGCAGATACAACTTGAAGCCGGCGAGCTGGTCCATGATCGGCCGGCCGAGCGCGGTCGGCGCGCGCATGAGGTAGACGAACAAGCCGTTGAGCGCGGCAAAGCCGCCGACGAGCAGGAACGGCAGCGGGTGCCCCTCGATGAAGTACAGCGCCTCGGGCAGCAGGCTGACCAAACCGTTGGGCAGGAAGTTCTGCACGACGGTGTAGGCAATGGCGCCGAAGATGCCGAGCACGATCAACGTCAGCGCCGCGCGCACCGCGGTGGCGAAGCTGTTTACGCCGGTCACCGTCATGATGATCGGCACGAGGAAAATGCCGAGCCAGAAGCCGGCGAAGGCGGAGAAGACGATAATCAGGATGTCTTCGTCCTGCAGGCCGCCGAATGCGATGACGCCGACGATGACCGCGATCGTCATCAGGAGACCGAACATCACGTAGCCGACATTGCGCCGGAAGAAGCGGTTCTTGTTCTCCGACTCGATGCTGGCGTCGAAGATGGCGCCGGTGGCGGCAATGCTGGTGCCATTGTCGCTGCCGATCTCCACCGTGCCACGCCGATCGATGAGCCAGGACTCGATCGCGCGCTCGCCCGCCGGCAAAGCCGCCACGCCGCCTTCCGGTTCGCGGTCGGTGCGCTTGAGGATCAGCTTGCCGCCCTTGTTGTCGAAGCGGATGAGCCCCTTCACCGCTAACGACAGTGCCGCCGCCGTGAAGGCGCGCCATTTCTCGCGGCCGAAGCCCCAGTTCTCGATGTAGTTGGCGAGCGCCGGCGAGATATCCTTGGGCGGATAGAACAGCGGGATGATGGTGCCGCGCTTGGGATCGCGGCCGACCGCGGTCCATGCGGCGACGTAGTAGCCGAACACGAGCAGGAAGCCGAGGCCGCCGAGGATCCAGGCGCGGTTGTCGACCAGCGCGTACCAGAACTCATCGGACTGCGTCGGCGGCGCGACCGCGCCCTCCGGCAGCGCCGCGACGACCGTGAGCCCCTCGCCGGCGCGCAACGGCCGCGTCGTCGAAACGGCGAGAGTGCCGTCCGCATCAATCGCGCCGCGCCAGTCGGTGCCGCGCGCGCCGCGCGGACCGGTGAAGGCCGTCCAGCGCGTCGGGCGCATGTGATCGGCGAGTTCGAGGCGATAGCTCGCGGCCGTGATCGGGAAAGTCCAGAAATTGCCGGTGACGTTCCAGTTCAATTCCGGCTTGCCGTCGAACCATCGTACCTGACGCGCGGTGCGATAGCGGATCACATAGGTGTAGTCGCCGGCCTGCAGCAGCGTGTTCTTGTCGCCGGCGTAGATGCGCAGGACATTGTTGCCCTTGTGCTCGGTGAAATGCGGCTCCGGTTTGCCGTCGCGCGTCACGTCAAGCAGCGTGAACGAGACCTCCCGCCGTTTGCCCTGCGCATCGGTGAAGGTGAGCGGAAAATCGCGGAAGATGCCGCGCCTGATGCTCGCGCCTTCCGCGCGCACGCGGATGCGCTCGGTGACGGTGAGCTCGCCATCCTTGGCGACCACGACCGTCGAGTCGAATGCATGAATAATTTCGGCCGCGAAACCTGGACTGAAGCTGCCGAGCCACAGCGTCAGCGCAGCCACCGCGACCCGCGCGAATTGTCCGAGCCGTGTCATCACGAACCGAGCGCAACCTGCGGCACGGCGCGCTCCGCCTCGCTCGACAGCTCAAAGAACGGCCGCTCACGGAAGCCGAACAGACCGGCCATCACGTTCGACGGGAACGACTGCACCAGCACATTCTGGTTCCGCGCCGCGCCGTTGTAATAGCGCCGCGCCATCTGCAATTCGTTCTCGAGCGTGCTGAGCTGCTGTTGCAGCTCGAGGAAGTTGCGGCTGGCCTTGAGGTCCGGATAGCTCTCGGCGAGCGCCATCAGGCGGCCCAGCGCGACCGTAAGCGCGCCTTCGACTTGCGCGCGTTGCGCGACATCCTCGCGCGGCAGGCTGCCCGCCTGGCCGCGCAGTTTGCTGATGTCTTCGAGCAGGCCGCGCTCGTGCGCGGCATAGCCCTTCACGACCTCGACGAGGTTCGGCACCAGCTCGGCGCGGCGCTTGAGCTGCACGTCTATGCCGCTCCAGGCTTCGTTCGCCATCTGCCGCGTCGACACGAGGCGGTTGAAAACGACGATCGCCGCGACGGCAACGGCGGCCACGACGATGAGGATGATCCAGGTGGTCATGATGGTTGGTCGCGTCCCCGAAGGCAAAGGTTCAAGTTATTTCCGCGCCCGCTTCTCCCCTCCCCTTTGTGGGGAGGGGTCGGGGGTGGGGGTCGCTGTGATTGCGCTCATAGTTTCCGTCAGGACGCAGTCGATGTTCGAAAGCACATCGTTGTTCCAGAAGCGAAGCACGCGATAGCCCTCGGCCTCTAAGCGCCCGCTCCGCGACACATCTTCCGCTGTTTGAACCGCATGCTGGCCGCCATCAACTTCGATGACGAGTTTGCATCTGTGACAAGCGAAGTCAGCGATATAGGCGCCTATTTGAACCTGCCGGCGAAAATGCGAGCCGGACATCGGCAGGCGATGACGGACATGCCACCAAAGCTTGCGCTCTGCCTCGGTCGGCGCCTTTCGCATCCGACGAGCAAATGCACGTTGTGGCGGAGCCAACTCACGGTCGGTGCGCGCCCAAACCCGCTCGCCAGGTTCATCTGCAGGGATCATACGCGACCACCCCCACCCCTAACCCCTCCCCACAAGGGGGAGGGGAACAGGCCCTCAAGCCGGGTGAAGCGTACAGTATCGCGCGACTTTAACCAGCCCCGCCGGCTTCCGTCGCGAGCCACGCGGCGCCGCAGGCTTTGGCCAGTTCGCGCACGCGCAGGATATAGCTCTGGCGCTCGGTCACGGAGATGACGCCGCGCGCGTCGAGCAAATTGAAGACGTGCGATGCCTTGATGCACTGGTCGTAGGCAGGCAGCGCCATCGTGTGCTTGGTCTTGTCGTCACCGGTCCAACCGGCGGCGAGATACTTCTGGCAGGCCGCTTCCGCCATCTTGAACTGCTCGAATAGCATTGCCGTGTCGGCGACTTCGAAGTTGTGCTTGGAATATTCGCGCTCGGCCTGCAGGAAGACGTCACCGTAGGTGACCTTCTTGTCGTCGGTACGGCCGTTGAAGTTGAGATCGTAGACGCGGTCGACGCCCTGCACATACATCGCGAGGCGCTCGAGACCGTAAGTCAGCTCGCCCGCGACCGGCGCGCATTCGAAGCCCGCGACCTGCTGGAAGTAAGTGAACTGCGACACTTCCATGCCGTCGCACCAGCATTCCCAGCCGAGGCCCCAGGCGCCCAAGGTCGGGCTTTCCCAGTCGTCCTCGACGAAGCGGATGTCGTGCACGGCCTGATCGATGCCGATGGCCTTCAACGAGCCGAGATAGAGCTCCTGCAGGTCCGGTGGCGACGGCTTCAGGATCACCTGGAACTGGTAATAGTGCTGCAACCGGTTCGGGTTCTCGCCATAGCGGCCGTCCTTCGGACGGCGCGAGGGCTGTACATAAGCGGCATTCCACGGCTTCGGTCCAAGCGCCCGCAGCGTGGTCGCCGGGTGGAACGTGCCCGCCCCCACTTCCATGTCGTACGGCTGCAGGATGACGCAGCCCCAATCCGCCCAATACCGCTGCAGCGCCAGGATCAGGCCCTGGAACGACCGCGTGGGGTCGAGGTTGTCGGAACGCGCCGGGCGGCTGGCGAGAAGAGTGGCTTCGGCCATCGTGTCGATACGGGATGTTCGAGGACGGGAAAAATCGCGCGGGACCCTATCGGCGGCCCCTGAGGGGGTCAAGCGACGCCGATCAGAGCGGCCAACAGGCACGGAAAGCGCAAATACCGACAATTGCAGCAATCGGGTTCATGCCGTTTTGAACCCGAGTTGCTAGCTATATGACTAAGGTGAGGCGCGGCAGCGACGTGGGAGCTTCCATGACGACGTTTCAGGTCATCGGCGTGATCTTCATGGTCCTCTTCGTCGGACCGATGGTCACCGGCAGCGGCCGCACCTGAGCGGGAACGAAGGCGCCCGCTTCACCGCTCACGCGACATTCTTAGAGACGGTACTCGCCGGTCTGCGGATCGCGGCGCAAAGTCGGCCGCCGCTCCTGGTCGCGGATCTTGGCGGTGGCGCGACGCGCCTCGAGCTCTTCGTTCACGCGCCGCACTTCCTTGACCACCCAGTGCACGACCATGGCACCGCCGAGGGCGGCCAAGCTCCACTTCACCAGCGGCGTGAATACAAACGGCGGCATCGCAAGGTTCCTCTCCAGCACAAGCCGTCGAAAACGTGAGATTCAATCAAGGCGTTTTCGCGACTGACGACCCCTACAAACCGTAACGCGACCAAACGGCGCGGGTTTCCAGCGCCGAAATGACATCGTCGGCAAAGGTGCTTTCCGCCGCGGCAAACTTGGCCAGTCCGACACCCGACAACTTGCGCCCCAGCAGACTGCGCTCGGCCTCGATCAACGGCGTGCGGACTTTCTCGCCATAGCGCGCGCGTAACGTCGTCCGCAGATCGCCGACGCGGTCGGCGAGGCCGAAATCGATTGCCGCCTGCGCGGTCCAGAACTCGCCGGAGAACAGCGTCTGATCGTCGCCCTTGAGCTTCGAGCCGCGGCGCTCCTTCACCAGCGCGATGAAATGCTCATGGATATCTTTCTGCACCGCCTTGATACGCGCAACGTCGTCAGGCTTCTCCGGCAGGAACGGGTCGAGCATCACCTTGCGATCGCCCGAGGTATAGAGCCGCCGCTCGATGCCAACCTTCTCCATCAGTTCAACGAAGCCGAACGAACCGCCGACCACGCCGATCGAGCCGACGATGGAGAAGGGATCGCAGATGATCTCGTCGCCGGCGCAGGCCAACATGTAACCGCCGGACGCGCCGACATCCTCGATGAAGGCCAGCACGGGAATCTTCTTATCGGCCGCGAGATCGCGGATACGGCGGAAGATGAGATGCGACTGCGCCGGCGAGCCGCCGGGCGAATTGATGATCAGCGCCACGGCCCGCGCATTGCGCACGTCGAAGGCACGCTCCAGCACGCGAGCGACGTTGGCGAGCATGAGACCCGGCCGCAGCGGTGTGGTGACGCCGATAACGCCGGACAGACGTACCACCGGCACCACCGGAATGTCGGCGCGGAAGCGCGACGGCACCAGCGGTCCCAAAAAATCGAGCAGGCGTGAAAAAAAGTTTGGCATCCAATTCCCGCTCAATGCGTTGCAGTCGAAAGCAAGTAGGCACCGACCCTGTCGATGTCAAAGGCACGCCATCGGTAACGGCGCAAGGCGAAGGACTGCGACGATGGTCACTGCGAAGTGACGCAAACGTGAGAGCAGATTCCCACATTTTGCCACGCATTACCTATGGAATGCTTTTTGCAGCGAAACAACCGCCGCGCGAAGCGGCGGCACGCGAGAGACCAGTCGATGGACCCGAAGATCACTCTTTTGATCGTGCTAATCGCCAGCGTTATTGGCCTTTCTTACCTGACGGAGGAGAACCTCGGTCGGTTGAGACGCCAGCTCGGCCAGCGTCGCTGGCGAGGATTTGTGCCGCTGCGGCGCAGAGTTTAGGCAGTCGAGGCGCATAAATTCCGCCTTAAAAACGAGCAGGGCCGAGAGCTTCGCCACCGCGCAGTATGTTCTCCGCCGCCACCGTTGGACGTCCATCGCTGCCGTTGAGGACGAGCCCGGCATGATTCTGGTGTCCAGCGCTCTCGCCCTTCACCGCCCGAACCAACACCCTGATCGCCGCCGCGCCCGGACGCGGATAGACCGGCAGCACCGACACCGCGCCGAACACCGGCGCCAGGACTTCGAGCACCCCGGGCAAGCCCTCCGCGCGCCAGATCAGCGTCAGTCGCCCCTCAGGCTTCAGCAGCCGCGCTGCGCTTTCCACCCAGCGGCCGAGCAGGTCCGGATCCGCAACATGCGCGAGCCGGCGTCGCGGGTCCGGCGAGACATTTTGTCGCCGCGGGTCGTTGAAGGGCGGGTTCATCAGCACGCAATCGACGCTCTCGGCGGCGAGCCCGGCAGCGGTCAAGCCCGGGGCGTCCGCGACGTCGGCGGCAACCGCGTTCACCCGCTCCGCAAGGCCGTTCAGCGCGGCATTCTGTCCGGCGAGCGCGGCCAGCACCGGGTCGATCTCGACCAACGTCGCCTGTAACCCTGCGATCCGCCGCGCCAGGGCAAGGCCGGCGCCGCCGACACCGGCGCCGAAGTCGACCGCGTGCTGACCCGCCTGCGCATCCGTAAAGGCGGCGAGCAGGATGGCATCGTGTCCGACGCGATGACCGCGTAAGGGTTGCCGCAGCCGCAGCCGGCCGCCGAGCACAGCGTCTTCGCTCGTTTCCAAGGTCACGCGTTCAGCGCTCATCGCCGCGCAATTCGTGGCCGAGCCCGGCTTCCTGCAAGAGCCGCCGCGCCTGCGCTTCCAATTCGTCGGGCACCAGGATGCGGCGCGGCAGCACACCGAGCGAGCCTTCGAGCACGCTCATGTTCTGATCGAGCACCAGATGATGGATGTTGGCGGCCTTCAGCAGCGCCTCGATCGCGGTGACCAGCACGGCATCGTTGGTGCGCACGATCTCACGCATCAGTTGCGCCGCCATTCATCGCCGGGCCCGCGCAGCGCGAGGAAAGCCAAAAGCTTCATCTCGCGGCGCCCGCGCGTCACGGTGTCGAGCACCAGGCCGACGGCGAATGACAGAAACGCCACCAGCATCAGGCCGGTCGACAGAATAGCGGTCGGCAAACGCGGCACCATGCCGGTTTCGACGAAGGTGATGACGATCGGCACCGCCAGCGCCACCGATACGATCGCCAGCGCGAACCCGACGGCGCTGAAAAACGGCAGCGGCCGCTCGGCCCGATAAAGCTGCAGGATCGTCCACAAGATGCGGAAGCCATCGCGCCACGTGTTGAGCTTGGAGCTCGAGCCTTCCAGTCTTGCGTAGTAAGGCGTGTCGATCTCGGCCACGGCCAGACCAAGCTCGAGCGCGTGAATGGTCAGCTCCGTCTCGATCTCGAAGCCGCCGGACAGCACCGGAAAGGACTTCACGAAACGCCGGGAAAACACCCGATAGCCCGACAGCATGTCGTTGAAGCTCGGGCCGAAAACCGAGGCGACGAAGCGCGTGAGCAGACGGTTGCCGGTCTCGTGGCCCGCGCGGTAGGCGGCCTTTTCGCGATGGACGCGGCTACCGACCACCATGTCGAGGCGCTCATCGACGAGGCGCGCGATCATCTTGCGTACGCTCGGCGCATCGTATGTCGCATCGCCGTCCACCAGTACGTAGATATCGGCCTCCACGTCGGTGAACATCCGGCGCACCACAAAACCCTTGCCCTGACGGGTCTCGCGATAGACCTCGGCGCCGGCCGCGCGCGCGGCTGCGACCGTATTGTCCGTGGAATTATTGTCGTAAACGAAGACCGTGGCCTCGGGCAGCGCGGCGCGGAAATCCCCGACCACCTTGGCGACGGCCACCTCCTCGTTGTAGCAAGGGACCAGCACGGCGATCTTATAGCCCGCAAGGCGGGCCGAACCGTCGGCCGTCGCGGAGGTTGTAGATTCTGTCGCCACCCGGAGCCCCTCTTGCCGTAACCGGCGCTTCAACTCGCAGTGACCGCAATGTAACGCACTTGCCGCGTTAACACAGCGTTTCTATGCTCGCGCCCGCTTGAACCTGGAGATCTGCATTGGCCGTCGTCGTTCCTTTCGAGAGTCCGCGTCCCGCTGGGCTCAACCGCCTCGTCGACCTCGTGGCTGCGGACATGGAACGCGTCAATGCGACCATTCTCGCCCGGACCGGCTCAGAGGTAACGATGATCCCGGAGGTGGCGAACCACCTCATCGCGTCGGGCGGCAAGCGGCTACGGCCGATGCTGACGCTGGCGATGGCCAAGCTCGCCGGCTATTCCGGCGACGGCCACATCAAGCTCGCCGCCGCCGTCGAATTCATGCACACCGCGACGCTGCTGCACGACGACGTCGTCGACGAAAGCGACATGCGCCGCGGCAAGCTCGCGGCCCGCATGGTGTGGGGTAACGAGGCGAGCGTGCTGGTCGGCGATTTCCTGCTCGGCCAGGCATTCAAGATGATGGTCGAGGTCGGCAATCTGCACGCGCTCGACATTCTTTCCTCGGCGGCGGCTGTCATCGCCGAAGGCGAAGTGATGCAGCTCGGCACCGCCAACAACACGGCCACCAACGAAGACGAATACCTCGCCGTGATCCGCGCCAAGACGGCGGAGCTGTTCGCCGCCGCCTGCGAGGTCGGCCCCGCGCTCGCCAACAAGGAGAAGGCCGAACAGGCCGCCTGCCGCTCGTTCGGGATGAACCTTGGCATCGCCTTCCAGCTCGTCGACGACGCGCTCGACTACGGCGGCAAGTCCGCCAAGCTCGGCAAGAACGTCGGTGACGATTTCCGCGAAGGCAAGATCACGCTGCCGGTCGTGCTGTCGTTCCGGCGCGGCACCGAAAGCGAACGCGCCTTCTGGAATCGCACACTGGTCGAGGGCAAGGTCGAGGACGGCGATCTCGACGCCGCGATGGCGATGATGGCCAAGCATCACGCGATCGAGGACACGCTCGGTCGCGCGCGCCATTACGGCGCCATCGCCAAGGACGCGCTGGCGCTCGCGCCCGATTCACCGATCAAGCAGGCGCTCGAAGAAGCCGTCGATTTCTCGATCGCGCGCGCGCACTGAGTTTCTTGTACGACACGCCGTAGCGCAAGCGCGCCGATGGCGCGGCTTAGCCGGCCCTACAGGACACGGCGCTTAGCGCGAGAATTCGCCCGAGTAGCCGGTGGCCGGATCGCGCATGAGCTGGAAGCGGATGTTCGGGTCCGGATCCTGACCGATATAGCGGCCGTACTGATACACCGGCGGCGCGCAACCGTTCGGCTGCGGGCCGTGATTGCCGGGCAGGAGAAAATCCCACGAGAACTGATAGGGCCCGTCGACACAGGCGGCCGCGCGCGGCGGTGTCTTGGCCTTGCGCGGCTTGGCAACGGCCGCATTGGCGGCGACGACGCCCAAGGCCGCAACGGCAACGATAAGCCAACGGACTTTCATGGTTCTCTCCACTGACGCGCCGGTGCCTATCGGCAATTCGGCGGCTTGGCAACCGTTCCCGTCAAAACGGTCATTTCGAAGACACAACGATTCGAAGACACGGATAAATGTCGCGGTCGTACGGCTAACCGAAGACGGTATCGGCGACCCACCAGCGCGGATGCTCGCTCCGGAGTTGCGCCGCGACCGCAGCGGCTTCCGCGGCCGTCGGCAAAAGCGCAAAGCAGGTCGAGCCCGAGCCCGACATGCGCGCCAGCAGAACGCCCGGCAGCGCGGCGAGCGTCGCCAGAACCTCCCCGACCGCCGGCGCACAGGCCACCGCGGCCTCGGTGAGATCGTTGCCGTGCGCGGTGAGATAATCGATCACCCCTTCCGACCAGTTCGGCGGCGCCGTGAGCGGCTTCTTGCTGGTGCGCTCCAACGAGAGCTTCGCGAAGACGTCGCGTGTCGTCAGCGGCACGCCCGGATTGACGAGGACGCCGAACAACTCGGGCAACCAAAGCGCTTCCGACAGATCCTCACCGATCCCGCGCATGATGCGCGGACGCGGATCGAGGCAGACCGGCACGTCGGCGCCGACCGCGAGCGCGGCAGCGGCCAGATGCGGATCGTCGGCCAGGACGCCATTGGCACGCGCGAGCAACCGCAAAGCCGCCGCGGCATCGGACGAGCCGCCACCAATACCCGCGGCCACCGGCAGATTCTTTTCGAGATGGAAATGACCCGCCTTGAGACCCGGCACACGCTCACTCAGCGCGGCCACGGCCTTGAGCACCAGATTGTCGGCGGCGCGGCCGCAGGCCCCGGCATAGGGGCCGCTGATATCGAGGCCGAGCGGGACGCCGGGCTCGAGACGCACCTTGTCGCCAACGGTCGCGAAGACGACCAGGCTTTCCAGCAGGTGATAGCCGTCGGCGCGGCGTCCGACGATACGCAGCGTCAGATTGATCTTGGCAGGAGCCTGTTCGACCAGCGAGGTCACGCGCAATAAACCTTGAAATGCCTGATTAAAGAAACGCGCCGACGCATCTCCTTCCCTCCCCCCAAGAGCTCTTGCGAGTGGTGGGGGACGGGCCGGGGGTGAGGCAAATGGTTCTACGCAGCCAATCGAAGACGCCCCACCCCGGCCGCGCATCGCTTCGCTTGCGCGGTCGATTCTCCCCACCGCTATGCGGGAGGAGGGAAAGAACTCAGCCGCCGTCGCCGGTCTTCTTCGTCGCCTTGGCCTGGTTGGAGCTTTCGGCAGCGAGACCGTTCTTCAGCTTCTCTTCGATCTTCGGCAGTTCTTCCGGCTCGGGCTTGAGATCGCGCGCATGCGCCCATTGGAAGCGCGCCTCGAGCTCACGGCCGACGCGCCAATAGGCGTCGCCGAGGTGATCGTTGATGGTCGGATCTTCCGGCTTGAGCTCGATCGCACGTTCGAGCTGCTTCACCGCCTCGTCGTAATTGCCGATGCGGTAATAGGCCCAACCGAGCGAGTCGACGATGTAGCCGTCGTCCGGGCGCTGCTGCACGGCTTTCTTGATCATGGACATGCCCTCGTCGAGGTTCACGCCCTGATCGATCCACGAATAGCCGAGATAATTGAGCACGTGCGGCTGATCGGGGTAGAGCTCCAGCGCCTTCTTGAGATCGGCTTCCGACTTCGGCCACTGCTTCGAGCGCTCGTAGCAGATGCCGCGGAAATAGAAGATCACCCAGTTCGACTTTTCCGGGTTCTTGATGAGATCGACGCCCTTGGAATAGACGTCGGCGCATTCGGCGAACTTCTTGTGCCCGCGCAGCACATTGCCGAGCGCCATGACCGCTTCGATGTCGTCGGGATGCCGCTTGATCAGCGCCTGAAGGTGTTTCTCGGCCTCGTCGGAGCGATCGAGCGTGTCGAGGTTCGCCGCCATCTGGATCTCGGCGTTGCGATGCAGCGGCGAGCTCGCGGGGACGCGCTCGTAAGCCTTGATCGCCAGTTCCGGCTTCTTCAGCGACTCGTACAGATCGGCGAGCGACAGCAGCGCCAACGGATGATTCGGCGAGAGGTGCAGCGCGAGCTGGAGATAGACGAGCCCCAGATCCTCGCCGCCGCGGCGGCCGAGCGAAGCACCGAGGCCATAAAGCGCCTCGGCGGCGCCGGCCTGCGCCGACGATACCAGGATCGGCAGCTTCTCGCCGGCCTTGAGCTTGGTCATCGCGTCGACGATCAGCGGATGGCGCGGCAGCACCTTGTCGAAGGCCTCGTAGACCGCCAGCGCCTCCTGCGGCGACTTGTTGCGCGACAGCCAGCTGCCATAGGCCTCGACCACGCGCAGCGCGGAGGCGTCGGCTTTGTAGGCGCGCTCAAACCGCTTGCCGGCTTCCTTCTCCTGCCCGGCGAGATCGAGAATCATGCCGGCGTGCAGATCCTTGAAGATCGCGTACCAGTCGGGACCGGCGAGACGATCGATCGCCGCTACCGCGCCCTTGGTATCTTTGGCTCCGAACTGCGCCCACGACGACAACAAGGTCGCGGTCAGATCGGTGATCGGGCCGCGCACCGACTGCGACAGTTCGCGACGGGCGGCGGTGTACTGCTTCTTCTTCAGTGCGTTCACGCCAAGCACGAGGCGCGCGACGCGATCGCTCTTGTCGGCCGCCGCAACCCGGTCGGCGTATTTGACCGCGTCATCGATGTTGCCGCCGACCAGCAGCGACAGGAAGGTACGATCGAGCAACTCGCCGTTCTTGGGGTCGCGGTTGAGCGCCACCCGGTAGTAAGCGGCGGCGGCGGCGGCATCACGCATCTGCCCGGCATGGCGGGCGGCGAGATAGCTGCCCGATGCCGTCAGCCCGATCAGGTCTTGGTCGCTCGGCTGAGCGGCAAGCTCGATCGGTGCCGCCGCCAACAGGGCGGCGAGCGCGGTGCCGGCAAAGTACCGGCCGAGGCTCCAAGAATTCACTGGCGACGCTCCAAATGGGCGATGGCGGCCGGCTGCTCACGCACCGCCGAGGTTGTGCCGAGAATGGACTTTTTGCGCCGCCCCCGCAAGAACAGCCATCGACGGCGCAGACCGGCAGCTTGAATGGCCCCGTGTGGCAGCATCGTGGCCGTCTGGACCGGCTTCGGCTCACATATTCGGATAATTCGGCCCGCCCGCACCCTCCGGCGGAACCCAGGTAATGTTCTGATTCGGATCTTTGATGTCGCACGTTTTGCAGTGGACGCAGTTCTGGGCATTGATGACGAATTTCGGATTGCCGCCCTCTTCCACCCATTCGTACACGCCGGCCGGGCAGTAGCGGGATGACGGCCCCGCATAGACGTCATGCTCGGAACGCTTCTGCAGGTCCATGTCCTTGACCTTCAGATGCGGCGGCTGGTCTTCCTCGTGGTTGGTGTTGGACAGAAACACCGAGGAGAGCCGGTCGAAGGTCACCTTGCCGTCCGGCTTGGGGTAGGCGATCGGCTTGCATTCGGACGCCGGCTTGAGCGTCGCATAGTCCGGCTTGCCGTGGCTGAGGGTGCCGAACAGCGAGAAGCCGAGGGTCCGCGTCCACATATCGACACCGCCAAGGCCGATGCCGAGCATCGTTCCGTATTTCGACCAAAGCGGCTTGGCGTTGCGCACGCGCGACAGATCTTGGCCAATCGCCGAGCCACGCCAGCCGGCATCGTAATCCGCAAGCTCGTCATGCGCCCGGCCACCTGCCAGCGCCGCGGCAGCGGCTTCCGCCGCCTGCATGCCGGAGAGCATGGCGTTGTGGCTGCCCTTGATGCGCGGCACGTTGACGAAGCCGGCGTCGCAGCCGATCAGCGCGCCGCCGGGGAACGTCAGCTTCGGCACCGATTGATAGCCGCCTTCGGTGATGGCGCGCGCGCCGTAAGAGAGACGCTTGCCGCCTTCGAACGTGTCGCGCACCAGCGGATGCGTCTTGAAGCGTTGGAATTCCTCGAACGGCGACAGATAAGGATTCTGATAGTTGAGATGGACGACGAAGCCGACCGACACCAGATTGTCGTCGAAGTGATAGAGGAACGAGCCGCCGCCGGTCGAATTGTCCAGCGGCCAGCCGAACGAGTGCTGCACCAGCCCCTTCTTGTGCTTCTCGGGCGCGACCTGCCACAGCTCCTTGAGGCCGATGCCGAACTTCTGCGGTTCGCGGCCTTCCTGCAGATTAAATTTCGCGAGAAGCTGCTTGCCGAGATTGCCGCGCGCGCCCTCCGCGAACAACGTGTACTTGGCGCGCAATTCCATGCCGCGGGTGAAATTGGCGTTCGGCTCGCCGCTCTTGCCGATGCCCATGTCGCCGGTGGCGACGCCGACCACCGCGCCGTTGTCGTCGTAGAGCACCTCGGCCGCGGCGAAGCCCGGATAGATCTCGACACCGAGCGCTTCCGCTTTGGTCGCCAGCCAGCGGCAGACATTGCCGAGCGACACGATGTACTTGCCGTGATTGCTCATCAGCGGCGGCAGCATGAGGTTCGGCAGCCGCACCGAGCCGCTCTGGCCCAGCCAATAGAAGCGGTCGTCGGTGACCGTCGTCGTGATCGGCGTATCCTCCGAGCGCCAGTCCGGCAGCAGCTTGTCGAGGCCGACCGGATCGATCACCGCGCCGGACAGAATGTGGGCGCCGACCTCGGAACCCTTCTCGACCACGACCACGGAAATATCCGCGTTGATCTGCTTGAGACGGATGGCGGCGGCCAGGCCCGAGGGACCGGCGCCCACAACCACCACGTCGAATTCCATCGCCTCACGCGCGGGCAGCTCTGTCATGAATGGTCTCCCTTGGG
Source organism: Pseudolabrys taiwanensis (assembly GCF_003367395.1). Classification (NCBI taxonomy): domain Bacteria; kingdom Pseudomonadati; phylum Pseudomonadota; class Alphaproteobacteria; order Hyphomicrobiales; family Xanthobacteraceae; genus Pseudolabrys; species Pseudolabrys taiwanensis. The sequence goes on along the minus strand of NZ_CP031417.1, from coordinate 5,125,642 downwards.
TTTCCTTTTTCCATTTTTAAACACGGGCGGCAATCGTCCGGGCTTCGTGCTAAGGTGCAAAAATGGTTTCAGCCGACATTAAACCCGCGCGGGAGTTGCTCGACTTCTATCTGGAAGCCGGCGTCGATGCCGCGCTGGGCGAAGAGGCTGTGGATCACTTCGCCGAGGAGACGCCGCCGCTCCAACCGGCGCGCACGGCTCCCGCCATATCCGAACCGCGCATCGCCCCACCCGCGGCCCCCTTCGTACCCCCGGCGCCCGACGCCGCCGCGATGGAGGCCCGCGTCGCCGCCAGAAGCGCCCAGACGCTCGAGGAACTGCGCGACATTCTCCAGCGCTTCGACGGCTGCGCACTCAAGGCGACGGCCACCAAGCTGGTCTTCGCCGACGGCACACCCGGCTCGCGCGTGATGTTCGTTGGCGAGGCCCCTGGACGCGACGAAGACATCGAGGGGCTGCCCTTCGTCGGCCGCTCCGGCAAGTTGCTCGACCGTATGCTGGCGGCGATCGGCCTCGACCGTCGTCACGTCTACATCGCCAACATCGTGCCGTGGCGTCCGCCCGGCAACCGCACGCCGACGCCGCAGGAGTCGCAGATCTGCCTGCCCTTCGTCACGCGGCAGATCGAGCTTGCCGATCCGGATATTCTAGTATGTCTCGGCGGCCCTTCGGCACAGACCCTGCTCGGCCTGAAGGAAGGCATCACCAAGACGCGCGGCCGTTGGTTCACCTTCGACACCGGCAAGCGCGAGATTCGCGCCATCCCGACGTTCCATCCCGCGTTCCTGCTGCGCAGCCCGCTGCAGAAGCGCTTTGCCTGGCGCGATTTCCTGGCGATCAAGAAAGCGCTGGAGAGTTAACTGGCGCCGGCTAGCGGTTGTTCGCGATTGCGTCCCTCGATGCTTTCAATGTCATGCCCCGCGCAAGCGGGGCATCCAGTACACGATGGAAAACGAGGTGATTACTGGATCGTCCGCTTTCGCGGACGATGACAGCGTCGGTGAGCGCTTAAGCCTTTTTCCCGGGACGAGCGGCCCTCGCCTGTCCGGAATTGGCGCCCTACCGATACGCAACCAGGATCGCACCGACGGCGATCAGCGCGACACCCAGCCAGTTCGGCGCGCTCAAGCGCTCACCCAAGAACATGACGCCGAACACCGCGACCAACACCACCGACAGCTTGTCGATCGGCGCGACCTTCGCCGCATCGCCGAGCTTGAGCGCTCGGAAATAGCACAGCCACGACGCGCCGGTGCCCAGCCCCGACAGCACGAGAAAGAGATAGCTGCGGCCGGAGATGCTGCTCGGCGCCTGGAATTGCCCGGTCGCCGCGAGCAGCAAGCCGAGCGTGACGATGACGACGATGGTGCGGATGAAGGTGGCGAGGTCGGAACCGATGTTCTCGACGCCGACCTTGGCGAAGATCGCCGTCAGCGCGGCGAAGATCGCCGACAGCGCCGCCCAGACTAGCCATGAAGACCACATGCTCACCTGAGCCACCTCGTCCGCCGAGCCTCGATTTGAAGCGCATTATTAAGCGCAATTGCCAACAATCGGACTACGAATACGTCCACGCTAGGACAATTTGGGAACTATAAATGCGGTCTGGAACTATATAAAGTTGACCAACATGCCCATTGGGAGTTCGCCATGGACTTCGACCCTGTCCTGTTGGCTCGTCTGCAGTTCGCCTTCACCGTCATATTCCATATCATTTTCCCGAGCTTCACCATCGGCTTGTCGGCCTATATTGCGACACTCGGCGTAGTCTGGCTGCGCACCGGCGAAGAACGCTTCCATGTCCTGATGCGGTTCTGGACCAAGATCTTCGCGGTGTCCTTCGCGATGGGCGTGGTCTCCGGCATCGTGCTCTCCTACCAGTTCGGCACCAATTGGAGCCGCTTCTCGCTCGTCACCGGCAACGTGCTGGGACCGCTGCTCGGCTACGAAGTGCTGATGGCGTTCTTTCTCGAAGCGACGTTCCTCGGCATTCTGCTGTTCGGCTTCAATCGTGTGCCGGCCTGGCTATACGTGCTCTCGGCCGCCATCGTCGCTGTTGGCACGGCCTTGTCGGCCTTCTGGATTCTCGCCGCCAACAGCTGGATGCAAACGCCGACCGGCCACGTCATCCGCGATGGTATCGCCTATCCCGTGGACTGGCTGCAGGTGATCTTCAATCCGAGTTTCCCCTATCGTCTCGCGCATATGCTCAACGCCGCCTACATCACCACGGCCTTCGTGGTGCTCGCAGTCGGCGCGCGCTATTTGCTTGCCGGGCGCTACGTTGCCGAGGGACGCACCATGATGCGCATGGCCATCGGCCTGCTCGTCATTCTCGCGCCGCTGCAGCTCTTCATCGGCGACCAACATGGCCTCAACACACTCAAGCATCAGCCGATCAAGGTTGCGGCCATGGAAGGCCATTGGGACGGCTCGAAGCCTGTGGCGCTCGAACTGTTCGCCTGGCCCGATGAGAAAACGGAGACCAACCGCTTCTCGATCGCGATCCCGCACGCGTCCTCGCTCATTCTCACGCATAGTTGGAACGGCCTGATCCCCGGCCTCAAGAGCGTGCCGCCCTCGGAACGGCCGCCGGTCGTGCCTGTGTTCTTCGCTTTCCGCATCATGGTCGGCATCGGCCTGTTCATGATTGCTGCGGCGCTGCTCGGCGCGTTCTTGTGGTGGCGCGGCTCGCTGTTCGAACAGCGCTGGTATTTGCGCGTCATGGCGCAGTGCTGGTGGATCGGCTTCGTCGCGGTGATTTCCGGCTGGGTCGTCACGGAAACGGGCCGCCAACCCTGGATCGCCTATGGCATTCTGCGCACCGCCGACGCGATATCGCCGGTACCGGGCGCGACCGTCGCCGGGACTCTGGCGCTATTCGTTGTCACCTACGGCATCGTCTTCTGGTTCGGCATCTACTACATCAACCGCCTGATCGTGCGCGGCCCCGACCAGCCCGCCGCCGTCAAGCCGAGTGACACCTTCTCGAACCGTCCCATCGCCGCCGCGCGCGACGCCGGCGGCACGACCATCGACTAGAACGCCGGAGAACGTGCGATGGAATGGTATCTGCCGCTGATCTGGTCCGCCATCATCGGCGTCGCCGTCATCCTCTACGTCGTCCTCGACGGCTTCGACCTCGGCATAGGCATTCTGTTTCCGACCGCATCAGACGAGCGCGAACGCGACCAGATGATGCGTTCGGTGGCGCCGTTCTGGGACGGCAACGAGACATGGCTGATCATGGGTGGCGTCGGGCTGTTCGTCGTGTTTCCGCAGGCCTATGCGGTGATCATGCCGGCGCTTTATCTGCCGATGATCATCATGCTGCTGGCCTTGGTGTTTCGCGGCGTCGCCTTCGAATTCCGTCTCGTGTCGCATAGCAAGACGTGGTGGAGCTTCGCCTTCACCGCCGGCTCGACGATCGCCTCCTTCGCGCAAGGCGTCATCCTCGGACACCTGATCGAGGGAATCACCGTGAGCAACGGCGCGTTCAGCGGCGGCCCGTTCGACTGGGCGACGCCCTTTGCCCTCTTGTGCGGACTCGGCCTCATGTGCGGCTACGGCCTGCTCGGTGCCACCTGGCTAGTGATGAAGACCGAGGGACCGGTGGCGCGACGCGCGCGCGGTCAGGCGAAGTTCTTTCTCGTGCTGGTGTTGGCGTTCATGGCGGCGGTCAGCCTGTGGACGCCGCTGATGGAGCCGCGCATCGCCGAGCGCTGGTTCTCGCTGCCCAACTTCTATTTCTTGTGGCCGGTGCCGTCGATCACCGCGCTCACCGCCTATCTCGTCTGGCGCTGGATCAACGAAGAGCGCGACGCGCCGCCCTTCCTAGCTGCGATTGTGCTGTTCCTGCTCGGCTTCGCGGGACTGGTGATCTCCAATTTCCCCTATCTCGTGCCGCCATCATTGACGGTGTGGGACACCGCGGCCGGCCCCGCCAGCCAGATATTCATGCTCATGGGCACGCTGCTCCTGCTGCCGATGATCATCGGCTACTTCATCTTCGTGCACTGGCTGTTCCGCGGCAAAGTCGCCGAAGGCGAGAGCTATCACTGAGCCCTTGTCATTCCGGCCGCAGCGAGAATGACGCTCAAGGCTGCGGCGGCGCGGGCGGCCTGATCATCGCCCAGCCGAGGCGGATGAGCGGCAGGAAACCTTGCATCGTGCGCGCGAAGGATCGCGGCACTTCCGGCACCATGTCGGGAAACTGCTCTTTGATTGCGGTGGGGGGCGTGCCGGCATTGTCGGTCGCTGGCCACACCAAGAGCCCGCCTTGCGTCCGCACATCGGCGGCGGTCGCCCAGGGGCTGCGCTCCGGCGCCCAGGCAAAATACACGTGCGGCCGGCTCGGCGCGGTCATGGCGATCAGCGGCGCGAGCTTGGCATCGCCGGTGACGTAAGGCAGCGGCTTGCCGGTACGGCGCTCATAGACGTCGCCGTAGTAACGCCCCTCCGCATTGGCAGGCTGGGCGATGGCAAGCTCCGTCTTCGTCAGCCAGGGCAACAGCGCCATGCCGAGCACGACCAGCGCCGGCGGCACGACCAAAAGACCGAGCCAGGCCGACGATACGAGCCGCTCGCGATAGAGCTGCACCCGGTTGCCGGCGGCAACGACGATGGCAAGGCCCGAGAGCACCACCAAAGGCGTGACCCGCTCGAGCGGCCCGAGCTTGCCGCTGAGGGCAACGAAGGCGATCGCCGCCAAGGCCGGCGCCAGTGCGAACACATAGACATAGAGCTTGGCGAAGTCCGAGACGGGATGGCGCGTGATTTCCGGCGCATCGTCCTTGCGCTTGCGCGGCCAGCCGCTCGCTAGCAAGACCAGAAGCGCCAGGCCGAGATGCGTGAGCACGAGCGTCACGGCGAACCAGACGGCCGGCGCATGGGTGCCGGTCGCGAGATTGCTGTCGTTGAAGCCGCCGAGCACCAGTCGCCACATCGTGCCAAGCCAGGCCGCGTGCGGAAACACCACGATCGCGAACAGCACCGCGGCGAGCCACGGCTCCGGATGCAGCAAGGCGCGTTGTCCGTTGCGATGCGCGAGCGTGAAGGCCGCGAGCAGGATGATCAAAATGACGCCGGCGTAGCTCGCCAGCAGCAGCAAACCGAGATCGAGCGCCAACAGAAACCAGTAGCCGCGCTCGCGCTCGCCGACGGCGCGCCAGTAATGCAGCAGCGCCAGCGCCCAGAGCGGCGCGGCCAGCACCGCCGGACCGAAATTCGGCGTCGGTACCGTGAACGCGGCGACGCCCACCATCAACAACACGCCGAGCATCGCATGCCGCGTGCCGACGATGCGGCGGCCGAGCGCGAACACCGCCCAATAGGTGAGAACGACACAGGCCTGCGCGAGCGCGTAGAGGCCGAACACGCCGGCGATCCTGAAGGCCGCTTCGCCCAGCCAGAAGGCGAGCGGCGGACCGAGATAGCTGCCGAGCACGAATTCATGACCGATGGCGAGCAGCAGCGGCACGTCCCCGGGCGGCGCGCTGTAGAACAGCGCCGGCACCAGCGTCCACAGGACAGCCTGCGCCAGGGCCACGGTCCAGAACACGAAGGCGGGGCGCCCGCGCAGGAATTCAATGAGGAGGGAAACGTAATGCATGGGGCTTTCTTATCCCTCCTCCGCTTGCGGGGGAGGGTCGGCGAGCGAAGCGAGCCGGGGTGGGGGCGTTCAGCCACTCACCCCACCCGGCTCCTCGCTATCGCTCGGAGCCACCCTCCCCTTACGCGGAGGGACAAGAAAGAAAAGGAATAAAGAACGCGGCCTAAAGAGGCAATAACGTGGACGCGATCGCGTCCGATGGCGCCCCCAAGTCGGCGTTCAAGTCGGCGTTTAAGGCGGCGAGCTTGGCCGCCACCGGCGCGAACGACTTGCGGTGGTGGATGGTCGGCCCGAGCTTCTGCAGCGCGGCAGCGTGCTCGGGCACGCTGTAGCCCATGTGGCGTTCGAAGCCGTAGCCGGGATGCGCCAAGCCCACGCGCGCCATCAGCCGGTCCCGCGTCACCTTGGCGACGATCGAGGCCGCCGCGATCGACATGACCAGCGCATCGCCCGACACCACCGCCTCGCAGTCGCAACCGCAGTCGATCTTCATGTTGCCGTCGACGAAGACCATCTTCGGCCGCACCGGCAGCGCTTTGACGGCACGGGCCAGCGCCCAGAGCGAGGCGCGCAGGATGTTGTCGCGGTCGATGCGATCGGTCGAGCCGAAAGCGACCGCGACCTCGGCGCTGGCGCAGATCTTGGCGTAGAGCTTCTCGCGCGCCTCCGCGTCCAGCTTCTTGGAGTCGTTGAGACCGCGCGGAATACGGGTCGGATCCAGCACGACCGCCGCGGCCACCACCGGGCCGGCGAGCGGTCCCCGCCCCGCCTCGTCGCAGCCGGCGATCGGCCAGACGCCTTGCGTCAGCCAGCGCCGCTCGCGCCGGAACGTCGGGCGCAGCACCGGCTCTTTCAGCGGCAGACCTTGGCTCGCTTTGGCTTTGCGCGGGGGCATCGGCGAGAAGTCGCGCGCAACGCCCGCGAAGTCAATCGCACTGATTTTGCCTTGTGAAATCCGGGGATTGGAAGGGGCGCCGCGCGGAACCGCGCCCCGCGTCGCTGCCATCGATTCCTTGTCCTGACCGCGCGATTGGAATAGTCGATTCCTTGCGCCGTCCGAGCGCCAAGAACGACGCCAGGGGGAACTGCTCATGCTCGTCCGACCGCTTCGCCACACGCTTGCTGCCGTCGCGCTGGCGCTGCTGGCTGCACCGGCGCAGGCCGCCGACGCCTATCCCTCCGGCAAGATCACATTGGTCGTCGCCTTCGCACCGGGCGGCGTGGCCGATACCGTCGGGCGCTTCATCGCGCAGGGGCTGACCGAGCGGCTGAAGCAGAACGTCGTGGTCGAGAACCGCGGCGGCGCCGGCGGCAACATCGCCGCCGCATTGGTCGCGCATGCCGCACCCGACGGCTACACGCTGCTGGTGACGACCACCGCCATCGCCATCAACGAGACCTTGCGCGACACCAAACAATTCTCGGCCAGCGAGCTCAAGACGGTGGCGATCGCCGCCTCGAGCCCCGAATCGCTGGTCACCAATCCGAACAACCCCGCCAACAACGTCGCCGACCTGGTGAAGGCGGCAAAGGACAAGCCGATCACCTTCGGCTCGGCCGGCGTCGGCAGCGGTTCGCACATCGAGGCCGAGTACTTCTTCAAGGTCATCGCCAAGGTGCAGGCGACGCATGTGCCGTTCCAGGGCGGCGCGCCGGCGATGAACGCGACGCTCGGCAATCAGATCGACGTCTGGGCGACGACGCTCGGCGGCGGCGCAGCCGCGCAGGTCGCCGCCGGCAAACTCAAAGGCATCGGCATCGCCGACGAGCAGCGTGCCGCCGTCGTGCCGAACGTGCCGACCTTCAAGGAAGCCGGCTTTCCGGGCCACACAGCCTCGTCCTGGATCGGCGTGTTCGCACCGGCCAAGACCGATCCGAAGATCGTCGCCGCGCTGAACACGGCGATCAACGACACCATCAAATCGTCCGCCGTGCAGGAAAAGCTGACGAGCATCGGCTTCGATCCGATGACCGGCACGCCGGATCAGGCCGAAGCGCTGTTCAAGGCCGAGGTCGAGAAGTGGGGCCGGATGGTCAAGGCGCTCGATCTGAAGATCAATTAGCGCGGCTACGCGTCGTCGTATGCTCCGCTCATTCCCGCGAAAGCGGGAATCCAGCACGCCCTGACAAATTTGCATTTGCGCGCTGGGTCCCCAGCGCAAGTCGGCTGTCGCCGATTTGCGCACGGGAGTGGCGGGGGGACGAGCAGATCATTCAATCCGGCAACGTGAGCCGCCCGTCTTCCGTCAGCGGGAAGCCGGGGTTATGCGCCACTTCCCAAAGATGGCCGTCGGGATCCTTGAAGTAGCCGGCATAGCCGCCCCAGGACGTCTTCTCCGGCGGCTTTGGGATGGTCGCGCCGGCCGACCACGCCCGCGCAATGGCAGCATCGACTTGCGTTTCCGTCGCGCAATTCCAGGCCAGCGCGACGCCGCGGAAATCGACCGGCACGTGGCTCGCCGTGTGCCGCGAATCTTTCGCCAGTTCCGCGACCGACCAGACCGCGAAGGCGCAGGCGCCGGCCTGGAAGAAGCCAACACCCTCGGCGTCGCGCGCGCGGCGCGCAAAGCCGAGCGCCTCGTAAAAGGCGATGCTGCGGCCGAGATTGGCGACGCCCAACGTCACCAACGACAAAACGGCGTTCGGTTCGTTCATGACTCGAACAGGTTCAGTTGCTCGCTGCCGGCCTTCGGCGCGCGGAACGCCTGCGTCGACAAGGCCGTCCGCGTCTTGTTGATGCCGAGCTTCTCGCAGGCCAGCTCGAACCGGCGGCCGATCATCCATGCATAAGGGCCGCTGCCCTTCATGCGCTTACCCCAGGTCGAATCGTAATCCTTGCCGCCGCGCATGTCGCGGATGAGCTTCATCACATGCCGATAGCGATCGGGATAATTCGCCATCAGCCACTCGCGAAACAGATCGCGCACCTCGAGCGGCAACCGCAGCAGCACGTAGCCCGCTTCCTTGACGCCGGCGGTCACCGCCGCCTCCAGGATACGCTCGATCTCCATGTCGTTCAGCGCGGGAACGATGGGCGCCACCATCACCGTCGTCGGCACGCCGGCCTGCGACAACCGACGCAAGGCCTCGAGCCGCCGCATCGGCGTCGCCGCGCGCGGCTCCATCTTGCGCGCCAACTCCGCATCGAGCGTCGTCACCGACAAGGCGACCTTGGCCAGCTTGCGCTCCGCCATGCGCGCGAGAATGTCGAGATCGCGCAACACCAGCGCCGACTTGGTGACGATACCGACCGGATGACCGGCGCGGTCGAGCACCTCGAGAATGCGCCGCATCACCTGGTAGCGGCGGTCGATCGGCTGATACGGATCGGTGTTGGTGCCGATGGCGATGACCTTCGGCTGATAGTTCGGCGACGACAGCTCGCGCTCCAACAGCTCGGCGGCCTCCGGCTTCACGAACAGCTTGGATTCGAAATCCAGCCCGGGCGACAGACCGAGATAAGCATGCGTCGGCCGTGCGAAGCAGTAGACGCAGCCGTGCTCGCAGCCGCGATAGGGATTGATCGAGCGGTCGAAACCGATGTCGGGGGAATCGTTGCGCGTGATGATCTTGCGCGAGGCATCGACCTGCACCGTGGTCTTGAACGGCGGCAGGTCTTCGAGCGACTGCCAGCCGTCGTCGAAGGCGACGCGGGCGAGCGGCTCGTAACGGCCGACGGCATTGCTCTGCGCCCCACGACCGCGCCGGCGCTCATGCTCGACCACAACGCCGAGCAATTCGCTGACATCGTCATACGGATTTGTCGGTCCATGCGCGCCCGCCGATGCGGAGGGCAGCTCCTTCACCGACGGGCGCTTCTGGGCTGCGTTTGGTCGAGCCATGGCCAGAACCTAGTGGCTGAATGTGAACATAACAAGAACATTTTTCGACGGTTCCGTTTTAATCAAAAGCCGACTTGATTTCGTGGCGAGGTCGACAACCGCCACATGATGTGGTGCAACCTGGACGTCACAGTCGCGGTTCCATGCTCAGCGCCATCATCGCCACACACGAATCGGAACGGCCTTTGGTCCCGACGCTCGCCGCGTTGGTGCCGGGCGCCACGGCCGGCCTGTTGACCGAGGTCGTGATCGCCGATGCCGCCTCCGCCGACGAGACGGCCGAGGTCGCGGACATCGCCGGCTGCCGGTTCATGAGCTCGCGCGAACCGGTCGGCGGACGCCTGCGCGCCGCGGCCGCGAGCACGCGCACGCCTTGGCTTTTGTTTCTGCGGCCCGGCACCGTCCCGGAGCCCGGCTGGGTCGCCGCCGCGGAAAACTTCATGGCCGCCACCAGCGCAAGCGAAGCCCCGCGCGCGGCCATATTCAGACCCTCGAGCGCGGCCGACGCCCTACGGCCGGCCTGGGCGGAATTGCTGACGCTTCTGCGCGCCACGCTGGTCGGCGGCGCGCGCCCCGAACAGGGCCTGCTCATCCCCCGCCGCCTTTACGACAGCGTCGGCGGGCATCCCGCAGGCAACGATGCTGAAGCGGCCCTGCTCCGCAAGCTCGGCCGGCGGCGTCTCGCCATGTTGCCCGTCGGCGCCCGGCCGCCGCGCTGACCTCCGCATAGATCGCCGAGCCGCGCGCTGCCCGCCGCTTACAAGCCGCCCGACAGTTACTTGACAAAGTCAATTATAAGGTTGACTTTGTCATCCAACTGGAAGGAACGCCGCCATGGCCGGCGCAACGGTTATCGACGGAGGCTTGCGGGCGACGGCTTTAGCCGAAACGCGGCCGGTGGCTAGCGCGACATCCGCGTCGTCCGCTTCGCACGCACCCCACGATTACGCGGCCTATCGAAAGCAAGCGCACCGCCTGCGGCAGGAAGCAATCGAAGCGGCCGCGCGCAGCCTTTTTCGCGCTTGTCGCGGCAAGCCGACACCACAAAAGGAATAACGAACGTATGTCCGAGCCCGGGCCGGATCGCATCGCCGCCATTCGGCGATTTAATCGCTTTTACACGCGCCAGATCGGCGTCCTGCGCAAAGGCTATCTCGACAGCCCCTACTCGCTTGGCGAGATGCGGGTGCTGTACGAAATCTTCCGCGGCGATGGTCCCACCGCCAGCGACATCGCGCGCGCGCTCGATCTCGACGCCGGCTATATCAGCCGTGTGCTGCGACATTTCGAGAAGCAAGGCCTTATCAGCCGCGAGACCTCGGCCAAGGACGCGCGGCAGAGCCATCTCACATTGACGGCGCGCGGCCGCAAGACCTTCGCGCCTCTCGAGAAGAAATCGCAAGTCCAGGTCGCCGGCATGTTGGCGCATCTCAATGAGGCCGAACAGGCGCGGGTGGTCGCCGCGATGAGTGAGATCGAACGCCTCCTCGGTCATGCCGGCCAGGCCGACAATGAACTCGCCTACACGCTGCGCAATCCCAAACCCGGCGACTTCGGCTGGGTCGTTACCCGCCACGCCGAGCTCTATCTTGAGGAATACGGCTGGGGCGAACCTTTCGAAGGGCTGTGCGCGCAGATCGTCGCCGACTTCGCCAACAAGAACGATCCGGCGCGCGAGCGCTGTTGGATCGCCGAGCGCCACGGCGAGCCGGTCGGGTCCATCTTCCTGGTGCGGGACTCCGACGAGGTCGCGCGTATCCGCCTGTTGTTGGTCGATCCGAAAGGACGCGGGCTCGGTATCGGCAAACGCCTGGTCGACGAATGCGTCGGCTTCGCCCGCGCCGCCGGCTACAAGCAGGTCACCCTATGGACGCACAGCGTGTTGACCGCGGCGCGCCACATCTACGAGCGGGCGGGCTTCACCCTCACCTCCAGCGAGCCGCGGCACACCTGGGGCCAGGACGTCGTCGCGGAATACTGGGATTTGCGGCTTTAGCCGCCTCGTAACCCCTGGTTGTAATGTAGAATTACTGCTATCATTCCCGATGTGCAGATAGCCAAGCCGGGAGGGGTAGCCATGAAAAGAGCCAAACGCGGCGCGAAGAAAACGTCACGGACCAAGCGGGCTGGCGGGCGCGGCAAATTCAGGTCGCTGCTCGCGAATATGGCCGTCACGGTCCATGTGCCGTCCAACGTCTCCGACAAGGAAGTGCTGTCGAAGCTGAAGCAGATACGTGCCGGTTGGACCGCCGCAACATACTGCACCGGCCCGAACGGCACGGTGCTCGATACCCCGGCCGGCCTCGACTTCTGAAATGCACGTCGACCTTGTCGTCGTCGGCTCGCCGACCGACAAGCACGTCGACGCGGTGCTGCGGCCGCTGAAGTCGGCCGGAGTCACCGCGCACTGTCTCGACCAGATCGCGCTCTGGCGCCGGACGATCACCTTTGATCCCGGCGCCGGCCGCCTCAAAGTGGGCCGGCAAACGATCACGTCCTGCTCGCTGATCTGGAATCGCCGCGCCTATCCGACGGCCATCCGTTACATGAGCCGCGGTGAACAGGCCTTCGCGCGTTCGGAATTTTCGCATGCGCTGTTCGGCGCCTTGTGGGCGCTGTGCGGCACGTGGCTCGATGCGCCCGATGCGGTAGCACGTGCGTCATACAAGGCCGCGCAACTGCATTGGGCGACGCGCGACCCTCGCCTGCGCGTGCCGCCGGCCCTGATCACCTCCAACAGCACGAGCGCCAAGACGTTCACGCATGGCAAAGGCGCGCGCCATGTCATCAAGGCGCTGTACCGGGCCATCATCGAAACCCCCAGCACGGCCCATTTCATGTATACGTCCTTGGTCGATGCCGACATCCGCAGGCGATGGACCCGCATCAAGCACTCGCCCTGCATCATTCAGGAATACGTGGCGCGTCAGTATGACGTGCGTCTCAACGTCATCGGCGATCGCGTCTTCGCGACCAAGCTGGACGCGAGCCATATTGCGGCGACCGCTGCCGATGTTCGCCGCGTCAACGACTACAAGGATATCCGATACACGGCGTTGGAGGCGCCCGCGCCCATCGCCCGTGCATGCCGCGATATGTGCGCGCATTTCGGCTTGCGCTTCGGCGCGTTTGATTTCGCCGTCGACGGCGACGGCGTTTGGCACTTCCCCGAACTCAATCCCAACGGCCAATGGTACTGGCTCGAGGAGATGACCGGGCAGCCGCTCGCGGCGGCCTTTGCAGCGGAGATCTTGCGCCAAATCGACGGCGGATCGGTCGCAAGAAAGCGCTCGGCGCCCGTGGACAATAAGGAAGCCCGCAACTTTCCCTGACCGGCCCCTTGGAGCGGCGTGGCCGCGGCCCTATGTCCTGTCCGTCGGACCCTCCCCTCCCTTACGAGCACCCCCCATGAAAATCGATCTGACCAACAAACGCGCCGTCGTCACCGGGTCGACGCTCGGCATCGGCTTTGCCATCGCCAAAGGCCTCGCCGAAGCCGGCGCGGATGTGGTCCTCAACGGACGCTCTGAAGCCTCGGTGAAGAAGGCGAAGGACGCGCTGCTCGCCGCGCTGCCGAAGGCCAAGGTCGACACGGTCGTCGCCGATCTCGCCACCGCCGAAGGCGCCGACGCGCTCGTGCGCGCCGTGCCAGAGACCGACATCCTCATCAACAATGTCGGCATCTTCGAGCCGAAGCCGTTCGAGGAAATCCCCGACGCCGACTGGCAGCGCTTCTTCGACACCAACGTCATGAGCGGTGTGCGGCTGTCGCGCGCTTATGTGCCGGGCATGCGCAAGAAGAGCTGGGGCCGCATTATCTTCATCTCGTCCGAGTCCGGCCTGCAGATCCCCGTGGAGATGATCCACTACGGCATGACCAAGACGGCGCAGCTCGCCATTTCGCGCGGCCTCGCCGAGTCGCTCGCCGGCACCGGCGTCACTGTGAACGCGGTACTGCCGGGTCCGACGCGCTCGGACGGCGTTTCGGACTTCTTCGGCAAGATGGCCAAGGAGCAAGGCGTGGCGCAGGAGCAGATGGAAAAGGAATTCATCGCACAACACCGGCCGTCGTCGATCATCAAGCGCCTCGCGACGGTCGAGGAAGTCGCCAACATGGTGGTCTATGCCTGCTCGCAGCAGGCCTCGGCCACCACCGGCGCCGCCTTGCGCGTCGACGGCGGCGTCGTGCGCTCGATCGCGTGAGCCACATCCGGCCATCCTTGGAGACGCATCGCTACGCGATGCTCCTCAGGATGAGGCGGAGAGAGGCTGCGGCGTATGGGTCCCCGCCTGCGCGGGGACGACAACGACTGCTACGCCGTCGCGCCTTGCGCCTTCGCGCGGCGCAGATGCTCGTCGAGCCGCGGCAGGATCTCGACGAAGTTGCACGGCCGGTAGCGATAATCGAGCTGATGCACCAGGATCTCGTCCCAGGCATCCTTGCAGGCGCCGGGAGAACCGGGCACGCAGAAGATATAGGTCGCGTTGGCAACGCCCGCCGTCGCGCGGGTCTGGATCGCCGAGGTGCCGATCTTCTGATAGCTCACCATCAGAAACAGCATCGAGAAGCCTTCCATCCGCTTCTCGAACAGAGGTTCGACCGCTTCCGGCGTGACATCGCGGCCGGTGAAGCCGGTGCCGCCCGTGGTGATCACCACATCGACATTCTTGTCGGCGATCCAGGCCTTCACCTGCGCACGGATGGCCTCGACGTCATCCTTGACGATCTTGCGGTCGGCGAGCACGTGCCCGGCTTTCTCAAGACGCTCGACCAAGGTCGAACCGGACTTGTCGTCGGCGAAGGCGCGCGTGTCGGACACCGTCAGCACCGCGATCTTCACCGGCACGAAGTTCTTGCTCTCGTCGATACCGGGCATGGTGCCGTCCCTTACAGTGACGCCGCTGCGAACGTGTTGCAGGCGGACACCTTGCCCTCTTTCAGGCCGGTCGAGAACCAGCGCTGACGCTGGGCCGAGGAGCCGTGGGTGAAGGCATCCGGCACGACGTAACCCTGCGCCTGCTTCTGCAAGCGGTCGTCGCCGATCGCCGAGGCCGTCTGCAGCGCCGCTTCCACGTCGCCCGGCTCGATCGACTTCCAGCGCTGATTCGAGTGATAGGCCCAAACGCCGCCGAGGCAGTCGGCTTGCAATTCGATCTTCACCTGGATGCGGTTGGCTTCCGCCTTACTGCCGGCCGCCTGTTGCGCCTGCCGTGCCTTGGGCAGAATGCCGAGCAGGTTCTGCACGTGATGGCCGACCTCGTGCGCGATCACATAGGCTTCAGCGAACTCGCAGGCTTTGCCGCTGCACCCTCTGAAGCGCACCTGCATGTCGCGGAAGAACGAGGTGTCGAGGTAGATGCGCCGGTCGGTCGGGCAATAGAACGGCCCCATCGCCGCCTGCGCAAAACCGCAACCGCCTTGCACCGATCCCGAGTAAAGCCGCAGCCGCGGCGCGCGGTATGTCTGCCCATTGTCCTGGAAGATCTTGGTCCAGACGTCTTCGGTGTTGCCAAGAACCGCGGCGACGAACTGCCCCATCTGATCGCTCGGCGTGCCGCCGCGCTGCGTATTGGACGGCACCTGCTGCTCGTAGCGCGCATTGTTGCCGCCGCTGAGTACCTCGGCACCGCCAATCAGCAGGCTCGGATCGATGCCGAGCGCCCAGCCGATGATACCGAGCACGACGATCGTGCCGATTCCCAAGCCACCGCCACCAATCGGCAGACCGAACCCGCCGCCGCCGCCATAACCACCACCGCCGCCGCGGTCGTCCTCGACATTGTCGCTTCGGCGAAAATCGTCCCAGCGCATCGCATTCTTCTCCGTTCGCAGCGCAAACCTATCGGGAAACTCTAAGGCGCGCCAAAGGCAGCTTTAAAATGCAATCTAAGTGACATTGAGAAAGTTCCCACCGCACCCCGTAACCTCTCGTTAAATAGGCAGAATTTGCCCAGTTCGAGTGACAAACCATAAACCGTTTTTTCACTTTGGAGGGCCATAGTCCTGCGTGTCGGTTGTAGGTCCCGCGTCGCCGACCGCGTCGCCTGAGTCAGAGTTTTGAGTCATGGTAGTGTCGCGTCGCGGGGCGCCCTCTCGGGCGCCCCGTGTTGTTTCTGAGCCTCTCCCGCAGCACCGTATCGTGCTTGGCGACTGCGTCGCCGAGATGAACAAGCTGCCCGCGGCTTCCGTCGATCTGGTGTTCGCGGACCCGCCTTACAATCTCCAGCTTGCCAGCGACCTCAAGCGTCCGGACGACTCGCATGTCGATGCCGTCACCGACGATTGGGACAAGTTCGCAAGCTTCGAGGCCTACGACACCTTCACAAAAGATTGGCTGCGCGCCTGCAAGCGCGTGTTGAAGCCGTCCGGCACCATCTGGGTGATCGGCAGCTATCACAACATCTTCCGCGTCGGCGCGATCATGCAGGATCTCGGCTTCTGGATCCTCAACGACGTGATCTGGCGCAAGACCAATCCGATGCCGAACTTCCGCGGCCGTCGCTTCACCAACGCGCACGAGACGCTGATCTGGGCGTCGCCCGACACCAAGGGCAAGGGCTACACGTTCAATTACGAAGTGCTCAAAGCCGGCAACGACGATGTGCAGGTGCGCTCCGACTGGACTATCCCGCTCTGCACCGGCGAAGAACGCCTCAAGGGCGCCGACGGCAAGAAGCTGCATCCGACGCAGAAGCCCGAGTCGCTGCTCGCGCGCGTCATCCTGTCGTCGTCGCGCGTCGACGATCTGGTGATCGACCCGTTCTCCGGCACCGGAACCACCGGCGCCGTCGCCAAGCATCTCGGCCGCCGCTTCATCGGCTTCGAGCGCGAAGCGAAATACGCCAAGGCGGCGCAGAAGCGCATCGACGAGATGCAGCCTTTGGAAGCGCCGTCGATCGCGCCGTTCATGACGGCGCGCGAAGCGCCGCGCGTGCCGTTCTCGGCGCTGATCGAGCGCGGTCTCGTCACGCCGGGCGCGCGTCTCACCGACGCCAAGAAGCGGCACAAGGCCATCGTCCGCGCCGACGGCGCCATCAGCATCGGTAGCAACGTCGGCTCCATCCACCGCATGGGCGCGCTCGCCCAGGGCCTGGAAGCCTGCAACGGCTGGACCTTCTGGCACATCGAGACGCCGAAGGGCCTGACGCCGATCGACTCCTTCCGCGCCAAGGTGCGCGAGGAGATGAGCGAAGCGGCGGAGTAGCGTGTCGTCGTCCCCGCGCCGGCGGGGACCCATATGCTGCGCCCGGTCGAAATGCCGCGGCGAATGCGTCCCGGGCCTCGCTCGCAAAAGCTCGCTCGCCCGGGACAACAGTCAGACGCCCCTCAGCGCGCCGCCACCACCATGATCTCGACCTTGTAGTCGGGCGTCGCGAGCTTGGCCTCGACCGTGGCGCGGGCCGGGGTGTTGCCGGCCGAGACCCAGGCGTCCCACACCGCGTTCATCTCGGCGAAGTTGGCCATGTCGGTGATCCAGATATTGGCCGTCAGGAGCTTCGACTTGTCGGTGCCGGCCTTGGCGAGCAGTCCGTCGATCTGGGCCAGGATGTCCTTGGTCTGGTCGGTGACGCTCTTGCCCTTCGGCTCGTTGGCGACGATGCCCGCCAGATAGACGGTGTTGCCGTGCGCCACCGCCTTGCTCATGCGCGCGCCGACTTCGTGACGTTCAATGCTCATGCTCTTCCCTCGTGTCGAAAGTTAAATCCGGGGCCTTGCTAGCGATCTTTGCCCCGTTTGGGAACCCGGACGGGGAACAAAGCTTTAGTGCTGCGAACACACGCGGGAGGCGACCCATGGGCTGGTTTTCATCCGACATCCACAACGTCGACGATCTGTTCGTGCATTCGCTGCAGGACATCTACTACGCCGAACATCAAATCCAGAAATCGCTGCCGGATATGGTGGCCAAGGCGTCCGACGCCGAATTGAAGAAGGGCCTGCGCGCGCATCTGACGCAGACCAAGGCTCAGATCAAACGGCTCGACCAGGCATTCAAGAAGCTGAAGATGAAGCCCGAAGGCACCAAATGCCCCGCCATCGACGGCATCATCCAGGAAGCGAACGAGATCGCCGGCGAAATCGACGACAAGATGGTGCTCAACGCGGCGCTGATCGCCGCGGCGCAGGCGGTCGAACATTATGAGATCACGCGCTACGGCACGCTGGTCGCCTGGGCCCGGCTGCTCGGCCACACCGACGTCGCCAAACTGCTGGCGATGAACCTCAAGGAAGAGAAAGCGACGGACAAGAAGCTGAACGGCATCGCCAAGCGCAAGATCAACAAGAAGGCGTTGGCGCGCCGCAAGCCGAGCCAGCGCGAACTCGAAAAGACCGAAAACGCGATGCTGGTCGCCGCGGCCGGGATACCGGCGTTCGGGTAAACGACGCGTACTACACCGCGTAAATGAGCCGTCACCCTGAGGTGCTCGACGCGAAGCGTCGAGCCTCGAAGGGCGACGGCGGGCAGTCCACGGCCGTTCATCCTTCGAGGCTCGCTGCGCTCGCACCTCAGGATGACGGGACAAGGTTCGAGCGTTACTCCAACGCGTGTGCCAGCACCTTGCGCATCACGGTCGGCAGCGCCTCGGCATGCGCCTCAGCAAGCTTCACCCAGCGTGCGCCCTCCGGCGCTTTGGTTGCGCGCGGCACTTCGGCCGCGAACACCGTCAGCTCCAGCGGAAAATGCGTGAACACATGCGTGACCGTGCCGGGCAACCGGCGCCATGCCGCGTCCAAGGGCGCTGCCGCTTCGGCGTCCTTCAATTGAAAATCGTGCGTCCAAGCGCTGCCCGGCACTTCCGTCATCTTGGCGAGCAGGCCTTTGTCCGGCCGCGTCCGCAACAGGATGTGTCCATCGGCGCGCAGCACGACGAAGGCCGCGCCGCGCCTGAGCTTGCCCTCGCGCTTGGGCGCCTTGCGCGGAAACGTCTCCTGATCGCCGCGCTCTCGCGCCAGGCAGACATCGTTCCAGGGACACAGCGAACACGCCGGCTTCTTCGGCGTGCAAATGGTCGCGCCGAGATCCATCATCGCCTGTGCGAAGTCGCCCGAGCGCGACGGCGGCAACAGCGATAGCGCCAGTTCCTTGATGCGCGGCTTCGCCGCCGGCAACGCCTCTTCAATGGCGAAGAGCCGCGTCACCACGCGCTCAACATTGCCGTCGACCGGCACCGCGTCGGCATCGAAGGCGATCGCCGCCACCGCGCTCGCGGTGTAGTCGCCGATGCCGGGCAGATCGCGCAAACCGTCGAGCGTGTCCGGAAAGACGCCGCCATGCCGCTCGACAACCGCGACGGCGCAAGCGTGCAGGTTGCGCGCGCGGGCGTAGTAGCCGAGCCCGGCCCAGGCGCGCAGCACGTCATCGAGCTTCGCCGCAGCCAGCGCGGTCACCGTCGGCCATTGCGCCAGGAACTTGGCGTAATAGGGCCCGACCGTCTTCACGGTCGTCTGCTGCAACATGATCTCCGACAGCCAGACCCGGTACGGCTCCTGCCGCTGTCCTTTCCGGGCCCGCCACGGCAACACCCGCGCGTGGCGGTCGTACCAGGCGAGCAAAGCCTGCGAGTCAATGTTTGGGCTCGCTGCTTGCTCAACCTGTTCCCTCCCCCTCGAAACCCGGGCTTGCCCGGGTTTCGACTTATCGTGCGCAAGTCGGGCAAGCCCGACTTGCGCCGGGGTAGGGTTAGGGAGGGGGGTGGAAACTTGCGCCACCTTCGACGATACCCCCCTCCCGCCCGCCTTCGCTGAAGCTTCGGCGGGCGACCTCCCCCGCAAGGGGGGAGGTGAAGAGAGGTCCTGGCGCGCGCCTTCTTCCTCAATGGCGCTGATGTTCTTTCTGCGACGAGGGCCGGCTGCTACTGTCATGACGCCGACCTTGGCACGAGACACCCCTTCATGAGCACTCCCGCGCGCGGTTTTCCCCGGCCGTTGTCCGACCTCCTCGGCGCCACCTTGACGGATGTCATGAAGGCGCAGGGCTTTGCCTCGGGCGAAATCCTGGCGCGCTGGGCGACCATCGTCGGGCCGGACATCGCGCCCTTCTGCGAGCCGCTCAAGATCAACTGGCCGCGCCTGAGCCCCAAGGCCGAGGCTGGCGATGCGCCGCCGGAGCCAGCCACTTTGGTGCTGCGGGTCGAAGGGCCGATGGCGCTCGAAATCCAGCACATGTCGGGCGCCATCCTGGAGCGGGTCAACCGGTTCTTCGGCTGGCAGGCGGTCGGCCGCCTCGCGTTGCGCCAGGCGCCCTTGCGCCGCCGGGTGCGCCGGGCGCCGCCGAAACCGCCCGATCCGGCCGTGGTCGACCGCATCGCCGAGAGCCTTCCGGTCGAGGATGAGGCTTTGCGCAACGCCTTGGCCCGCCTCGGCGCCGTCATCAAACGAAAGTGAGGCGCGAGCTGGCCGGGAAACTCGGCCTGCCATTGCCACATTTCTGAAGTCCAGCTAGCCAGTGGCGGCGAAAACCCGCCTTTCAGCGAAGGAGCTTCCGTTGCAGATTTCCCGCCGTGAGTTTTGCCAGGCCGGCGCCACTTTGGCGCTTGCGACCGCCCTGCTCGGCAGCACCGCGCTTCCCTTTGCCGGCGAGGCGCTCGCGCAAGCGCAAACGACGATTTCGCCCCTGGAACTAATGAAGCCGGATGCCCTGCCGGAAATGGCGCTCGGCGACGCGAAGGCGTCGGTGACGATCGTCGAATACGCCTCGATGACCTGCCCGCACTGCGCGCATTTCCAGGAAACCACCTTCCCGGACCTGAAGAAGCGCTACATCGATACCGGCAAGGTACGTTACATCTTCCGCGAATTCCCGCTCGACAACCTCGCCGCCGCCGCCTCGATGCTGGCGCGCTGCGCCGCCGATACCGACTCTGGCAAGTATTTCGCGCTGACCGACACGCTGTTCCGTCAGCAGCGTACCTGGGCCGTGGAAAAGCCGCTGCCGCCGCTGCTCGCCATCGCCAAGCAGGCCGGCTTCACCGAGCAGACCTTCAACGCCTGCCTGTCGAACCAGAAGATCCTCGACGGTATCGAAAGCTCGCGTCAGCGCGCCATCAAGGATTTCAAAGTGCAGTCGACGCCGACCTTCTTCATCAACGGCGCGCAATATGCCGGCGCGATGACCATCGACGAGATGGCCAAGATCATCGATCCGCTGCTCAAGAGCTGAACTTAAGCGCATACCGATTCCGGGTCCGCAGCCGCAAGGCCGGACCCGGAATGTTTTAGGCAAGTGCATTTAGCCGCGTGCCAACAGCTTTTTTCGCGTTGGAACCGCCCTATTTTCGCCGCGCCGCCTCGCGAAATGTCTGGAAAACCAGCCACGATTCGTGCGCGGCTGTTGCTCAAGCGGGCCCGGCTGTTCATTCTCCCGGCCAATGCGGCAACTGATCATCACGGTCCGGGCCGGCACGCCGAACGCGGCGGATCGCCCGGCTGTTCTCCGTAACCGCCCGCGGGATGATGGGTTTTTCCCTGGCGCGCATAGCCTCGCGAAAACGTGCGTTTTCGAGCGGACATGCAAAGCGTGATTTAGTACGAGGCCTGACGTTATGAAGCTGACCCGGCTGCGTCTGTTAGGGTTCAAGACCTTCGTCGAACCGACCGATTTCCTCATCGAGCCGGGCCTGACCGGCGTTGTCGGTCCGAACGGTTGCGGCAAGTCGAACCTGGTCGAAGCTTTGCGTTGGGTGATGGGCGAGAACTCGCACAAATCCATGCGCGCCGCGTCGATGGACGACGTCATCTTCAACGGCAACAACTCGCGCCCGGCCCGTAACAACGCCGAAGTCGCGATGACGATCGACAACGGCGATCGTACGGCGCCGGCGGCCTTCAACGACACCGACATGCTGGAGATCGCACGCCGCATCGAGCGCGAATCCGGCTCCAATTACCGCATCAACGGCCGCGACGTGCGCGCCCGCGACGTGCAGATCCTGTTCGCCGACGCTTCGACCGGCGCGCGTTCGCCGGCGCTTGTGCACCAGGGCCGCATCGGCGAGATCATCCAGGCCAAGCCCGAACAGCGCCGCCGCGTGCTGGAAGAAGCCGCCGGCGTCGCCGGTTTGCATGCGCGCCGGCACGAAGCCGAGCTGCGCTTGAAGGCGGCCGAGACCAATTTGCTGCGCGTCGAGGACGTGATCGGCCAGCTGACGACGCAGATGGAAGCGTTGAAGAAGCAGGCGCGCCAGGCCGTGCGCTATCGCACCGTGTCGGCGCAAGTGCGCAAGGCCGAAGCCACGCTGCACCACTTGCGCTGGCTGGCTGCAAGCTTCGAGGTCACCGAAGCCGAACAGGCCAAGGATCTCGGTGTGCGCGAAGTCGCGGCCCGCACCGAAGCCGAAGCGGAAGCCTCCAAGCGCCAGGCGCTGGCATCGGCGTCCCTGCCTGAACTGCGCGAGGCGGAAGCCGCCGCCGGTGCCGCTTTGCATCGCATCAAGCTGGCGCTTGCCGATCTCGACCGCGAAGAGCAGCGCGCCAAGGATCGCATCGCCGAACTCGACAAGCGGCTGTTCCAGTTCGCCTCCGACAAGGAGCGCGAAGAGCGTCTGGTCGCCGACGCCGAAGAAGCCATCGCCCGCATCGCCGCGGAAGACGAGACGATCCGCAAAGAGGCGCATGCCAATGCCGGCCGCCGCTCGGGCGCCGACGCCAAGGTGGCGGAAGCCGACGCCGCGCTGGCCGAGGTGGAGAAGGTGTTCTCCGAACTCACGGCCAAGCTCGCCGATCTGACCGCGCAGCGCCATCAGCTCGAGAACGTGATGCGCGAGCACGCGAACCGCGCGTCGCGCATCGAAAGCGAGATGTTCGAGGTCGAGCGTGAACTGTCGGCGCTGCAGGCGAACGAAGGTCCCGATCTCGCCGAACTGACCGCCATCGTCGAAACAGCGCAGGCTGCTGCTGCTGCTGCTGACGCGGCGGCGCTTGCGGCTGAGGCTGCGCACCAGGAAGCGCGTCACGCGCTGGAGGCCTCGCGCGCGCCGCTCGCCGAAACCGAACGCCGCGTACAGCGGCTCGAGACGGAAGCCAAAACGCTGTCGAAGGTGCTCGCGGTCGACACCAAGAATCTGTGGCCGCCGGTGATGGACAGCGTCGCCGTCGACAAGGGCTACGAGAAGGCGCTCGGCGCCGCGCTCGGCGACGATCTCGACGCGCCGATCGATCCGTCCTCGCCGATGCGCTGGGCGGGCGCCACCATCGACCCCACCGATCCGGCGCTGCCGGAAGGCGTCGAAGCGCTCGCCAAGCACGTCGCAGCGCCCGACGAACTCTCCCGCCGCCTGAGCCAGATCGGCGTCGTTGACCGCGCGGAGGCGCAGCGTTTCGTCGGTCAGTTGAAGCCGGGTCAGCGTCTCGTCTCGATCGAAGGCGATCTGTGGCGTTGGGACGGCTTTGCCGCCGACGCGCATGCGCCGACCGGCGCCGCGCGGCGTCTCGCCGAGCGCGCCCGCCTCGCCGAAATCGAGTCCGAGCTGCAGGTCGCGCGCGCCGAGGCGGAAGCCGCGCGCACGACCACCGAGAATGCCGATCAAGCCCTTCGTGCCGCCGCAGCCGCCGAAACCGAAACGCGCGCCGCCATCCGCGAGCGCCAGCGTGAAGTGTCGACCGCGCGCGACCAGTACGAAGCGGCCGAGCGCGAAGCCAACCGTCACGCCGCGCGCAAGTCGGCGCTGTCCGAAGCGCAACAGCGCCTGACCGCGAGCCGCGACGAGATCGCCGCCGCCAAGGCGGAAGCCGAAGCCGCGCTCGAAGCGCTGCCTCCGGCCGCCGATCTCGAAACCGAACTCTCGCTCGTGCGCGACGACATCACGACCAAGCGCGCGACGCTCGCCGAAATGCGCGCCGAGCAGCAGGCGATCGTGCGCGAGGCCGAGCTTGCCGATCGCCGCCTCAAGGCGCTGGCCGCCGACATGACGGCCTCGATGCAGCGCCAGGAAGGCGCGCGCATGCAGCTCGCGACGCTCGAGCAGCGCGTCGCCGAAGCGCAGACCGCGCGCGCAGAGCTTACCGATGCGCCGGAGGCCTTTGCCGAGAAGCGCGAGGCGCTGATCAGCGAAGTCGAGCTGGCCGAGGCCGACCGCCGCGGCTGCGCCGACCGCTTGCAGGAAGCCGAGAACCAACTCGCCGAAGCCGACCGCGACGCCCGCGCCGCGCTGGAAGCGGCGAGTCAGGCGCGCGAGGGCGCCGCCCGCTCCGAGGAGCGCTTCGAAGCGGCCAAGCGGCGCCTCGCCGACATCGCGCGCGAAATCCACGACACACTCGAGGTCGAGCCGGCGCAAGTCGCCGAGCTTGCCGAGCTCAATCCGGGCGATCCGCTGCCGGACATCGTCGAGACCGACGCGACGCTCGAGCGTCTGCGCCGCGAGCGCGAGCGTCTCGGTGCGGTCAACCTGCGTGCCGACGAAGAGCTGCAGGAAGTCGAGGCGCAGCACACCTCGCTTGCCGCCGAGCGCGACGACCTCGTGCAGGCGATCGGCAAGCTGCGCCAGGGCATCCAGAGCCTTAATCGCGAGGCGCGCGAGCGGCTGCTGGTCTCGTTCGAGCAGGTGAACAAGCATTTCCAGCATCTGTTCACGCAGCTCTTCGGCGGCGGCACCGCCGAACTGCAGCTCATCGAGAGCGACGATCCGCTCGAAGCCGGTCTCGAAATCCTGGCAAAGCCCCCGGGCAAGAAGCCGGCGACCTTGTCGCTGCTCTCGGGCGGCGAGCAGGCGCTGACCGCGATGGCGCTGATCTTCGCGGTGTTCCTGACCAACCCGGCGCCGATCTGCGTGCTGGACGAAGTCGACGCGCCGCTCGACGATCACAACGTCGAACGCTTCTGCGATCTGCTCGACGAGATGACCAAGTCGACCGACACGCGCTTCGTGATCATCACGCACAACCCGATCACCATGGCGCGCATGAACCGGCTGTTCGGCGTGACCATGGCCGAGCGCGGCGTGTCGCAGCTGGTGTCGGTGGACCTCGAAGCCGCCGTCCGCTTCCGCGAAGCGGGTTAATTGCCGGCTCCGTAGGGTGGGTTAGGCGCCAACGGGTCCGCGCAAAGCGCGGCCCGATGACTGGCTCTGCGCCATAACCCACCGTCGATGTTTCATGCAAAAATCAAAAGGCGGGTTACGCGCCTTCGGCGCTAACCCGCCCTACAAACTTGTACGGTGGGCACGGCGCTACGCGCCTTTGCCCACCCTACGATTAATCATCAAAACACATACCGCAGCCGCCCGCTGAGCTGGTGCGCCTGAAAGTCGTGGCCGCCGAACTTGAAGTCGTAGCCCAGCATCATCTGCAGGCGCGTCGCGACGTTCGCTGTCAGCCCGGCGCCGACCACACCGAAGTCCGTGCCCGAGCCCGCCGCCGTCGTCGCGAAGGTGCCGGGCAGCGCCTGATCGACGAAGCTCGCGCGAATGTCGCGTTCCTTGTCGAGGAATTCGTGCTGCCAGCTCGCGCGCAGCTCGGGCGTCACGATGCCGAAGTCCGTCCGCCAATCGTGCCGGAAGCGGGCACCGAGGCTCGACCGGAACGAATCCGCTTTGTCGCCGTCGACCGAGAGCGCCGCGCCGCCGGTTTCGGTGAAGGCGTCGACGCGCACCATGGTGTATTGCGCGCCGAGTTCGGGCGTCACGGTCCAGCCGCCATAGCGCAGATCGACACCGACCGTGCCCTGCGCCGCATACTGATCGCCCTTGGGGCTCGACGTATTGGCCGTGCCGAGCGCAATGCGGTTGTTGTCGTATGAATTGCGGCCGTAGACGAAGGCGCCGTTCACGAACCAATTCTGCCGGTAATAGGTGCCGTAGGCGCCAAGCATCCAGGTGTTGATCTTGCTGGTCGAACCGATCGTATCGAGATCGGCATTGGTGCGCGTGTAGCCGCCGAGCACGCCGACCACGAGGTCGGGCGTGAAGCGATAGTCGACACCGGCGGTGAACCCAGCCGCATTGAACTTGCTTTCCGGCGAATTCGACGTCGCGCTCTGACGCGCGAACAGCGCGTTGCCGTAGAGGAACATGCCCCAGGGCGTGTCGCCTTCGATCATGCGCGGCGCTTTGGTCACGCCGCCCGTCGCCTTCGCCATCGCGGCAAAGGCCGGGTTCTGCGCCATCGAGGCATTAGCGGCATAAGCGTTCGCCACTGCCTCGCCGACCGTGCGCGGCATCTCGCCGTTCACCAACGCGGCGACGGTGTCGACGTTGGCGGCGTCGAACGCCAGGACGCCGTCACGCACGTTGGACAGGCGGTTGCCGGCGATGGTCGTGGTCTGGAAAGCGTTGTTGAAGCCCGCCGTGGTCAAACCCTGGAACGCCGTCGGCGTGAGCTGTGCCAGCGCTGCGCTCACGTTGCTCGCCGAGGCAACCTGGTCGATCAGCGTCTGCGTATTGACGTTGGCCGCACCGGTCATGTTGTCGAAAACCGAGGCGATGCCCTGCGTCGCGCCGCTGGTCGCGTAAGACGAGAACGAGCGAACGATGCTATCGCCGAAGCTCTGGAAGTTGACGTAGAGCGTGCCGCCGATGTTGACCGTCTGGCCGGTCTGCAGCGCGGCGATCTTCTGCGCCGAAAGGCCGACCTTGTAGTACTTCAGCACGTTGCCGGCGCCGCCGCTATTGGCGCCGCCGTCGACCAGACCGACGATCTTGGAGCCCGGCATTACCACCATGGTGTCGTTGCCGCCTTCGAGATTGATGGCGCGGCCGTTGTTGCCGATGATCGTGCCGTAGTTGACGAGCGTATCGGCACCCTCGCCCATCTGGATGGCCGAGCCGTCGCCGCGGATGAAGCGCGCGGAGCCGGCGGCGTAGGTCACGCCGTTGAGCGTGCCATGCGCCGGATCGACGCTACCGTCCTGCAGGGTCACAACACCGTTCGGATCCGGAATGGCACCGTTGCCGATGATGGTGCCGCGGTTGACGATGGTGTCGTTGTCGGCGGCGGTGCCGGTCTTGTTTTCGAGACGGATGGCGAATCCGTTCAGGCCGACGACGGTGCCGTAGTTGGTGATGGTCGTCGCCGCCGAGCCACTACGGGAGTTGTCGGCATTCGAGTCGTTGTTGACGACGATGCCATAGCTGGCGCCGCTGATCATACCGTAGTTGAGGATCGTGCCGCCGCCGATCGAGACGCCTTCACTGTTGTTGGCGCGGCCGCCGGAGTCGTAGCCGCCCGCCCCGGTGCCCTCGATGAGGCCGTAATTGGTGATCGTTGCGGCGAAGTCGACGTCGACACCGTCACCATCGCCCGTGCCGCTCCCGTTATAGGCGCCAGTGATGCGGCCATAGTTGACGACGGTACCGGTGCCATCGGAGCCGACGCCGGAGCCGTTGCGGCCGATGATGGTGGCGCCAGCTTCGTTGGTGACGTTGACGTTGGCGTCGGTCGTGATGCCGTGGCGGAAGCCGGAGATGGTGCCGCCGGTTTTGTTGATCACCGTGCCGGCATGCGCTTGAAAGTCGATGCCGTCGTTTTTGTCTCCGACCACGCCGTCCGAATAGATCAGGCCATAGTTGGTGACGACGCCACCCTCGCCCGGGCGAATCGCGTCGTTGACGGTCGATTTGATGATGCCCGTCGCATAATTGACGATGTTCACCTTGGCGGTGGTGGTGGTGATGGCATCAAAATCGAGGCCCTGTCCGCCGGTCGAAAGGATAGTGCCGAAATTGTAGACGTTCACCGTGCCATTGCCGATGTCGCCATTGATGCGGAAGCCATCATTGCCGATGCCGGTGATGGTCGCGCCGGCACGATTCCAAAGCGTGATATTCCGCGGCACGGTCGAGCCGCCATTGGTATCGATGCCGCGCGTGGTGCCGGTGATGGTGCCGGAGTTGTCGATGGTGACGCCCGGTGCCGGCGAGGGATTGCTGCCGTTGACGGTCCAGGTGATGCCGGTGGCATCGGATATCGTGCCGCCCGCGGCCACCACGCCCGTGTCGGTTCCGACGACCGTCTGTCCTGCGACGGTCTGTCCGTTATTGACGGTGAAAGAGGCGGCCAAGGCCGGCAGAGGCGCCGCGAGCGCAGCCACGGAGACAACAAGCGACAGACGGCTTACGCCGTTCGACCAACACGACATCCCGACCCCAACCCTTTTACGATACGTTTACGTTCGGGTCGGGTGGTAATTTGGCACCATGACAGTTGCGTGAAACCGCCACGAATGTCGGGTGCAGGACGAAAGAAAAGTGCCGCGTGGCTGCTTCGCAACGCCGTGCCGGCAACCAAAGGGCGTGAGCTACGCCGCAACGACCTCGGCGGTCGCGGACCTGATTCCAACGCGTGGCGCGCCGTTCAGCCACGCGGAGGCCGGCTGCCATATGTGATCCTGCCCGCAGGCCGGGCAGCGCATCTTGGCTGCAATGTGAGGTAGCCGACGGAAGTCACCGACTTCCATCTCGATCGCCGTCGAAACCGCCCGTCCCGTCGAAGGGCATCGGATCATCACGGTACTCATGGCAACGTCTCCGTGTCGCTCGCCTCCTCGCACGCTCGCATGGAACTCGATGATCGTGTCGTCGTTACGGCCGCGGAGGAAACCGGCAAAAAAAGATTCCGTGATCGACATCCGACCAGGAACCAACCGCTGGGGTCGGCGTTAATGCCCCGTATGTAGTTTTTGTCGGGCGGCTCCCCCCCTTACCCCCCGAATAGCCGTCTGGCGAAAGGCCCCGAGCTCAGGCTCGGGGCCTTTTTTTTTCGCTCGGTGTTTTGAACCGCTGGCGCGGGTTCCGCGACCCATCGGATGTCGGCGGCTTATCTCGCCGCAATGGCGACATCTGGCGGTTCCAGATAACCTGGGTTCCATCGACCGCTTTTCAGGAGCACTCCCCATGTCCACCACTGGCTGGATCGTCGTCGGCGTGATTGTCGTCGCCGTGATCTGGGTGATCAGCGTCTACAACAGCCTCGTCGCCATGCGGCAGCGGGTGAACCAAGCCTTTGCCGATGTCGACGTGCAGCTCAAGCAGCGGCACGACCTGATCCCGAACCTGGTCGAAACGGTGAAGGGCTATGCAGCGCACGAGCGCGGCACGCTCGAGGCGGTCGTCCAGGCGCGCAACGCGGCCATCGCCGCGCCGGGCGTGGAACAGAAAGTCGCCGCCGAAAACATGCTCACCGGCGCGCTGCGCCAATTGTTTGCACTGTCGGAAGCCTATCCGGACCTCAAAGCCAACCAGAACTTCCAACAGCTCCAGGCCGAGCTCTCCGATATCGAAAATAAGCTCGCCGCTTCGCGCCGCTTCTTCAACAACGCGGTGCAGGAATACAATACGGGGATCGAGCAATTCCCGGCGGCGCTGTTCGCCGGCACGTTCGGCTTCACGCACCGCACGTTCTTTGATCTCGGCGACGCGCGTCCGCAGCTCGAACAGGCGCCGAGCGTTAAGTTTTGAGTTCTGTCATTCCGGGGCGCGGGCATCTTCGCCCGCGAACCCGGAATCCAGAGACAAGCTCCGCATCATCCCTCTGGATTCCGGGTTCGGCGCTGCGCGCCGCCCCGGAATGACGGAAGACAACCATGGCCGCCTACGGTCTGTACACGCACATCCAGGCGAACAAGCGCCGCTCGGTCGCGCTGATCGTCGGACTGTTCTTCCTGGTCTATGTGCTGACTTACGCCGGCGCGCTGCTGGCCGAGGTCATGACCTACGGCAACGCGCCGCTCGACTACCTGACGCGCGCGGCGTTGTACGATGCCGTCAAAGCCGCGCCTTTCGTCACCGTCGGCACGATCGTCTGGATTCTCATCGCCTACAAATTCCACCAGGCCATGATCGACGCCGTCGTCGGCGCCCACGACGTGACGCGGCAGGAGGAGCCGCGCCTTTACAATCTCCTGGAGAATCTCTGCATCTCGCGGGGCATCACCATGCCCAAGCTCAAGATCGCGGACGGCGATGCGCTCAACGCCTTCGCGACCGGCCTCAACGAGAAGCAATATTCCATCACGGTGACGCGCGGGCTGATGAACGCGCTGAACGACCAGGAGATGGAAGCCGTGCTCGGCCACGAGCTCACCCACATCCGCAACGGCGACGTCCGCCTCCTCGTGATCGCCGTGGTCATCGCCGGCGTGATCTCGTTCTTCGGCGAAATGATCTTCCGGCTGTTCTTCCAGACCAGCTTCTACGGCGGCGGCCGGCGCTCATCGTCGAGCAGCGACGGCGACCGCAAGGGCGGCGCCGGCCTCGCCATCGTCATCGCGCTGGTGCTGATCGCGGTCGCCTGGATCCTGTCGATCGTCATCCGCTTCGCGTTGTCGCGCCGCCGCGAATTCCTCGCCGACGCGGGCTCGGTCGAACTCACCAAGAACCCCGACGCGATGATCTCGGCGCTGCGCAAGATCGAGAACCGCGGCGAGCTGGCCGCCGCGAACTCGGCGGTGATGGAGATGTGCATCGACAATCCACGCACGGGCTTTGCCGATCTCTTCTCGACGCATCCGTCGGTCGACGCGCGCGTGGCGGCGCTGGTGCAATATGCCGGCGGCCACGATCCGGGGCCGCTTACGGTCGAGCCCGCGCCCGAGCAAGGCCAAATCGAGCAAACGCCGCCGGGACCGTGGAGCGAACCGCAACCACAAGATCAAAGCGGCACGACCAGCGGCCCTTGGGGCAGCGCGCAAAATCAGCCAAGCGGCAAACCTTTCCTGCCGGGCCAGCCGCCCATCGACCCCGGCAACGGCCAAGGACCGTGGGGACCGAAGCGTTAGCCTCGACTGTCATGCCCGCGCAAGCGAGCATCCAGTTGCCGATGATAGCCGCGCAGCGTGCAAAGGCACTTCGTCAAGATCCGTAGAAACGGATCGGCGCGCTCCATCGCAACAACACGATTACAAAAAACCGCGATGGCGAGCGGTATTGTAGCGATTGACCTCTATCAATGCCGCGCACGTCGATGCGCGGGCATCGTGTCGCGCACTTAAGTCGGCATACCGTTGCAGTTCATGCGCCGTCGGTCTCGGCCCCGGACGCTAAAGGATATGGAGCGCGCGATGAGAGCAAAGGCAGTATTGTACGCCATTTTCCTCGTGACCGCGGTCGGCGCGACACAAGCCGACGCGCAGCCGATCAATCTCACCGGCAAATACAAATGTTGGCAGACCTGCCGGTACGGCCTCGTCGGCGGCAACGTCTACATCACGCAGAACGGTTGGGACATCAACGTGCTGAACGAAGCCGGCGAGTCCAGCCGCGCCTGGTTCGATTGGTTCTCACCAACGCGCATCTGGTTTGAAAGCTGGAATACCGGCGCCGTCTATTCGCCCGACGGCATGACGATTCAATTCGACCGCGGCACGCTGTGGCAGCGCGACCTCGGTCTGCCGCCACCTCCCCCGCGCCGGCGGCGGTAGAAGCGGAACGCGCGGCTGCCGGCGCGATCAAACCGATCGCGTCAGCCCGCCGTCGACGCGCAGGTTCTGCCCGGTGATGTAGCCGGCGCCATCCGACACCAGGAAGGCGACGGTCGCGGCGATCTCTTCGCTCGTGCCGTAGCGCTGCATCGGCACGGCGTTACGCCGTTCTTCCGTCGCCGGCAGGCTGTCGATCCAGCCGGGCAGCACATTGTTCATGCGCACGTTGTCGGCAGCATAGCGGTCGGCGAACATCTTGGTGAACGCGGCGAGCCCGGCACGAAACACCGCCGAGGTCGGAAACATCGCGCTCGGCTCGAACGCCCAGGCCGTGGAGATGTTCACGATGGCGCCGCGCTTCTGTCCGGCCATGACCGGCGCGACCAGCCGCGTCGGGCGGATGACGTTCAGCAGATACGTATCGAGGCCGGCGTGCCATTGCTCATCGGTGATCTTGAGCAGATCGTCGCGGGGCCCGTGGCCGGCGCTGTTGACGAGCACGTCGACACGACCCCACGCGGCCATGACATCGTCGACGAGACGCTGCAGGTCGACATTCGACTGATTGGAGCCGGTGACGCCGATGCCGCCGAGTTCCTTGGCGATCGCCTCGCCTTTGCCCGACGACGAGAGGATTGCGACTTTGTAGCCCTCTTGTGCCAAGCGCCGCGCGACGGCGGCACCCATGCCGCTGCCGCCGGCTGTCACGATTGCGACCTTCATCGACGTGTCCTCCGCGGCGCGCGCCAGTTTAATGCCCTTCGAAGCCAATCAGCGTGCGCACCGGCACGCCGAGCTTGCGCAGCTTCTCGGCACCGCCGAGGTCGGGCAGATCGATGACGAAGCAGGCGGCAAGCACTTCGGCGCCCAATTGGCGCAGCAGCTTCACCGCGGCTTCCGCCGTGCCACCGGTCGCGATGAGATCGTCGACCAGCACGACGCGCTCGCCGGCAACCAGCGCGTCCGCGTGCATCTCGATGATGTCCTCGCCGTATTCCAGCGCATAAGCGACGTTCACCGTCTTGTGCGGCAGCTTGCCCTTCTTGCGGATCGGCACAAAACCCGCCGAGACCTGATGCGCCACCGCGCCGCCGAGGATGAAGCCGCGCGCCTCGATGCCCGCGACCTTGTCGATCTTCATGCCGGCCCAGGGCTGCACCAGTTCGTCGACCGCACGGCGGAACGCCCGCGCGTTGCCGAGAAGTGTAGTGATGTCGCGAAAGACGATGCCGGGCTTGGGATAGTCCGGGATCGAACGGATGGAATTGCGCAGGTCGGTTCCGATATCAGCGTTCATCTCGGTCCTTTTTCGGTTACCGCCTAGCGGCGGCTGTCGTTCAAATAGCTGTCGTCGACGAATTTGCCGCGATCGTAACTGGAGTCGCGGCCCATGACCTCCGCCTCCTGCATGGTCGCGAACACGCGCCGCAGACTCAAGTCGGTGAGCGAAAGGTCGCGCGCCATGACGTCCATGCGCGCTGTGTCCTCGAGCGCACGCTTGGCATTGGCCGGGCTGGTGCGCAGCTCTTTGGCGCCGAGGGTGGCAGAAGCGTCCGGATGGGCGAACATGTAATCGGTGCCCTTGCGCAGGGCGCGCAGGAATCGGACGACCAGATCACGATTGGTAGCCGCCCACATGTTGTCGACCATCACCGAGGTGAACTGATAATCCGGCACGAGATCCGCGATCGGGCCGAGATTGCTGAAACCGTCGGCCTCGGCTTCGTAGCTCAACGGATAAGGTTGAAGCCCCGCGTCGATCTTACGTTCTTTCAGCAGGCGGGCGCGCGCCGGCGAACCGCCCACCGCTTCGACCTTGACGTCGGCGACAGCAAAGCCGCCTTTCCTGGCGATATCCTTGACGAAGAAGGTCGTGCCCTCGTGCATCGACACTACGCCGATGGTCTTACCCTTGAGATCGGCGAGCGTTTTGATTTCGGGCTGCGCTATGATGTAGTGCGGCGGCCGCTGCGCGGTGCCGGCGATCAGCCGCATGCTGCCCCCTTTATAGCCGTCCTGGACAACGGACTCGATCGAGGAGATGCCGATCTGGATCGTGCCAGCCTTCAGGTCGGTGAATATCTTATGGGCATCGTTGTAGACCTCGATCGAAGGATCGATGCCTTCCGCCTTGAAGAACCCCTGCTCGGCCGCGATCCAGGCCGGGAGATAGAAGATCGTCCGCGAAACGACGCCGATCTTCAACGGCGTCTGCGCCGACGCGCACCCGGCGCCACTCAAAACGGCCGCCACGATCCCGGCAGCGATGCCCAATAGTCGCATGGAAGTCTCCTCCTGTTTTTTAAGGAGGTTATCTGCCCAGCACGCGTCCCGCCACAGCCTCGAGCTTCTTGAGCAGTTCGGGATCGCGTGCCTCCGGCGCGGTGATCAGCGCCGTGTCGAGCGCGCGGTCGGAGCCGACCGGGCACCGCTCGTGCTCGCGCGGGAAGTCGGCGGCGAGGCGCGCGACGAGACGCTTGGCGCGCTCGGAATTGTCCTGCATCACACCGACGATGTCGGCGACGGTGACCGCGTCGTGCTCGGGATGCCAGCAGTCGAAGTCGGTGACCATGGCGACGGTCGCGTAACAAATCTCGGCTTCGCGCGCGAGCTTGGCCTCCGGCATGTTGGTCATGCCGATCACCGAATAGCCGAGCGTCTTGTAGGTCATGCTCTCGGCATAGGTGGAGAACTGCGGGCCCTCGATGCAGACATAGGTGCCGCCGCGCACCACCGGGATGCGTTCCTTGCCGGCGGCCTCGTCGAGGCGATGCTTGAGCCGCGGCGACACCGGATGCGCCATCGACACGTGCGCAACGCAGCCTTTACCGAAGAACGACGTCTGGCGCAGATGCGTGCGGTCGACGAACTGATCGACCAGCACGAAGGTGCCGGGCGGCAGCTCTTCCTTGAAAGAGCCGCAGGCCGACAGCGACACGAGATCGGTCACGCCGGCGCGTTTGAGAATGTCGATGTTGGCGCGGTAGTTGATGTCGGATGGCGATAGCCGGTGTCCCTTATCGTGCCGCGACAGGAACACGACCGGCAGGCCGCCGATATCGCCGATGCGCAGGGGCCCTGACGGCTCGCCCCAGGGGCTGTCGATGCGCTCCTCGCGCACGTTTTGCAGGCCCGGCAGATCGTAAATGCCCGAGCCGCCGATGATGCCGAGAACGGATTTCGTCATGGGATCCCCACACGCCGTGGTCGTCATCCGCGCAAGCGGATGATCCAGTATAGGAAGGCGCCAGTCAAAATCGCGCTTACGCCCCGGTACTGGATGCCCCGCTTTCGCCGGGCATGACAAGCCCCAAAAACAAAGGGCCCCGTTTCCGGGGCCCTTTGCAATCTCGTTCCGTTCGGTCGCGGCTCAGTGCACCGCGGACCACACCTTCTTCTTGGTGAAGTACGTGAGGCCTGCCAGCACCAGCAGGAAGATCATGACCTGGAAGCCGATGCGCTTGCGCGCGATCATGTGCGGCTCGGCGGCCCACATCAGGAAGGCGGCGACGTCCTTGCCGTACTGATCGACCGTCTGCGGCGAGCCGTCGTCATAGGTCACCTGACCGTCCGACAGCGGCTTCGGCATCGCGATGGAGTGCCCCGGGAAGTACTTGTTGTAGTTGCCGCCCGGCGGCAGCGCGAAGTCCTTCGGCGCGTCCTCGTAACCGTTGAGCAGCGCGTGGATGTAGTCCGGGCCCTGCTCCTGATACTGCGTGACGATGTCGATCAGGAACCAGGGGAAGCCGCGCTCATAGGTGCGCGCCTTGGCGATGGTCGAGAAATCCGGCGGCGCAGTGCCGCCGTTGGCAGCGGCGGCCGCCAGCGCGTTCGGGAACGGCGACGGGAAATAATCGGCCGGACGGCCCGGACGTTCGATCGGCTCACCCTTGTCGTCGAGATCCTTGATCTTGTAGTCGGCGGCGACGGCAGCCGCCTGTGCTTCCGAGAAACCCGGACCGCCCGGCTCCGCGAGGTTGCGGAAGGACAGCAGGCTCATCGAGTGACAGGCCGAGCAGACTTCCTTGTAGATCTTGAAGCCGCGCTGGAGCTGCGCCTCGTCGTACTTGCCGAAGGGACCGGAGAACGACCACTTCTGCGGCGGCGGGACCGGCGCGCCATGCTCCTGGGCCTGCGCGGCACCGATGCCGACAAGCGAAGCGGCGAGCGTGAGAGCGATGAAGGTGCGCTGCATCGTCATGACCATTCTCCCGCTCAGGCCTTCGCGCCCAGAACCGAGTCCGAAATCGAATTCGGCAGCGGCTTGGCTTTCTCGAAAATTCCGAGAAGCGGCAGGATGATGATGAAGTGCGCGAAGTAGTAGACCGTCAGGATGCGTGCGAGCACGGTGTAGATGCCTTCAGCGGGCTTTGAGCCGAGCCAACCGAGGCCGAGGCACACCAGTACGAACAGCCAGAAGAACTGGCGGTACAGCGGCCGGTAACGGGCCGAGCGCACGCGCGAGGTGTCGAGCCAGGGCAGGAAGGCGAGGATCAGGATCGAGCCGAACAGCGCCAGAACGCCGAGGAGCTTGTCCGGGATGGCGCGCAGGATCGCGTAGAACGGCAGGTAGTACCATTCCGGCACGATGTGCTGCGGCGTCACCGCCGGGTTGGCGACGATGTAGTTGTCGGCGTGGCCGAGATAGTTCGGGATGTAGAACACGAACCAAGCGAAGAACAGGCAGAACACGACCATGAAGAAGCCGTCCTTCACGGTCGCATAGGGCGTGAACGGCACCGTGTCCTTGTCCGACTTCGGCTCGATGCCGGTCGGGTTGTTCTGGCCGACCACATGCAGCGCCCACACGTGCAGCACGACGACGCCGGCGATCACGAAGGGCAGCAGGTAGTGCAGCGAGAAGAAGCGGTTGAGCGTCGGGTTGCCGACCGCATAGCCGCCCCACAGCCAGGTGACGATGGTCTCACCGACGCCGGGAATGGCCGAGAAGAAGTTGGTGATGACGGTGGCGCCCCAGAAGCTCATCTGGCCCCACGGCAGCGTGTACCCGAGGAAGCCGGTCGCCATCATCAGCAGGTAGATGATCACGCCGAGGATCCAGAGCACCTCGCGCGGCTCCTTGTAGGAGCCGTAATACATGCCGCGGAAGATGTGGATGTACACGGCGATGAAGAACATCGACGCGCCGTTCGAGTGCAGGTAGCGCAGCAGCCAACCGTAGTTGACGTCGCGCATGATGCCTTCGACCGACTTGAACGCCAGATCGACATGCGGGGTGTAGTGCATCGCCAGCACGATGCCGGTGATGATCTGCACGCCGAGCATGAACGACAGGATGCCGCCGAACGTCCACCAGTAGTTCAGATTCTTGGGGGTCGGATAGGCGACGAAGGAGGAATGGATCAAGCCGCCGATGGGCAGCCGCGTCTCCAGCCACTTGAGCACCGGATTTTGCGGCTGGTAGGTCGAATGTCCGCTCATGATCGAACCTTTAAAGAAACAATCTGTCGCGGATCAGCCGATCCGGATCTTTGTGTCGGAAACGAATTGATAGGGCGGCAGCACGAGATTCTTCGGCGCCGGACCTTTGCGGATGCGCCCGGCGGTGTCGTACTGCGAACCGTGGCACGGGCAGAACCAGCCGTGGTACTCGCCCTCGTGGGCGATCGGGATGCAGCCGAGATGGGTGCAGATGCCGATGACGACCAGCCAGGGCTCATGGCCCGGCTTGGTGCGCTGCGCATCGCTCTCCGGATCGGGAAGAGTCGCGACATCGACGTTCTTGGCTTCGTCGATCTCTTTCTGCGTGCGGTGGAAAATGAAGATCGGCTTCGAACGCCAGAACACCTTGATGATCTGACCGTCGGCGATCGGCGCCAGGTCGACCTCGATCGGCGCGCCGGCCGCGATGGTCGACGCGTCGGGATTCATCTGCGCGATCAGCGGTACGAGCACCGCAGCGGCGCCGACGGCACCGACGGCGCCAGTGGCAATGTAGAGAAAATCGCGGCGCGTGTGCTCCGCCGAAGACACGGTCGTCACGTCTTGAGCCCTCTCCTCCGGCTGGCTAAAGCAAGCATCCGCCCACGGCTAGGAGCCTTGAAGACCTCAAGGAAAGTCCCCATGGCGGCGGAGCGGACCGGTTCGCGGCGATCCCGCTTTGCGGCAGGACGCGCTACTTTGGTGGCGTTCTATTGGCACCCTTGCGGTGCGAGCGCAAGCCCGCTATCGCGCCCGCACCCCGCGGGTGCACAAATCCTTCGTCTAGAGGGGCTTAGCGCCGGCCGCGGCGCGGCAAACGGACCGGCTTTCGACCCATGCGGATTGCCTTGTACGAACCCGATATCCCCCAGAATACAGGGACGATTCTGCGCACATGCGCCTGCCTGGGGGTCGAGGCGCATATCATCGAACCGGCCGGCTTCCCCGTGACCGACCGCGCCTTTCGCCGCGCCGGCATGGATTATCTCGACCGGGTGACGATCGTCCGGCATGCCTCCTTTGCGGCTTTCGAGGAGTGGCGGCGCGCCGCACGGCTCTCGCTGGTGCTCCTGACCACGGCGGCCGAGCGCACCTACACCGACCACGCCTACTCCGACCGCGACCTGCTGCTGCTCGGCCGCGAGAGCGCCGGCGTGCCGGAGGCCGTCCACCGCGCGGCCGATGTCCGGCTGCGCATCTCGATCCGCCCGGGCCTGCGCTCGCTCAATATCGCCGTCGCCGCCGCCATGGTGGCCGGCGAGGCGCTGCGGCAGACGGGCGGGTTTCCAAGCACGCCCGACACGCTGCGAGAGGCAAACATCCGATGACCGACCTCGATTCCCGCAAGGCCCGCGCGCGCGCCTGGTTCGAACATCTGCGCGACGATATCTGCGCCGCATTCGAGGCGCTGGAAGATGCCCTGCCCGCATCCGCGCCGCTCGCCGACCGCGCGCCCGGCCGCTTCGTGCGCACGCCCTGGCAACGCACCGACCACACGGGCAACCCCGGCGGCGGCGGCGTCATGGCCATGATGCGCGGGCGCGTGTTCGAGAAGGTCGGCGTGCATTGCTCGACCGTGTTCGGCGAGTTCGCACCCGAATTTCGCAAGGAGATTCCCGGCGCGAACGACGACCCGCGCTTCTGGGCGTCCGGCATCTCCTTGATCGCGCACCTGCACAATCCGCATGTGCCGGCCGTGCATATGAACACCCGCTTCGTCGTCACCAGCAAAGCCTGGTTCGGCGGCGGCG
Source organism: Pseudolabrys taiwanensis (assembly GCF_003367395.1). Classification (NCBI taxonomy): domain Bacteria; kingdom Pseudomonadati; phylum Pseudomonadota; class Alphaproteobacteria; order Hyphomicrobiales; family Xanthobacteraceae; genus Pseudolabrys; species Pseudolabrys taiwanensis. The sequence goes on along the minus strand of NZ_CP031417.1, from coordinate 5,087,646 downwards.
CCGATCTGACGCCCGTCCTCGACAAGCGGCGGACGCAGGAAGACCCCGACACGGTGGCCTTTCATGCCGCGATGCGGGCGCCATGCGACGCGCACAAACAAGTCGCCGACTACGCCAAGTTCAAGACATGGTGCGACGACTATTTCTTCCTCAAGCATCGCAAGGAGATGCGCGGCATCGGCGGCATCTTCTACGATTATCTCGAGAGCGACTGGGACGCGACCTTCGCCTTCACGCAAGATGTCGGCCGCGCCTTCCGCGACATCTATCCTCAGCTCGTACGGCGCAATTTCACCACGGCCTGGAGCGAGGCGGAGCGCGAGGAGCAACTCGTCCGCCGCGGCCGTTATGTCGAATTCAACCTGCTCTACGACCGCGGCACGATCTTCGGCCTCAAGACCGGCGGCAATGTCGACTCGATCCTGTCCTCGATGCCGCCCGTGGTGACGTGGCCGTAACGTCTTATCGCCGTGATGCTGCTGTCATCGATGCCCGTTACGTTTGCCTCCATTCCACTCATGGAGGCTTTCATGGCGTTTGAAGCGGGCGAAGTCGTCGTACTGAAGTCCGGCGGGCATGCAATGACCGTCATTTCCGTCGATGCGGACCAGGCCCAGTGCATCTGGACCGGCGAAGACGGCGACCTTTTCCGCGAAACGATCCCGACCGTCGCGCTCGAAAGCGCGCAGGAGATCGACGCCGAGGATGAGGCCGAAGACGACGAAGACGCGGCGCTCGACGACGAGGATGAAGAAGGCCACGCCGAGAAAGAACTCAGCCCGGCCTGATCGGCCGGCTTAGCGGACCGCCGCGTAGATCATCGTCGCCGCGCCCGCGATCACGACCGCGTCGAGAATTGCCGTGTGCACATGCACCGGCATTTTCTCGACGAAGGCGCGGGCGAGGAATGCGCCGGGCACCGCCACGGTGCCGATCAGCAGCGCGAAGGCGATGACCTGCGCGTCGACGATGCCGGTGGCGCCGAATACGCCGATCTTCACGACGCCGATCGCGATCGAGACCGCCGAGTCCGTGGCAATCACTGCGGCGCCTTCGAGGCCGGCCGCCATCAACAGCGACAGCAGCAGCACGCCCGAGCCGGCGGTGCCGCCCACTACCAAGCCATAACCGACCGCGCCGACGGCCAGGCCGCCTTTGCCGCAGGTGACGCCGTGGTGCTTGAGCAGCCGCCGCAGCGGCACGGTCACCATCAGCATGACGCCGATGACCAACGCCGCGCCGGCGTTGGACAGCCGGCTGTAACCCCAGGCGCCGATCGCGCAGGTCGGCACCGCGGCGACGAGCACGATCGCGCCGCGGCGCCAGTCGGCATAGCGCATGAAGGCCGCCAACCGGCTCGCGTTCGAGGCCATCGACGACAGCGCGATGATCGGAACGACCGGCGCCGCCCCGACCATCGGCACGAGCACGAGCGGCATCAGCGCGCCGGTGCCGTATCCGGCGACGCCGCCGACGATCGACGCAAACAAGGCGACGGTCGCAACGAGCAGCAGTTGCCACAACGAGATGTCGGCAAAGCCTGAAAGGAGTTGCATGGGGCGCGCCCGGAACGTTCGGCGCGGCTTATCCGATCCGCTGAGACCCGCCTATGGCCCGGCGCGCAGACCTGGGTCGCCCTTTCCCGGCCGCCAAGAGATCACGCATCCCGATGAGTATTCGTGCACGCAGCCGACCGAGGCTCGCAGGCATCGGAATGTATTGGAGCCAACACAACACGACACATAAGTGACGGCAAAAGTTCCGATGGGATCAAATATTACCGCAAAAGCGGAACTCTATTGCTTTCCTGCAACACAATCTGTTTTTCACGTGACGGCACCTTGGTTTCATCGTGTTGGCGCGTTGGAGGGCTGCACGTTCCGTCACAACGACCAACTCCAAGGGGGTTCTGCTATGCGTAAATTCTCGATGGCTCTCGCTGGTCTCATGCTCGCCGCGACGTCCGGCGCTTATGCCGCTGACCTGCCCCGCAAGGCGCCCATGGTGCAGCCGGTCGCCCCCATCCAAATGTACAATTGGACTGGCTTCTACGCCGGTGTGAACCTCGGCGGCGGCTGGACCAACACCAGCTCGGGCTCGATCAACAGCGACCTCAGCGGCGTGATCGGCGGTGGCCAGATCGGTTACAACTGGCAGACCGGTCCAATCCTGCTCGGTATCGAAGGCGACTTCCAAGGCTCGAGCCAGCGCAGCAGCGGCAGCGCCACGATCGGCGGCCTGACCTACAACGGCGAAAGCAAGATTCCGTGGTTCGCCACCGTGCGCGGCCGCCTTGGCTACGTGACCGGTCCGTGGCTGATCTACGCCACCGGCGGTGCGGCCTGGATCAACTACCAGCTCGACATCACGGCGCCGGGCGGCTCGGTCAGCGACCACACGACCAAGTCGGGATGGACGGTCGGCGGCGGCGTCGAGTGGATGTTTATGCCGAACTGGAGCGCCAAGCTCGAGTACCTCTACCTCGACACGGACACCACCACGGCCACCCTGTTCGGCGCGAACTTCGACGCCCGCGCCAAGCAGAACATCGTCCGCGCCGGTCTGAACTATCACTTCTGATCGCAAGATCGCCAAGCAACCCGTTAAGCGAAGGGCCGCCCTCCGGGGCGGCCTTTTTCGTTGGGGCGTTCTGTCGGGCGGCAAAGCTAGTCCGCCGTCGGCAACCGCCGCATCGTGAATTCAATTTTATCGTCCGGCAGTTCGCGCCAGCTTTCGATTTCCGTCATGTACGCCGCCTTGGGATAGCGGGCGAACAGCTCGCGCGCTTTGGCGCGCGCAGCTTCGCGCGGCAGGGCAAAGGTCTCGCGCCTGAACGAGTCGCGCGCGAGTTTGCGGCGTCCGCTCGTGTGCGCGAGACGGCCGGCAAGGTCCTGAGGGCGATCGGGACGAGTCATGTGTGAAGAATCGGGTTGCCGGCGGCCGGTTTCAAGGCGCCGACCGTCGGCCGGATCGATCGCCTTGAGTACATGATTACTACCGTAAAAATAGAGCACTAACGAGTTACCATAATAAGTTGCATCCGCGCAACAACGCCGGAAATAGCGAACGTCCTGCACCGCCTTACGCAGTGTCCCGGATTGAGTCCGTCCCACGCTTGCGTCAGCTTTCAATCACAGAGGATTTCTGGAGATTGGGCCAAGGCCCGTTCTTCACCGACTAACCGACCTGCGCGCCGCGATGCGTCGCGTGAACTCGTAAGGAGGGTAGAATGCGTCGTCTTGTTGCGGGGTTGCTTGGCGCTACGCTTCTGGGTGGTGTCGCAGCACAAGCCGCTGATCTGCCGGTGAAGGCGCCGGTCTATAAGGCTCCGCCGCTTCCGATATACAACTGGACCGGTTGCTATCTGGGCGGCAACGTCGGCGGCGTCTGGGGCAGGTCGAACATCAACATCCCCGGCTATCCATCGAACTTCAACATCAACAACTCGAGCTTCATCGGCGGCGGCCAACTCGGCTGCAACTACCAGATCCAGCAGTTCGTCCTCGGCATCGAAGGCGACTGGGACGGCATGAGCCTGAGCGGCGATGCGCTCAGCGGCGGCGCCGCGTCCGAGCGCTACAGCGTGAAATGGAATTGGGAAGCGTCGGTGCGCGGCCGCCTCGGCTGGGCGCCGGTCAACACGCCGTGGCTGTTCTACTTCACCGGCGGCGCCACCTGGGCACATATGAGCAGCGCCAATTTCATTCCGGGTGTTGTGAGCACCACCGCGCTGTCGGGAACGCACAACGGTTGGACCGTCGGCGGCGGCGTCGAATATCAGCTCACGCCCAACTGGATCCTCGGCGTCGAATACCGCTACTCGCAATATCAGAAGAAGACCTACCAGTATCTCGGGCCGGTCGACGTCGATCTGAAGACCAACGCGATCATGGGGCGGATAAGCTATCTCTTCCACCTCTGAGCCGGCGACAGACGGCTGCTACGCTTTGTTCCGCGCCGGCGAGCGCGGGACATTGCATGTCGAGCATCAGCTGAACCGCTTGACGATCGCCTGCAAGGACTCGGCGTCCGCCGGAAATCCAGCCGCGATCCAGGCATCCTCCGCCGCGCGCATCGCGGCGCCGAGCGCCGGGCCTTGCGCGACGCCGCGCGCCATGAAATCGGCCGCGCGTATCGGAAAGGCCGGCGCGCTCCACCGCTGCGGAAAAGACGCCAACGCGCGCCACGCGGCATCGTGATCGGACGCCGGCGAGCGTGCCCAAGCGAGCATCGCGGCGTCGCTGAAAGCCGGCTCCTTCAACCGGTAGAGCAGAACGCGCGCGCGCGTCTCGTCGACGGCAGCCGAGAACTTTCGCCAGTTGTCGGCCATCGCCGACAGGCGCGCATGCTCGGCATTGGTCAGCCGAAGCTTCTGCCACAGCCGCTCGGCATCCTCGGCGATCGCGACACCGAGCGCCGCGAGACGCCGCGTGGCGTCGGGCGCGAGCGCGAGCGCCGCTTCCACCTTGGCCATGTTCTCGAAGCCGGCAAGATAAGGCACGCCGCCGAGCACGCGCAGCAGCAGGCCGGCATGCGCCATCGCGGCCAGCGTCGGCCCCGCGCGCGATGCGACCAGGAGCTTCATCATCTCCATGCGCACGCGCTCGCGCGACAATTGCGCGAGGCCGTCGCGCTCCAAAATGCAGGCCGCGAGCCCTTCGGCGTCGGGATGATTGTGGCCGTAGGCGGCGTGGAAGCGGAAGAAGCGCAGGATACGCAGATAGTCTTCCCGGATGCGTTGGCGCGCGTCGCCGATGAAGCGCACGCGCCGCGCTTCGAGATCGGCGAGGCCGTTGGCATAATCGTAAACCGCGCCGTCGCGCGTCACCGAAAAGGCGTTGATGGTGAAGTCCCGCCGGTGTGCGTCGCCGGCCCAGTCGCGGCCGAACTCGACCTTGGCATGACGGCCGTAGGTCTCGACGTCCTTGCGCAAGGTGGTCACTTCGTAGGGATGCTTGCCGATCACCACCGTGATGGTGCCGTGGTCGATACCGGTCGGCACCGCCTTGAAGCCGGCGGCGGTGACGCGCTTGGTCACCTCCTCCGGCGGCGCGGTGGTGGCGACATCGATCTCGTTGACGGCCATACCGAGCAGGCCGTTGCGCACCGCGCCGCCGACGACGCGCGCTTCCTCGCCGTCGCGGTCGAGCACGTCGAGCAGTCGAGGCAAGGCGCCTTGCTTGAGCCAAACGGCATCAAGCGTGCGGTCGGTGCGGCCAGCGTTCATGCCGCACCGATTCTCCCCTCCCCCCGCGAAGCGACGCGGAGCGGCGGGGAGGGGAATGCTGCGCCGTGCTCTCTCATCATCCCAAATGTCACTTCATCTGCCCCGGCACGAATTTGCCGTCCTCGATATGCGCCGGCACGTAAGTCGAGCCGACCGGCGCACCGGAAAAATGCGCGAAAAAGACAAAGCTGCCGGCCACCAGGATCAACGCGACAATCGCCAGGCTGACGATGCGCTGTACCGGCCATGAATCCGGATGCAACACGCCCGCCTTCGTCGCCCAAAGGAAGACGACATACAAAACGAACGGCAGCACGAAGAGAACGATCTCGGTCAAAACCGGGCGGATCATTGCGGTGCTCCATCCCTCCCCCGAAGCGGGAGGGTGGTCAGCGAAGCTGACCGGGTGGGGGAGCGCTCACGAGAACAACGCCACCCGCCCGCTCGCTGCGCTCGCGGCCACCCTCCCCTTTCAGGGAAGGGATTAAGAGTCTTCCCGTGCATCTTTCACTCTCGGTAGATCCGGTCATACAGATTACGCAAAATACCGGCGGTCACGCCCCAAATATAACGTTGCTCGAAGGTGATCGCGTAGAAATGTCGCGTCACGCCCTGCCATTCGCGGGAGTGACGCTGGTGGTTGGCGATGTCCATGAGAAATGCCAGCGGCACCTCGAACACGTTGTCGACTTCGCTCGGATTGAGCGTCAGCGTAAAGCCCGGCTCCACACGCGCGACCAAAGGTACGATGCGATAGCCGAGCGTCGTCATATAAAGGTCGAGATAACCGAGCGGCTCGACATGCGCGCGGTCGAGGCCGATCTCCTCCTCCGCCTCGCGCAGCGCCGAGTGCTTGGGCGTTTCGTCGCTTGCCTCGATCTTGCCGCCGGGAAACGAGATCTGGCCGGGATGGTCGGGCAGATGCTGCGCGCGTTGCGTGAGCAGCACCGTCGGCTCCGGATGATCGACGACGGGCACCAGCACCGCGGCCGGACGGATCGGCCGCACCGCCGCGATCTTCTCCATCACGGGGTCCGCGTCGTGGTCGCCGCGCTTGGGGATCACATTGGGATCGGTGAGCCCTTGCGGCATGACCAGATCGAGCCGCTCGCCCGCGCGCGTGAAGAACTCCGCCGCCGACAACACGGGCGTCGTCACCATCTCCTGCATCAAGCCATCTCCCGTAAGGCGCTCGCTTCCGCCATCGGGAAGAATTCGCCGTTGGACGTCACGCCGAACATAGCCTTGCCGCCGATGTCACGCTCCTCGCCGAGTTCCACAAGATCGTAGAACAAGGCCCGCGTCACTTTGGCCCACAGGTCGCGGCGCACGTGTACATAAGGCTTCAGCCCACCCGTCTCCGGCTCCGGCTCGAAACGCAAGCGGTGGCCGGGTCCCGCCTCTATGACATCGTCCACATTGGTGCGAAAGCGCAGGACCTGACGCGGCGTCCGCGCGACGTCGAGTTCGACGGCGAGAAAAGGCGCGTCTTCGACGACAATCCCCACCTTTTCGACCGGTGTGACAAGAAAATAGCGTTCGTCTTCCCGCTTCAGGATCGACGCAAACAGCTTCACGAGTGCGGGCCGGCCGATCGGTGTCTTCTGGTAGAGCCAGGTACCATCCACCGCGATTTTCATGTCGATGTCGCCGCAAAAGGGCGGATTCCAGCGCTCGACCGGGGGCGGGCCGCCTTTTTCGCGGGGCAGCGATGCCGTGATCGCTTCCAGTCCACCCTGCCCTGTCTTCGCCATTGTTACCCTTCGATAATCTTGAAGTTACGAGGCTGTTCGCATCTTCGTGATCGCACCGCCGCGGCGCGGAAGATAGCGTAGAGTTGATCCCAGAATGAGGCAGATTCGGCCGCTGTCACGCCACTAATCTGCTCTGGTGTGTTTGTTGCATGGATGAAGCGGGTAGAGCGCAAGCCCCCCGGCTGATGGCCGAAAGCGCGATGAAAGGATTGTCATGGCGATGGCAAGCGGCGAAAGCCTGGAAAAGCTGGAAGATATGATCGTACGCACGGCGGAAACCGCCGCCGCCAATGTGCGCGCCGCGAAGGAGACGATCAGCACTGTCATTTTCGGCCAGGAAACGGTCATCGAGCGGGCGCTTGTCACAGTCCTCGCCGGTGGCCACGCGCTGCTCGTCGGCGTCCCCGGCCTCGCCAAGACCAAGCTCGTCGAAACCATGGGCACGGCGCTCGGGTTGGATGCCCGCCGCGTGCAGTTCACCCCGGACCTGATGCCGTCCGACATTCTCGGTACCGAGGTGCTCGAAGAGGGTCAGGGCGGCCGCCGCTCGTTCCGCTTCATCCCCGGTCCGGTGTTCGCGCAATTGCTGATGGCCGACGAAATCAACCGTGCTTCGCCGCGCACGCAATCCGCGTTGCTGCAGGCGATGCAGGAGCAGCATGTGACGGTGGCCGGCGCACGCCACGATCTGCCAAAGCCTTTCCACGTTCTGGCGACGCAGAACCCGCTGGAGCAGGAAGGCACCTACCCGCTGCCCGAAGCGCAGCTCGACCGCTTCCTGATGGAGATCGACGTCGATTATCCGAGCCTCGAGGCCGAGCGCAAAATCCTGTTCGATACGACAGGCGCCGAGGAAGCCCGCGCCAAGGCGGCGATGACCGCGGAGGATCTGCTCTCCGCGCAACGTCTCGTGCGCCGTCTGCCGGTCGGTGAGACGGTGGTCGAAGCGATCCTTCAACTCGTGCGTTCGGCGCGTCCCGGCGATGAGGCCGGTAATCTCGGCAAGCTGATCGCCTGGGGCCCCGGCCCGCGCGCCAGCCAGTCTTTGATGCTGGCCGTGCGCGCCCGCGCGCTGCTCGACGGACGCCTCGCGCCATCCGTCGATGACGTCGTCGAACTGGCCGAGCCCGTGCTCAAGCACCGCATGGCGCTGACCTTCGCCGCGCGCGCCGAAGGCGAAACGATCGGCAATGTCATTGCGCAGCTCAAGCGGCGCGTCGGATAACGAATGGCCGATTCCGCACGGAACGACACCGAAGATCAGGCAGTCCAGGCCGCGATCGGCAAGAGCCGCAAGCTCGCCGCGCGCGTGCCGCGGCTCATCCTGGAAGCGCGGCGCGTCGCATCCACCGTCATTCACGGCCTGCACGGCCGCCGGCGCGCGGGCTCGGGCGAGAACTTTTGGCAATACCGGCGCTTCGTCAGCGGCGAACCGGCGAGCGCTGTCGATTGGCGCCGCTCCGCGCGTGACGAGCATCTCTATGTGCGCGAGCGCGAGTGGGAAGCGTCGCACACGATCTGGATCTGGCCCGATCGCTCGCCGTCGATGGACTTCGCCTCCGATCTGACGGAGTGGACCAAGCTCGACCGCACCCTGGTCGTTTGCTTCGCGCTGGCGGAAGTGCTGGTGCAGGGCGGCGAACGCGTCGGCATTCCGCAGTTGATGCGGCCCACCGCCAATCGCAACGTCATCGAGAAGATGGCGCAGAGCATCGTTCACGATAACAACGAACGGCCGAGCCTGCCGCCGAACTTCGCGCCGGCGCCGTTCTCCGAAGTGCTGTTGTTCTCCGATCTCTGGTCGCCGATCGCCGACTTCCGCCGCACTATCGGCCAGCTCGCTGCAAATGGCGCGCGCGGCCACGTCGTGCAGGTTTGCGATCCGGCCGAAGAGAGCTTCCCCTATTCCGGCCGCGTCGAGTTCGTCGAATCCGAAGGGCTCGGCAGCGTCACCGCCGGCCGCGCCGAGACCTGGCGTCAGGACTATCAAACGCTCGTCGCCAACCACCGCGCCGCGCTGCGCGCGGAATGCGAACAGTTTGGCTGGAGCTTCATCGTCCATCACACCGATCGCGGCCCGACCGAGCTGTTGTTCGCGCTGCATGCGCGCATGGGCGCTGGCGCGCATGCCGTCGTCCAAAGCCGTCAGCCCGCGCGCACGGGGGCGGAAGCGCCGTCATGATCCCGTCCTTACCGCTCGCCTTCGCTCAACCGTTGGTCCTGCTCGGACTCGCCAGCCTGCCGCTGCTATGGTGGCTGCTGCGGCTGGTGCCGCCGCGCCCGCGCCGCGTCAACTTCCCGCCGACGCGGCTGCTGTTCGAGATTTCGCCGAAGGAAGAGACCCCCGCGCGCACGCCTTGGTGGCTCACCCTTCTGCGTCTGCTGCTCGCCGCGCTCGTCATCTTCGCGGCCGCCGGACCGCTGTGGAATCCGCCGGTCGGCTCGGCGACGCGCAACGCGCCGTTGTTGATCCTGCTCGATGACGGCTGGTCGGCCGCGGCGTCGTGGGATCAGCGTCTGCGTACCGCCGACGAGATGATCGCGCGAGCCGAAGCCAACGACCGCGGCGTCGCGGTGTTGCCGCTGTCCGAGACCGCGCGCGATATCTCGCTGCAGGTGGCCGGCGCCGCGCGCGTGCAGATCAAGCAGATCAAGCCGAAGCCTTACGCCGTCGATCGTGCCGAAGCGCTGCCGATCATCGACCGCTTCCTGAAGAACTCGCCCAACGTCGAGCTCGTCTGGCTCTCCGACGGCGTCGATCTCGGCAAGGGCGAAGCCTTCGTTGCGGGCTTGAAGCAGATCATCGGCGATCACCCGCTGACCATCGTGCAAGGCGGCATCGCGCCGGCACGCGCGCTCGCCGCCGCCGACAATGCGGCCGGCGCGCTGACGGTGAAGGTGCTGCGCGCCGACGGGAGCAGCGGCGACAACGGTCTCGTCAACGCCATCGATCTGAAGGGCCTGCCGCTCGGCGAAGCGCCGTTCTCGTTCAAGGCCGGCGAGCGCGAGACCGAAGCCAAGATCGATCTGCCGGTCGAAATCCGCAACGACGTGGCGCGCCTGGAGATCGTCAGCGAACGCTCGGCCGGCGCCGTGCAACTGCTCGACAAGCGCTGGCGCCGCCGCACCATCGGCGTGGTCTCCGGCTCGACCTCCGACCGCTCGCAGCCGCTGCTCGGCGCCAGCTATTATCTTTCGCGCGCGCTCAATCCGTTCGCCGATGTGCGGCTCGCCGAAGGCGTGGCGCCGGCCGAGGCCGTGCAGCGCTTCCTCGATCAGCGCCTGCCAATGATGATCCTTGCCGACGTCGGCAATGTCGCGGAGTCGCTCGAGCCGCTGAACAAATGGGTCGAAGACGGCGGCGTGCTGGTGCGCTTCGCCGGGCCGCGCCTTGCCGCCTCCGACGATAATCTCGTACCGGTGCGTCTGCGCCGCGGTGGCCGCATCCTCGGCGGCTCGTTGAGCTGGGACAAGCCGCAGCCGCTCGCCGCGTTCTCGCGCGATGGCCCGTTCAACGGCATGCCGGTGCCGAAGGATGTCACCGTCACGCGTCAGGTACTCGCCGAGCCCGATGCAACGTTATCCGACCGTACCTGGGCGACGCTTGCCGACGGTACGCCGCTCGTCACCGCGCAGCGCCGCGGCAAGGGGTTGATCGTGCTGTTCCATGTCACTGCCGACACGCGCTGGTCAGACCTGCCGCTGTCGGGCACCTTCGTCGATATGCTCCGCCGCATCGTCACGCTCGCTGGCGCGACGCCGAGCAACGACACCGCCGCGACCAGCACCACCGGCACGCGCGCGGTGCCCGCCGTGCCGCCGACGCGCATTCTCGACGGCTTCGGCGCCTTCGCGCCGCCGCCGCCGACCGCGCGGCCAATCCCGACCAACTTCAACAGCCACGCGACCTTCGATCATCCGCCCGGCTTCTACGGCCCGCCGGAAGGGCTCGTTGCGGTGAACACGCTCGGGCCGGCCGACCGGCCGATGCCGCTCGATGTGTCCTCGCTCGGCGCGCGCGTCGACGTCTATCGCCAAGGCGAGCCGGTGGATCTGCGCGGCCCGATGTTCATCGCCGCCTTGATCATGCTGCTGATCGACGCGCTGATCGTGATCATGATGGGCGGCGGCCTCGGCGCCATGCGCCGGCGCCGCAGCGCCACCGCTGCGCTGACCATCGCCGCGCTCCTTGCCGCTCTCAGCTGGCAGGGCGCGGCGCGCGCGCAGCCAGCACCGCCGCAACCGACACCGACGCAACAGCAACAGCAGATCCCGCCACTGACGCAGCAACAGCGCGACTTCGCCATGAAGGCGACGTTGCAGACGCATCTTGCTTACATTGTCACCGGCGACGCGTCGGTCGACGAGATCAGCAAGGCGGGCCTGCAAAGCCTGACGCTGTTCCTCGCGCAGCGCACCGCGCTCGAAGCCGGCGAGCCGATGGGCGTCGATCCGGCGCGCGACGAACTCGCCTTCTTCCCGGTGATCTATTGGCCAGTGGTGCCGGGCGCGGCCAAGCCGTCGCAAGCGGCGCTGGAGAAGGTCGACACCTTCATGAAGAACGGCGGCACCGTGCTGTTCGACACGCGCGACGCCGTCGATGCGCCCCCCGGCTCGCCGATGCAGGGGCCCGGCATGGTCGCGTTGCGCACCATTCTGTCGTCGCTCGACATACCCGAGCTCGAGCCGATCCCGCGCGATCACGTGCTGACCAAGACGTTCTTCCTGCTGCGCGACTTCCCCGGCCGTTTCACCGAGGGCCAGCTCTGGGTCGAGGCGACGGCGGCCGATAACGACGAGGACAGCGGCGGCAAGCGGCCGGCACGCGGGGGCGACGGCGTGTCGTCGATATTGATCACGTCGAACGATCTCGCCGGCGCCTGGGCGATGCGCCCGGACGGACAACCGATGCTGCCTCTGGTGCCGGGCGAACCGCGCCAGCGCGAATTCGCCTTCCGCGCCGGCGTCAACATCGTGATGTACGCGCTGACCGGCAACTACAAGGCCGATCAGGTGCACATCCCCGCCCTGCTCGAGCGGCTGGGGCAGTAAATGACGATGACGAAGCGGCGCACCATTTTTGTCGTCCCCGCGAAAGCGGGGACCCATACGCCGCAGCCTATCGAGAGACTGCGGCGTATGGGTCCCGGGTCTTTCTCGCTCCGCTCGCTCGCCCGGGACGACAGAGGCCATAAAGCATGAACCTCGGCATCTCATTCGCGCCCTTGGTGCCCGCCTATGTGGTGTGGGTCGCGTTCGGCGTCGCCATCGTCATCTCGGCGCTGCTGCTGATCGCGCGCAGCCGCGGCGCGCTCATGCGCACCGTGGCGATGGCGCTGTTCGTGCTGGCGCTCGCCAACCCATCGCTGACGCGCGAAGACCGCGACCCCATTCCCTCCGTCGCCGCCGTCATCATCGACAAGAGTCCGAGCCAGGATTTCGGCGACCGCAACCAGCAGGCGGAAGCCGCGCGCGCCACGGTGACCGAACGGCTGAAAGCTATTCCCGGCCTGGAAGTGCGCGTCGCGGAAGCCGCGCAGGCCGATGGCGAAAACGACGGCACGCGGTTGTTCTCCGCGCTGTCCTCGACGCTCGCCGACGTGCCGCCCGACCGCATCGCCGGCGCGATCATGATCACCGACGGCCGCGTGCACGACGTGCCGGCCGACGTCGCCGCGCTTGGCTTTGCCGCGCCATTGCACGCGCTGATCACCGGCCACAAAGACGAGATCGACCGCCGCGTCGTGCTGACGCAAACGCCCCGCTTCGGCATCGTCGGGCAGGCGCAGACCGTCGGCTTCCGCGTCGACGACCAGGGCGCGCGCGTCGGCAGCGCGCAGGTGACCATCCGCCGCGACGGCGAAGTGCTGGAACAGCGCACGGTGCCGGTCGGCACCGAGACCAAAATCAACGTACCGATTCCGCACGCCGGGCAGAACATCGTCGAGATCGAAGCCTCCACCATTCCCAACGAGTTGACCGACGTGAACAACCGCGCGGTCGTCTCGATTGACGGCGTGCGCGACAAGCTGCGCGTGCTGCTGGTGTCGGGCGAGCCGCATGTCGGCGAACGCACCTGGCGCAACCTGCTCAAGTCGGATGCCTCGGTCGATCTCGTGCACTTCACGATTCTGAGGCCGCCGGAGAAGCAGGACGGCACGCCGATCAACGAATTGTCGCTGATCGCCTTCCCGACGCGCGAGCTGTTCCAGCAGAAGATCTCGGAATTCCAGCTCATCATCTTCGACCGCTACGCGCGTCAGGGCGTGCTGCCGATGATCTATTTCGACAACATCGCCCGCTTCGTGCGCGACGGCGGCGCGGTGTTGATCGCCGCCGGTCCCGATTACGCCAGCCCGACGAGTCTGTGGCGCACGCCGCTCGACGTCATCCTGCCGGCCGAACCGTCCGGCGACGTCACCGAGCAGCCGTTCTTCGCGCAGCTGACGCAGGCCGGCCAGCGTCATCCGGTGACGCGCGCGCTCGAAGGCTCCGACACCAACCCACCGCATTGGAGCCGCTGGTTCCGCCTCGTGGACACACGCCGCACCACCGGCACGCCGGTGATGCAGGGACCGGACGGCAAGCCGCTGCTCGTGCTCGCGCGCGAGGGCGAAGGCCGCGTGGCGCTGCTGCTGTCGGATCACATCTGGTTGTGGGCGCGCGGCTATGAGGGCGGCGGGCCGCATCTCGATCTGTTGCGGCGCCTGTCGCACTGGCTGATGAAGCAGCCCGACCTGGAAGAAGAAGCGCTGCGCTTGCTGGTGCAGGGCCGCGACATCACCGTGCAGCGGCAGACCATGGCCGATCAGGTGAGCGACGTAACGCTGACCTCGCCGACCGGACAGAAGCGCACCTTGCAGCTCACCTCCGCCGAGCCCGGCGTCTGGCGCTCGACCGTCACCGCCAACGAACTCGGCCTGTGGCGCGCGACCGACGGCAAGCTGACCGCGCTGGTCAATGTCGGTCCCGCCAATCCGCGCGAATTCCAGGAAGTCACCTCGACCACCGACGTGCTCGGCAAGCTCGCCGCCGCGACCGGCGGCGACGCGCGCCGTCTCGACGAAGGCAGCGGCCTCACCGTGCCGCGCATCGTGCCAGTGCGCTCGAGTTCAACGTTCAAGGGCGAGGACTGGATCGGCTTGCGCATGCGCGACGTCTCGGTCGTGCGCGGCATCGGCGTCCTGCCGGTGTTCAGCGGCCTGATCGGCTTGTTGCTGATGGTCGGTGCGCTGGCGCTGACATGGGCGCGCGAAGGCCGCTAGGCTTTAACCGCGCGCTCGTCGCGATAATGACCGGCGACCGGCATTCACCTCTGCTGCGAGGAACGAATATCCGCATGGCGCGTTAAAACGCGCAGTGTGGAAATGGTTCCGATGCGCATCAAAATGGTTCGCAGTCCTGCGCACTCTTTGTCGACAGCTTCCACCTCATCGTCGTCCGCTCCGGTCCCCCTGTAGCGAGGTCGATCCATGTTTGCGTCCAAGAGCGCCCGCTTTTTCGGCAAATACGCGGCCAGCGATCCGATAAAGTTCCCCGACATGGTCCGCCGCCGCTTGGTCGAACGCTTCTCGGCGCCGCCCGCGGGATTGGTCGCGACGAACTTCCGCTCGGTGAAGTACGAGATCGACATGGATACGCATCGTTTGATGCGGAAGTATTATTTCCATACGCACGAGATGTTCCTGGAGCGGATCTTCGACCGTCATCTCAATCCGGGCGACATCTTCGTCGATATCGGGGCCAATTGCGGCTACTGGTCGGCCTATGCGCTGTCGCGCATCGGTATCCGCGGCGAAGTGCATGCCTTCGAGCCGGTGCCGCATTATTACGCCTTCGTGCGGCGGCTGGCCGAGCTCAATCCGGACTTCCGCGTCTTTGCCAATCCGGTGGCCTGCGGCGCCGAGCCGGCGCAATTGCCGATGGCGGTCGTGCCGCCGCGGCGCGAGAACTTCGAGAACTACAACACCAATATCGGCTCGAGCTCGCTCGCACCTGGCTTCCTCGATCACGCCAAGGCCTTGACCGAGAACATCACCGTGGAGGTGATCCGCTTCGACGATTACGTGGCGCGCCAGAACCTGAACCTCGATCGCGTCGGCCTGATCAAGATCGACGTCGAGGGCTTCGAAGCCGCGGTGTTCGACGGCATGCGCAAGACGCTGGAAAAGCCCGGCCGCAAGGTGCCGATCCTGTGCGAGATATTGACCGATCGCGCGCGGGAGCAGCCGCTCGACGGCGCCGCCATCATCGCGCGGCTCGAACGCGTCGGCTATCGGTGCCTCGACGCCACAAACCTCAAGCCGATCGACAAGGAAACGCTCGGCTTCGAGGAGAACATCCTCTGCGTCTGATCGCCGAGGCGTATACGCGCCAATCTCAATCCGTCATCCTGAGGTGCGAGTGCAACGCGCGAGCCTCGAAAGATGACGGGCACGGACTCCTTGGCCGTTCATCCTTCGCGGCCGCCCACGGCGGGCACCTCAGGATGACGGGACCGAGTCTTCCCAGTCCGGCCGGATGAGACCTTTGACGCCTTCGGCGGCGCCGGGCACGAGCTCGTTGACCAGCAGCCGGCCCGGATCGACGGGCCCCGGCATCTTCATCTGTCCCTTGGGCACGCGCTTGAAGCCGATCTTGCCGTAGAACGGCTCGTCGCCGACCAGCACGACCAGCTTGTGACCCTTGGCCTTGGCGTCCCTCAAGGCGCGCTCGATGAGCGTGCGGCCAATGCCGCGCGACCGGAACGGCGGCTCGACCGTCAGCGGCCCGAGCAACAGCGCCGGCGTGTCGCCGATGCAGATCGGCGTCAGCCGCACCGAGCCGACCAGCAGCGTGCCGATGCGCGCCGTGAACGAGAGGTCGAGCGCGTGGCTGCGGCCCTCGCGGATGCGGAAGGCCGTGCGGGCATAGCGGCCGGGCCCGAAAGTGCGCTCGTGCAGCCGCTCGATCGCCTGGGCGTCGTCGGCCGTCTCGGACAGGATGGTCAGCGCCAGTTCGCTCATTTCTCTTTGGGTATCCCCGGAGTTCCAGCCTGCCGATTAGCATCTGGGCCGGGTCCGGTCCATCGCCGGTGGCGCCGGACGCACGGGCGGCTTAAATGGTCGGTGGAAACACCGGAGAATATGCCCATGGGACTTCTCGTCGACGGCGTCTGGCAGCAAGAGGCGCCGCGCACCAAGGACGGCCAGTTCATCCGTCCCGCGACTCACTTCCGCAACTGGGTGACCGCCGACGGCGGCGCCGGCCCGACCGGCGAGGCGGGGTTCAAGGCCGAACCCGGGCGCTATCACCTTTACGTCGCCCTCTCCTGCCCCTGGGCGCACCGCACGATCATCTTCCGCAAGCTGAAGGGGCTCGAGAACCTCGTCTCGATGTCGGTCGTCTCGCCCGACATGTTGCAGGACGGCTGGACCTTCAACACCGACGAGGGCTCGACCGGCGACACGCTCAATGGCACGAGCAAGCTGTCGGAGATCTACGTGCTCGCCGAACCGAAATACACGGGCCGTGTCACCGTGCCGGTGCTGTGGGACAAACAGAAGAAGACGATCGTCAACAACGAGTCGTCCGAGATCATCCGCATGTTGAATACGGCGTTCGACGCCCACACCAACGTGCATACGGACTACTATCCGCAAAACTTGCGCACCGAGATCGAAAAGCTCAACGACCTCATTTACCCGAATATCAATAACGGCGTTTATCGCGCGGGCTTCGCCACCTCGCAGACAGCTTATGAAGAGGCCTTCCGCAACCTGTTCGACACGCTGGACGAGATCGAGCAGATCCTGTCGAACCAGCGTTATCTCGCCGGCGGCGCCGTCACCGAGGCTGACTGGCGGCTGTTCTGCACGCTGATCCGTTTCGATGCCGTGTACTACTCACACTTCAAATGCAACTGGCGGCACATCTACGAGTATCCGAACCTGTCGAACTACGTGCGCGATCTCTACCAGGTGCCGGGCATCGCCGAAACGGTCAGCCTCGAACAGATCAAGCGCCATTACTACTTCAGCCAGCGGCAGGTGAACCCGACCGGCATCGTGCCCGTCGGCCCGCAGCTCGACTTCTCGGCGCCGCACGACCGGGCAAGGTTCGGCTGAGCGATCGCTCCGCGGCCGGTGATGCCCCGCGAAAGCGGGGCATCCGGTAAAAACCAGCACCTCGGTGCAATCGATACGCCATGAATACTGCACCGCCCGTTGGCGCGGGCGATGACAGCCTCGATCCGTCATCCTGAGGTCCGAGCGCAGCGAGCCTCGAAGGATGATCGGCCGTCGCCCTTCGAGGCTCGGCGCAAGTGCGCCGAGCGCCTCAGGGTGACGGAGAGGGATGACCCGCGCATCCATGATGCGGTGCCAAGCGGATGCTTGTACCGATTTCCGCCGGGCGCATCATCATAGATTTCAGGTCATAAGGCGCTTACGCCCGTCGTCGACGGGATATGCCCGGCAATGACCGTGCACGGCTACGCGTGGCCGGCTTCGTTCGAGAGCATGGCGAGATCGATGCCGATCTTGCGCAGCGCGCGCTCGTATTTGTGCTCGATGTCGGTGCCGAAGATGAGATCGCTGTCGGCGGGGCAATGCAGCCAGCCGTTCTGCTGAATCTCCTGCTCGAGCTGACCCGGCGCCCAGCCGGCATAGCCGAGCGCGAGGATCGCATTGTGCGGCCCGTTGCCGCGCGCGATCGCCTTGAGGATGTCGAGCGTCGCGGTGAGGCAGATGCCGTCGTCGATCGGCAACGTCGAGTTCTCGATGAAGAAGTCGGCCGAGTGCAGCACGAAGCCCCGCCCGGTCTCGACCGGCCCGCCTTTGAGCACCTTCACCGTCTCGGCCTGGTTCGGCAATTGGATGCGTTCGCTCGCCGGGATCACCTCGAGCTGAACCAGAAGATCGGGAAATTTGATGTTCTGCGCCGGCTGATTGATGACGATGCCCATGGCGCCTTCGGTCGAATGCGCACACACATAGATCACCGAGCGCGAAAAACGCTCGTCGGCCATGGCCGGCATGGCGATCAACATCTGCCCGTCGAGATAGCCGCGGGCGGAAGGTTCTTCAGTCGAATTGCGCGTCATCTTCATGGCAAAAGGTTACCCGATCACCCCGCCTTTGCAAACGAACCACGCGCGCCGGAGTTCACGGCGCCGACCGTCATATTCGAGGCGAATTGTGGCGAAATGGCTGCCCTGATTACCATCGGGCCGGCGCTCCTCACGATGAATTCAATGGCCGGGCCGTCCATTTCCCATTAGAGCGGGCGGCCATGCACAATATGCGGCAAATTATTCCAATTCTCCTTGCGGCCTGCGGCGTCGCGGCATCCGTCGGCAACGCACGCGCCGGCGACGCCTCGACGTGGAGCGAAGACACACGGTCGGCGATGCGGCTCATCGCCGGTCGAAATGCAAAGGATGTGCCGCAGCTGCGCGCCGGCATCGAGATCAAGATGAAGCCGGGCTGGCACACTTATTGGCGCTACCCGGGCGACGCCGGCGTGCCGCCGCGGTTCGACTTCGCCGGCTCGACCAACGTGAAAGTCGCCAAGGTGCTGTATCCCGCGCCACAGGTGCACAGCGACAGCGGCGGACAATCGCTCGGCTACTCGGATAGTGTGATCTTCCCGGTCGCGGTAACGCCGAAGGACCCGGGCAAGCCCGCGACCTTGCGCGTCAAAGTCGATTACGCGGTCTGCGAAAAGCTGTGCGTGCCGGCCGAAGGCAATGCCGAGGTGACGCTGAGCGCCGGCGACAGTGCGCAAGACAGCGCCTTGCAGGCCGCCGAAGCACGCGTGCCGAAGAAAGTCGCCGCCGCCGATCTCAGCCTCACCGCCCGCCGCGTCGACGGCGGCGCCAAACCGCTGGTCATGGTCGAACTGGCGCCGCCGGATGGCGGGCCGGTGCAGATCTTCGCCGAAGGCCCGACGCCGGAATGGGCGCTGCCCATTCCGCAGCCGGCGCCGGGCGCGCCGGCCGGACGCCAGCAGTTCTCGTTCGCGCTTGATGGACTGCCGTCGGGCGTCGACCCCAAAGGTCCGTTCGACTTGACCTTCACCGTGGTGAAAGGCGAGCGCGCCTACGAAGTCACGACCCGTCTCGACTAACGCCGCCGGAGAGCGTAATTACCGCTCCCGGGAGAACGACGTAATAATTTCCACACAAGACGAGGACGCCATGACCATCAAGGTTGGTGATCGCCTGCCCGAAACGAAATTCCGCGTGATGACCGATCAAGGTCCGGCCCCCAAGACCACCGACGAGGTGTTCAAGGGCAAGAAGGTGGCGCTGTTCGCGGTGCCCGGCGCCTTCACGCCGACCTGCAGCAACCTGCACATGCCGAGCTTCCTCAACAACCTCGATGCCTTCAAGGCGAAGGGCGTCGACACCATCGCGGTAACGGCGGTCAACGATCCGTTCGTGATGAAGGCCTGGGCCAAGGCCACCGGCGGCGACGGCAAGATCGAGTTTCTCGCCGACGGTAGCGCCGACTTCGCCAAGGCGATCGGCATGGATCTCGATGCGTCGGGCGGCGGCCTCGGCATCCGTTCGAAGCGTTATTCGATGCTGGTCGAAGACGGCGTGGTGAAGCAGCTCAACCTCGAAGAAGCGCCGGGCAAGTGCGAGATCTCCGGCGGCCAGGCGCTGCTCGGGCAACTGTAAGGGTCTCGCACAACCTCTCTCCGTCACCCTGAGGTGCTCGGCGCGCTTGCGCCGAGCCTCGAAGGGCGACGGCCACCGATCTCGGGCCTGCCCGAGATCGGCAAGATAAACTGACACAAGTCGGCTGCAGCCGACTTGCGGTGGCCGCTCATCCTTCGAGGCTCGCTTCGCTCGCACCTCAGGATGACGGGTCGAGGCTGAATTTTCGGCCGATTAATTACTTACTCATCGCGCCTTTGGCGCCCGCGCCACCCCGCAAGCTGTCATCGCCCGCGAAAGCGGGCGATCCAGTATTCACGGCGCTTTGAATTCAACCGAGACATCGGCGTTTACTGGATGCCCCGCTTTCGCGGGGCATGACGCGGATGGAGGCTTTTGGCTCACAGGCCTACGAAGACTTACTCATCGCACCTTTGGCGCCGGCACGCGCCGCGATCAGGCCGTTGCGCGCCAATTCATCAGCACGCTCGTTCATCGGGTGGCCGGCATGGCCCTTCACCCAGTGCCAGTGCACCGTGTGATGATGCAGTGCCGCGTCGAGCCGCTGCCACAGATCCACGTTCTTCACCGGCTTCTTGTCGGCGGTGCGCCAGCCGTTGCGCTTCCATGAGTGGATCCAGCTCATGATGCCGTTGCGCAGATATTGGCTGTCGGTGTGGATGTCGGCGACGCATGGCCGCTTCAGCGCTTCCAGCGCCGAGATCGCGGCCATCAGCTCCATGCGGTTGTTGGTGGTGTGCTCCTCGCCCCCCATGAGCTCTTTCTCATGGTCGCCGAAAGTGAGGATCGCGCCCCAGCCGCCGGGCCCCGGATTCCCGGAGCAGGCGCCGTCGGTGTAGATGGTGACGTGCTGATCGGTCATAGCCCGTAATCCGCCGCGCTCTTCACCGTCTGATGAAAGCGCAGCTTGCGGTGATATTCGAGTGGGTCCTTGGGCTTCACCAGCGCGCCTTCCGGCACCGCGAGCCAATCGACCAGCCGCGTCAGCAGAAAACGCATCGCCGCGCCGCGGCAGAGCATCGGCAAGGCCTCACGCTCGCCGGCATCGAGCGGGCGCACCTTGTTATAGCCGCCGAGCAGCGCGCGCCCCTTGGTGACGTTGTAGGAATGATCCGGCTCGAAGCACCAGGCATTGAGGCAGATGGCGACGTCATAAGCGAGCGTGTCGGTGCAGGCGAAATAGAAGTCGATCAGCCCCGACAACGTATCGCCGAGGAAGAACACGTTGTCGGGAAACAGATCGGCGTGGATGACGCCTTGCGGCAATCCGCGCGGCCAGGACGTCTCCAGCACGTCGAGTTCGGCAACGATCTCGTTGCACAGGCCGGGACGCACGCTGTCGCCACGCGCGCCGGCATGTTCGAACAAAGGACGCCACGCATTCACCGACAACGCATTCGGCCGCGTCATCGGAAAGTCGGCGCCGTCGAGATGCAGGTTGGCGAGCGCCTCGCCGACGCCGGCACAATGCACCGCCGTCGGCTTGCGATGCCACATGCCTTCGAGGAATGTGACCATGGCGGCCGGCCGCCCGGCGACGCGGCCGAGGATGCCGCCGTCCTTGTTCTTCACCGGCTGCGGACAATTGAGCCCGCGCGCCGCCAGGTGCTCCATCAGCCCGAGAAAGAACGGCAGATCGCCTTCGGCGACGCGCTTCTCATAGAGCGTGAGGATGAAGTTGCCGGTCGAGGTGTGAACGAGGAAGTTCGAATTCTCGACGCCTTCGGCGATGCCCTTGTAGGAGAGCAGTTCGCCGATGGCATAGCCTGCGAGGAAGCGGGAGAGTTCTTCCGCCGTGACGTCGGTATAGACGGCCATGCGGAACTACTCCGCCGCCTCGGTCTCCCGCAGCGCGCGGGGCAGAGGGAAGAACATGTCTTCCACGGCGGCGGACACCGTCTCGACCCGCAATTCATAGCGCTCGGCGAACGCATCGAGGATTTCCTCGACCAGCACTTCCGGCGCCGACGCGCCGGCGGTGACGCCGAGCGAAGTGATATTGCCGTAGATATTCCAATCGATCTGGCTCGCGCGGTCGACCAGCGACGCCTTCGAACAGCCGGCGCGCATGGCGACTTCCTTGAGCCGCTGCGAGTTGGACGAATTCGGCGAGCCGACCACGACCATCGCATCGACCTGCGGCGCGACGCGCAGCACGGCTTCCTGCCGGTTGGTGGTGGCGTAGCAGATGTCTTCCTTGTGCGGACCGACGATGTTCGGAAAGCGCGACTTCAGGCGCTCCACCATGGTCGCCGTGTCGGCGACCGAGAGCGTCGTCTGCGTCACGAAAGCAAGGTTGTTCTCGTCGCGCGGCACGAAGCTGTCGACGTCGGCGATGTCCTCGACCAGCGTGATGGCGCCGGCCGGCAGCTGCCCCATGGTACCCACCACTTCCGGGTGCCCGGCATGGCCGATGAGCACGATCTCACGGCCGCGCTTGTGGTGGATCTCGGCCTCGCGGTGGACCTTGGTCACCAGCGGACAGGTGGCGTCGAGCGCCAGCATGTTCCGCCGGCCGGCCTCTTCGGGTACCGCGCGGGGCACGCCGTGGGCGGAAAAGATGACCGGCGCCCCGTTATCGGGCACCTCGTTGAGCTCCTCGACGAAAATGGCACCCTTGGCGCGCAGGCTGTCGACCACGTAACGATTGTGGACGATCTCGTGGCGCACGTAGACCGGCGCTCCGTAGCGGTCCAGAGCCCGCTCGACCGACTCGATGGCGCGCACCACGCCGGCGCAGAACCCGCGCGGCGAGCACAGCAAAACCTTCAGGGGGGGCTTGGTCTGGCCTGGGGCCATCAGGTTCCTCGAAACCTTCGCATTTGCACGGATTTGCGCCCCGACATGGGACGCGTCGGCCTCCCGTGTCAAGCCGGGACGGTTGCGTGCCCGGGGGGCACCCCTTATATTCCGCCTACTTTCCGATCATCGTCGATGATCCAAGAGCTTCGTCCGCGAGGGCGGGCGAAGCATAGAGGAGATTTTGCCCATGGCGACCGCAGCCCCCCTGATGCCGAAGGCGACCGCCGTCTGGCTTCTGGACAACACCGCGCTGTCGTTCGACCAGATCGCGGACTTCTGCAAGCTTCACCCCCTGGAGGTGAAGGCAATCGCCGACGGCGACGCCGCGCAGGGCATCAAGGGCCTCGACCCGATCACGACCGGCCAGCTCACCCGCGAGCAGATCGCGGCGGCCGAGGCCAATCCGGCGATCCGCCTGGCGCTGACCCCGCCGAAGGTCGCGGTCCACACCCCCGAGCGCGGCAAGAAAGGCCCGCGCTACACGCCGGTGTCGCGCCGCCAGGACCGTCCGAATGCGATCCTCTGGCTGGTGCGCAACCATCCCGAATTGAAGGATTCCGCGATCATGCGGCTCGTCGGCACCACCAAGTCGACGATCGCCTCGATCCGCGACCGCACGCACTGGAATTCGGCCAACCTGTCGCCGATGGATCCGGTGACGCTCGGCCTTTGCTCGCAGATCGATCTCGACCTCGAAGTCTCGCGCGCCAACAAAGAGAAGCCGCAGCTCGGCGACACCGGCGCGACTTTGCTGCCCGCCTCCGAGACCACGCGCAAGGAATCCGAAATCGTCACGCCGGCCGAGCCGGAGAAGAAGAGCGACGATCTCGACGTGTCGGCCGTGTTCGCCAAGCTCAAGCAGCTCGGTGGCAAACACGACAAGGACGAGGACGACGAATAAGCATCGGGCTCACTGCATCGCATACGCAAATGACCGGGCTTAGTCCCGGCCATTTTTGTTTCAGCAATCATCCCGGGCGAGTGAGCGCAGCGAACGAGACCCGGGATTCAGTAACCCCTGTCCTCGTCATGCGGATAGACCCGGGTTACTGGATCCCCGCTTTCGCGGGGACGGCAGCAATGGCTGCCCCCACGAACATTTTCTCGCAGCACGACCCCTCCACCGTCATTGCCGGGCTTGACCCGGCAATCCATGACGGCGCGCAACACGGAATACACGTACGGCCTTGCCGTGCTGACTCTCATCATGGATGCCCGGGTCAAGCCCGGGCATGACGAAGTGCGTGGGGTGGCACTTTGTCCCCCACTGTCGTCCGGGCGAGTGAGCGCAGCGAACGAGACCTGGGATCCAGTAACCCCTGTCCTCGTCATGCGGATAGACCGGGGTTACTGGATCCCCGCTTCCGCGGGGATGACAGCAAGGAGCAGCCCACAAACATGGGCTCGCCGCCCCACCTCGCTGTCCGTGCAGCACCGCCTCTCCGCTGTCATTGCCGGGCTTGACCCGGCAATCCATGATGAAACGCCACACTGGATGGACGTACGGCTTTGCCGCGCTGAACCTCATCATGGATGCCCGGGTCAAGCCCGGGCATGACGAAGTGCTTGGGGTGGCACTTTGTCCCCCACTGTCGTCCGGGGCGAGTGAGCGCAGCGAACGAGACCTGGGATCCAGTAACCCCTGTCCTCGTCATGCGGATAGACCGGGGTTACTGGATCCCCGCTTTCGCGGGGATGACAGCAAGGAGCACCGCACAAATGGGCTCGCCGCCCCACCTCGCTGTCCGTGCAGCACCGCCCCTCCACCGTCATTGCCGGGCTTGACCCGGCAATCCATGATGAAACGCCACACTGGATGGACGTACGGCTTTGCCGCGCTGACTCTCATCATGGATGCCCGGGTCAAGCCCGGGCATGACGAAGTGCGCGTGGCTGAGCGAGATCAGACCCGGAAAGCTAATACCCCCTTCGGCCCTCGATCGCGTCGACGTAGCGCGCGACCGATTTCTCCAGCACCTGCTTGCCGTCCTTCTCGATCACGCGATCGAAGTAGTGGCCGTAGATAACGTCGAAGGCATACGGCGCGAGCGCGTTGCCGATCGCCTCGACCTCGCGCTTTGACAGCGGAATGAAGTTCGGGTAGCTGCGCATGAACGACACCCACAGGCGATCGGTGGTGATCGACAGAATATCGCCCGCGCAGGCAATGCCCTTGCCGCCGGCCGCGCCGGCATAATGCAGCACGGTGCCGCCGGGAAAATGCCCGCCGCAACGCACCAGCGTCACGCCGTCCCACAATTGCTTCGACTCGCCATCCCAATACTGGATGACGCTGTCGGGCCGCGACACCCATTCCTTGTCCGCTGCGTGCAGATAGACCGGGCAGTCGAAGGCGCGCGCCCAGTCGACCATCGACGTGTAGAAATGCGGATGCGAGATCGCCATTGCCTTAACGCCGCCGAGCGCCTTCACCAGCGTGACCGTCGCGTCATCCAAGAGCGAGATGCAGTCCCACAACACGTTGCCGCCGGGCGTCTGCACCAGCAGCGCGCGCTGGCCGATGGCGAAGGTCGGATGCGAACCTATGCCGATGATGCCCGGCGCGTATTGGCGGAAGCCGTTCATGCGGTCGATCTTCAGCGCGTCCATCGTCGTCCAGCCCTGGCCGCGCGGCGGCACGTATTGCCGCTCTTCGGTACAGATGCGGCAGGCGGCCGGCGGCTTGTCGCTCTCCGGGAATTGCGTGCCGCAGGCGGTGCAGATGAACAGAGGCATGGCTTTTCCTTGCGCTTCGTAAGGCCGTTGTGTGGGCTGTATTGTTCCGGCGCGGCGCCGAATTTGCAAACCGCATTGCAGCTCTGCGGCGGCCCCGGCCCGCATTGACTTCGTTTGGCACGGGTCTAAATTGGCGGCGTTCCGAGGGGTGCCCGGGTTCCGGGCTGAGAGAGTCCCTTTGAACCTGATCCGGGTCATGCCGGCGAAGGGACGGACGAATGCTTCAGGCACACGTTCAATCACTGCAATCGATCAACGTCATCGGCGCCGGTATCGCCGGTACCTGGCAGGCTTTGCTGTTTGCCAAAGCCGGCCGCGATGTCGCCGTCTACGAGCGCGACGATGCGGCAATGACGCACGGCACCTCGCATTGGGCCGGCGGCATGCTGGCGCCGCACGCCGAAAGCGAAGCGGCCGAGCCGGTGATCACGCGTCTCGGTTTGCGTTCGCTCGACCTCTGGCGCGAGATGCTGCCGGACCTACCGTTCAACGGCTCGCTGGTCGTCGCGCATGGCCGCGACCGCGCCGACTTTGAACGCTTTGCCAGACTAGCGTCGGGCCACGAGCGGCTCGGCGCATCGCAGATCGCGGCGCTCGAACCCGCGCTCGCCGGACGTTTCACCGATGCGTTGTTCTTTGCCGGCGAAGGCCATGTCGAGCCGCGGCGCGTGCTGCCGGCGTTGCACGCGAAGCTGCGCGACGCCGGCGTGCCGATCACCTTCGGCGTCGACGCGCGCCCCCGCGATCTCGACGGTCTCGTCGTCGACTGCCGCGGCATCGCGGCGCGCGATGTCTGCCCGACTTTGCGCGGGGTGAAAGGCGAGACCATCCTCATCGAAACCGCCGAGATCGCGCTGTCGCGCCCGGTGCGGCTCATCCATCCGCGCTGGTCGCTCTACATCATCCCGCGCGCCGACAACCGTTTCCTCATCGGCGCCACCAGCATCGAAGCCGAGGACGAGGGCGTCAGCGTGCGCGCGGCGCTCGAACTGCTGAGCGCCGCCTATGCGGTGCATCCGGCCTTCGCCGAAGCGCGCATCGTCGAGATCGGCGCCGGCTTGCGTCCCGCCTTCCCTGACAACCTGCCGCACGTGACCGTCGACAACAGCCGCATCACCGTGAACGGCCTCTACCGCCACGGCTTCCTGATCGCGCCGGCGGTGGCCGAAGCGACCGTCGCGCATGTCGCCGGCGCGGCCAGCGACACCGAGGTGATCCGATGCATGTGATCGTCAACGGCGAGCGCACCGAGGTCGCGGCGCGCGACGTGGCCGCGCTGCTGACCGAGATGGAATACGAGTTCACGCAGCTCGCCATCGCCGTGAACCGCAAGGTCGTGCCCAAGAAGCGCTGGGCCGAAACCGCGCTCGCCAGCGGCGACGAGATCGAGATCATCACGCCCAGGCAGGGAGGATAGTCCACCGTCATGTGTGATGTTTGCGGTCCCCCACACTCCGTTCGTCCCCGCGAAAGCGGGGACCCAGCTGTGAGTCAGCGCTGGATTCCCGCTTGCGCGGGAATGAACGGAGTATGACGCGAGCGCATAGGGAACGTAACGACATGGTTCAACTCTACGGAAAGCAATTCTCCTCCCGCATGCTGATCGGCACGGCGCTCTATCCGTCGCCGGCGATCATGCAGGCGGCGATCCGCGCCTCCGGCGCGGAGATCGTCACCGTGTCGCTGCGCCGCGAGACGGCGGGCGGCCGCGTCGGCAGCAATTTCTGGGAGCTGATCCGCGAGCTCGATGTCGCCGTGCTGCCGAACACCGCCGGCTGCCGCAGTGTGCAGGAAGCCGTGACCACCGCCGAGCTGGCGCGCGAATTATTCGACACGCCGTGGATCAAGCTCGAAGTCATCGGCGACGACGAGACCTTGCAGCCCGATCCGATCGCGCTCGTCGAAGCGGCCAGCATCCTGATCAAGGACGGCTTCGAGGTCTTCCCCTATTGCACCGAGGACCTGACCGTGGCGCAGCGCCTGCGCGATCTCGGCTGCAAGGTGATCATGCCCTGGGCGGCGCCGATCGGCTCGGCGCGCGGCATCGTCAACCGCGACGCGCTGAAGCTGATGCGCGCGCGCCTGCCCGACGTGACTTTGGTGATCGACGCCGGCCTCGGCGCGCCGTCGCATGCCGCCGAAGCGCTCGAGCTCGGCTATGATGCCGTGCTGCTCAACACCGCCGTCGCCAAGGCCGCCGATCCGGTCGCCATGGCACGCGCCTTCCGTCTTGCGGTCGACGCGGGCCGCACCGGTTACGAAGCCGGGCTGATGGGCCCGCGCGATTTTGCGTCTCCCTCAACCCCTGTCGTCGGGACCCCGTTCTGGCATGCCGTATCCTGATCGCTTCTATCCTGTCGTCGACAGCGTCGCCTGGGTCAGGCGCCTCGCCGGTCTCGGCGTCGGCACCATCCAGCTGCGCGCGAAGGACCTGACGCATGCGCAGGCCGTCGCGATGATCCGCGAGGCACTGGCCGCCGCCGGCAATGCCAAGCTCGTCGTCAACGATTACTGGCAGGCCGCGATCGACGCCGGCGCGCAGCATCTGCATCTCGGCCAGGAAGATCTCGTCGAAGCCGACATCGACGCGGTGCGCAAGGCCGGGCTGACGCTCGGCCTGTCGACGCATGACGAAGCCGAGCTCGACGTCGCCATGTGCCACGATCCCGATTACATCGCGCTCGGCCCGATCTATCCGACGACGCTCAAGGCGATGCGCTTCGGCCCGCAGGGGCTCGAGCGCATCGCGCAATGGAAACAGAGCATCGGTCTCACGCCGCTGGTCGCCATCGGCGGCATCACGCTCGAACGCGCGCCCGGCGTCTATGCCGCCGGCGCCGATTCCATCGCCGTCGTCTCCGACGTCACCCAGAACACCGATCCGGACGCGCGCGTGCGCGCCTGGCTCGCTCTCGAGATTTCTCCGTTCGTCCCCGCGCAAGCGGGGACCCAGTTGTGACTCACAACTGGATTCCCGCTTACGCGGGAATGAGCGGAGCGTGCGAATAGCCCTTCAAGGAATACGAGGAGAACCATCATGAACAAGCCCGTTGCCCCCGCCGATCTCGCCACGCCGAAGGTCACCACCGGTCCCCTGTCCGCCTCGCGCAAGGTCTATTCCATCCCGGAGGCCGCGCCGGACCTGCGCGTGCCGATCCGCGAGATCATCCTCTCCCCCGAGGCCAAAGAGCCGAACCTGCCGGTCTACGACACCACCGGCCCCTACACCGACAACGACGTCGCCATCGACGTCGAGAAGGGCCTCAAGCGCACGCGCATCGAATGGGTGAAGGAGCGCGGCGGCGTCGAGGAATATGAGGGCCGGCCGATCAAGCCGGTCGATAACGGCAATGTCACCGGCAAGCACCTCGCGCGCAACTTCCCCAACACGCCGAAGCCGTGGCGCGCCTTGGACGGCAAGCCGGTCACGCAATACGAATTCGCCCGCGCCGGCATCGTCACCAAGGAAATGATCTACGTCGCCGAGCGCGAGAACCTCGGCCGCAAGAAGATGCTCGACCGCGCGCAGGCCGCGATCGCCGACGGCGAGAGCTTCGGCGCCAACGTGCCGGCCTTCATCACGCCGGAATTCGTGCGCGACGAGATCGCGCGCGGCCGCGCCATCATCCCGTCCAACATCAACCACGCCGAACTCGAGCCGATGATCATCGGCCGCAACTTCCTGGTGAAGATCAACGCCAACATCGGCAACTCGGCCGTCACCTCCTCGGTCGAAGAGGAAGTCGAGAAGATGGTGTGGGCGATCCGCTGGGGCGCCGACACGGTGATGGACCTGTCGACCGGCCGCAACATCCACAACACGCGCGAATGGATCCTGCGCAACTCGCCGGTGCCGATCGGCACCGTGCCGATCTACCAGGCGCTGGAGAAGGTCGACGGCGATCCGGTCAAGCTCGACTGGGAAGTCTACAAGGACACGCTGATCGAGCAGTGCGAACAGGGCGTCGATTACTTCACCATCCACGCCGGCGTGCGGCTCGCTTACGTGCCGCTGACCGCCAACCGCGTCACCGGCATCGTCTCGCGCGGCGGCTCGATCATGGCCAAGTGGTGCCTGTCGCGGCACAAAGAGAGCTTCCTCTACGAGCGCTTCGAGGAAATCTGCGACATCATGCGCAAATATGATGTGTCGTTCTCGCTCGGCGACGGCTTGCGCCCCGGCTCACAAGCGGATGCAAATGACCGCGCGCAGTTCGCCGAACTGGAAACGCTCGGCGAGCTGACGCAGATCGCCTGGAAGAAAGGCTGCCAGGTGATGATCGAAGGCCCCGGCCACGTGCCGATGCACAAGATCAAGATCAACATGGACAAGCAGCTCAAGGAGTGCGGCGAGGCGCCGTTCTACACGCTCGGGCCGCTGACCACCGACATCGCGCCGGGCTACGACCACATCACCTCCGGCATCGGCGCCGCCATGATCGGCTGGTTCGGCTGCGCCATGCTCTGCTATGTGACGCCGAAGGAGCATCTCGGCCTGCCCGACCGCGACGACGTCAAGGAAGGCGTCATCACCTACAAGATCGCGGCGCACGCCGCCGACCTCGCCAAGGGCCACCCCGCCGCGCAACTGCGCGACGACGCGCTCAGCCGCGCGCGCTTCGACTTCCGCTGGGAGGACCAGTTCAACCTCGGCCTCGATCCCGACACCGCGCGCGAATATCACGACGAGACGCTGCCGAAGGAAGCGCACAAGGTGGCGCACTTCTGCTCGATGTGCGGCCCGAAGTTCTGCTCGATGAAGATCACGGCCGATGTGCGCGAGTACGCGGCGTCATTGGGCAACAATGAGCAACGCGCACTGGGCCTCGACTCCCCTCCCCCCGCGAGCAACGCGAGTGGCGGGGAGGGGTCGGGGTTGGGGTTGGGGGGCCTCTCTGCGGCGGACGCGGCGCGCGGCATGGCGGAGATGAGCGACAAGTTCAACGCCATGGGCCAGCAGGTCTACATCGACGCCGATAAGGTCGGGGCGACGAAGGCGACGGCCTCGTCGTCGGAGGCGGAGCATCATGCCAAGAATGCGGGATTGGTGAAGGAGAGCAATAGGGCGTTGTCGTAAGAGGACGCACTCCCCTCTCCGTTCGTCCCCGCGAAAGCGGGGACCCAGTGCTGGATTCCCGCTTGCGCGGGAATGAGCGGAGCAGCGCTCAGACTCCCTACGTCATGGCCGGGCTTGTCCCGGCCATCCACGTGTTATCGTTCGATTCGTAGGGCGGGTTAGCCAAAGGCGTAACCCGCCTTTTCTTTACGCGCCGCGCTCGGCCGGCTGGGCAACAAAGAGAACGTGGCGAGCACGCGACGAGAACGCAGGGTTGGTGAAGGAGAGCAATAGGGCGTTGTAAATTGGCGCCCGGCCATGCGCACACCCACACTCTACAAGAGCGGGCAACACCCCGCCTTTGGCTACTTTACAATATATACCTTTGTTATATTTACTAGTGCGTTTATTTAAAAATAATTCAATCTACCTCTCATTGGAACGAGACAGAGATGACCGGAGCCTACGATAGGTGGCACGAACGCCAAGCCGTAACCGATGAGATGGAGCGTATCGCGCGATCAGATTACGACACACGGGAAGAGTGGGAAGAGGCGCAGAAAGATATTCTTGAATTAAAAGATCAATGGCACGCCATAAGACACCCCGGAAAATTTGACGAAGACGGCGATCAACATCGTCGTATGCGGGAAGCGCTCGATGATTTCTTTGAAGGAAAACGTAAATGGTTAGACGATCGGCGAGCAGCCTTCGAGGCGGCCGCCGACGAAAAGCGCTCGATAGTTGAAGCTGCGAATGATCTCTTGAGACACTACGACTTAAGAGATGCCCGAGAGAAGTACAAAGAACTACAGGCGGAATGGAAAGAAATTAGAGGCGGCGATCCGGACTCGCAGCTTTGGAACGAATTCCGATCTGTCGGAGACGAAATATACTCTCAGACCGAGGAGCGAAGACAGCATTTTGACAACGCGTCATCCTTAAAGCGCGCACTCGTCAAATCAGCAAATGACCTTCCTAGTTGGCCGGATTCAAGAGCGGCGAAGGAGAAATACAAGGGTCTTCAAGCCGAGTGGAAAGGAATTCGAGGTGGAGACCCGGATTCACAACTTTGGAATGAATTCCGATCGATTGGCGATCAATTATTCGCGAAATCTAATGCACGTCAAAATGACAATGCAAACAACGCCCCAACCAGTCCACATTCATCAGAGCTTGAAAGACTAGAGCTAACCTCGAAAATGAAAGAGCTGGCTTTGAGTGATGACCCGAAGTCGAAGACTGCAGAGGCGATAAAACTCCAAAAACGGTGGAAATCGCTCGCGGCAACCAACTCAAACTTAAGTGTCGGCTTGGCTCGGCAGTTCCGGCAAGCGGAAGAGCAATTCTGGGCCAAGGTAAAATCATCGCCTCGCTAGATCAGCGACCCGCAGGATGGGTTGAGCCCTTGCGAAACCCATCGCCTTCTGCCCACATCGCATCACGGTGGGTTTCGCTATACTCAATCCATCCTACGGCCCTTGCAGACTATAAGCGAACGCTGAGAAGCTAAATGTGGGTGTTGAAATTCTTCGGAGCCGTGGCAACTGCAGCACTCGCTGCTCTAAAGCGGCGCAATCGCGATAAAGACGCGGGAAATCCCGAAAAGCTAGAATCCTTGCTTACTGACAACAATCCAACTGCGGCGTCGGCATATCATATTCGACCAACTCGAGCACAGCGAGGCAGATCGCGCCAGCAGATTGCAGCGCGACAAGCTCGACAACACACGAAGGCTAGCCAGAGGCCCAACCGCGAAATAGCCGAGACAGGTAGCAGCTTGATTTCGACGCAATTATTATTGCGCGAAATTCAGTTTCCAAATATGGCGGGGCCTCGATACCGCATAGAGTATACCGATCACGATGGAGTAGTTACCGAAAGAGATATTATCGTGCAGTGGATAAATGCCGGAGCGAAAGGCATTTATGTTACCGCGTTCTGCGAAATGCGTGGCGAAGTTCGATCGTTTAAGGGCGAGCGCATCATTGCAATGACCGACGCCGCATCAGGCTCAAAAATCTCTCATCCGGTTAGATATCTTCATCGCTTGGGCAGAGAATTATAAGCCCATCGCTTTCGTCTCCATCCCATCACGAAGGGTTTCGCTGCGCTCAACCCATCCTACGGGCCACGGGCTCACACCATCATACATCGCGTCGCCCGCCCGGCGGATGATGGCCCACCCCATCCATCCTTTCACCCTGGCCCGCCCGGCCGATTCGCGTAAGCTAGCGGGCCAGACCCGCCGCAAGGACATGAGCCCCGCATGCCAATGACCCGGCCAGCCCCCGTCGCCAAGGTTTTCGCCTGTCTCGCGCTCGCCGCGCTCCTCGCCGGCGCCGTGCCCGCCGCCGCGCGCGCCGCATCGTCCCAGGGCACGGCCGAACAGCGCCGCGCCTGCCGCGCCGATGCGATGCGGCTGTGCCGCGAATTCATCCCCAACGTGAAACGCATCACCGCCTGCATGGAGCGCAACGTCGACAAGCTCAGCCCGCCTTGCCGCGCGCAGTTCAGATGAGCCGGGCGCGGCCTGACAAAACGCGTCGGGCGGACTAGCATTCCCCGGGGCAAGGGCGCGCCGGGACAGGCCGTTCGGGGGAGGGCATGCAGCACATCAGCGGCAATGTCGCGCACACTGTCGATTTCATGCAGGGCGCGATCACCATCATCTTCGCGCTGGCACTCGGCGAGGCGCTGAAGATGTTCGTCTCCGGCCACGACGACACGCCGATGCTGTGGAACAGGTTGCCGGCGCTGCTCTCGTTCCTGTTCGTGTTCTTCCCGTTCTTCCAGAGCATGAGCCAGTATCTCTATCTGACCTATCTCAACGAAGCGACGGCGCCGGCCTTCCGCCCGCGCTATCTCATCTTCGACGGCACGATGTACATCCTGGAGGCGGCCTGCTTCTACGTTATGTCGCGGGCGCTGGCGCCGCATCACTGGCGGCATTTCTACGGCGCGGTGCTGACGCTGATGGCGATCGACATCGTCTGGACCGGCGTCACCTGGCATCGCGGCATGCCGGTCGGCGCCTGGCTGTGGATCGACATCGCCATCGTCGCCGTGCTCGCCGGCACGTGGCTCGCCGCGCACGTGCAGCGCTGGCACGCGCAAGGCCGCCACCGATTGCCGTCCTACATCCTGACGGTCACGCTCGGCGTCACCACCGCGCTCAGCTACTGGCTCGAGGCCGAGATCTATTTCCCGTGAGCGGCGGCCCGGCCCGTCGGCTTGGAAAATGTCACAGAAGATGTTCCGGCCAGAGCTACAGCTCGCGCTCGTCAATCTCGGCCAGCTTCAGCAGGTGCCGCAACAGCCCCGTCTTCAGCGCCGCGTTGCCGTGGATCGGAATCGACAGCCGCACGACGCTACCGGGCTTGCCGTAGATATGATGACTGCCGTTCACGCGCAATAAGCCCCAGCCGCGGCGCTCGACGATGCGCGCCAACTCGCGGCCGGAGACGGATTTCATACGGCGATTTCGAGAACGCGGTCGCCGCTGCCCTTCTTCGGCTCGGCAACATCAACCGACAGGCAGCCTTCGATCGCCTCCTGAATGTTGCTCAGGAGTTCGTCCATCGTGTCGCCTTGGCTGGCGCAGCCGGGAATAGCTGGGACTTCAGCCCAGAACCCGCCCTCCTCCGCCTCGTGCACGACAACCTTGATCTTCATCGGACATCCTTCTCACCGGTCACCGCCAATGTAAGTGCCAACCGGTCGCAAGGCAAAGACGGCTCCCGTAAGCCCGCTACTTCCCGGCGACCTTCCGCAGCGCCGCGTTGATGCGCTCCTGCCAGCC
Organism: Pseudolabrys taiwanensis; assembly: GCF_003367395.1. NCBI lineage: Bacteria > Pseudomonadati > Pseudomonadota > Alphaproteobacteria > Hyphomicrobiales > Xanthobacteraceae > Pseudolabrys > Pseudolabrys taiwanensis. The sequence goes on along the minus strand of NZ_CP031417.1, from coordinate 5,053,605 downwards.
CGGCCCATCCGCCTGGAAGAAATCCAACACCTCGCGGTCGAGCCGCAGGGTCACCTGCTCCTTGGCGCCGGGAACGGATGGCGCGGGCGGCGGCAGGTCCGCCGGCTTGGTGGTGGCTTTCTTGAAAGCCTTCTCGGCTTCGCTGCGGGCATCGCGGAAAGGTGGTCTGGCCATAGTGGAATTATAGCACGGCGGCGCGCGTGTGGACTATGGCCCCGCACCACGCTCCGGCGTCATGCCCAGTCATCCATGATGACGCGCAGCGCGTGAAGCCGCCTTGTTGCCATTCGGGCAACGCCTCATGGATTGCCGGGTCATAAGGGCGTTCACGCCCGTCTTCGACGGGCTATGCCCGGCAATGACCATGGGAAAGGCCTAACCCGGATGAAGCGAGCGTAATCCGGGATCGTCAGCCCCGCGTTCCGCTACGCTCCACGCGGCTGCACCCTCACCGGGCGCAAGCCTACACGAGAAACTGACACTCCTCCTTGACACAATTCCTATAGATTATATTCTTAGCTCGTCCCATCCACCGAAGGGCGTCGTCGCGAGGCGTTACGAGGACGGGGTGGGATGCGGCGCTCGCGCCCGAGGAGGAAGAACGCGCCTCCTCGCACCCGAGCGGCGGCGGTCCCCGCCCGCGGGCACTACGACCCGCTGCGAGGAGCTCGCTGACACCGAGTGCCTCACCGTTTGTCGAGGCCTCCGTTGAAAGCGCGGCCCGCCGCCGGAAGACGCCGCCACGGCGCGCCGGGAGGCGCCCGCGTTTCGTGATGAACGGAGCGCGGCATTACGGACGAACCGTCGCGCCGCTCGGCGCGCCGTCCCCTCGCGTGTTGCGAGGCCGAGAGAAGACAGGCTCACCCCGGGCCTCGCGTAAAGAACAGGGGCGGCGGAGCTTTTTCTTTTGTGTGAACTACCCGCTGCGCACAGGCGCGCAATGAGCCGATACACATCCACGCACTCGGTCATGCGCGGGCTTGACCCGCGCATCCATGATGAAGGGCCACGCATGAGCCAGTACTGCTTTCATCCGGGCGACGCCTCATGGATTGCCGGGTCATCAGGGCGTTCACGCCCGTCTTGGACGGGCTATGCCCGGCAATGACCGTGGGGAATTGCTTTGAACCCATGCTACCCTTCGCGCGACCAAACCTCATCGCGGCCGCTGCAAGGCCGCGCCGCCATTTCGTTCGGGGGGATAGGATGACCTCACTTCGCGCCTTCGCCGTCGCCGGCGCTGTTGCCGGCCTCGCCGCCGCGCTGATGCCGCACATGGCCGCCGCGCAAAACGGCCAGACGCCGTCGCTGACGCAAAAGCTCAACGCCTATGTCGGCTGCATCAACTGCCTGTCGGCGCGCGCCTACCAATCGCGCGAGCGCTATTTCAGCTGGGCGGCCAAAAGCGGCCCGACCGGCAAGGAGCGCATCATCTACGGCACCTACACGATCTACGACACGTCGGATTGCGCCAAGAACGTCGAGAAGGCGAACGCGCTGGAGCCGCGCGACGCCGAGCTCGAGGCGGCGGCGTCGGCTTATGCCGACGCGGTGAGCAAGCTCGCGCCGCTATTGAAGGACGCGGACGACTACTACACGCAGCAGAACTACAAGGACGACAAGATGGCCAAGGGCAAGGCGCTGCATCCGCAGCTCGTCGCCGCCTGGGACCAGTTCGCGGCGGCCGATCGCAAGCTGCGCGACGGCGTCGAGGCCATCAACGACAAACGCGCGTTGGAGCAGCTCGCCGAAATCGAGAAGAGCGAAGGCCGCCAGGCGCGTTATCACGTCGAGGCGCTGATGATCGGCGCCAAGCGCGTGCTGCGCGCCGAGGACAAGGAGAAACCGGATATCGCCGCGATCACGCAGGCGCTGAACGACTACGAAGCGACCGTGAAGGGCGCCGAGGCGTTCACCGGCGCCGGCGGCAAGGCCGAGATCGGCTCGATGTTCATCAGCAACGCCAAGTCGTTCCTCACCACCGCCAAGCAGCTCATGCGCCGCTATCGCGACAAGGTGCCCTATTCGAGCGGCGAGCGGATGATGCTGAACAATCAGGGCGCGGGCTGGATGGTCGAGGGCTCGCCGCCGCGGCTGATGCGCGACTACAACCAGCTCGTCGACGCCTATAACCGCGGCGCGAAGATCTGATGCGCCTGCGCCCGCACAGCCGGCGTGACGCCGTCAGCCGCGCCCTTCTCGCCCTTGCGCCGTTGGTCGCGCTGACGGCGCCGCCCGCCTCGGCCGCGCCGCTCAGCCCAGCCGACCGCGCCTGGATCGCGACCTGCGTCGATCAGCTCAAGGCCGAGCGCGGCACCGAACAATCCAAGCAGCGCTATTGCGCCTGCATGCACGAGAACTTCGACGACAACGCGAAGGTGTCGCAAACCGAGATGGAGCGCATGTTTCCGCCGTTGCACCGCGCCTGTCAGGCGGAAGCCGGGCGCGGCCGGTAGAAGCTCGCCAGCAGCACGGCGGCGATGCCGGTCAGGAAGATGCCGTCGAACGTGCCGGCGCCGCCGATGGAGGCGATCGGCGCGCCGAGGTCGCCGAGGTGACCGAGGTTCATGAGATCGGCGCCGATCAACGTGCCGAGCGAGCCGGCGACATAAGCGAGCGGCGCGGCGCGCTCGCGCGCGAGCAGCAGGGCGACGACGGAGGTGATGATGGCGGGCACGAATACCGGCACGGCAATGCCGAGGCCCGGGATCGGCGTCGCCAGCCAATGCACGACCGCGGCCACGATTGCGACGGCGATTGCGCCCCGCGCCCACAGCCCATGGTGGCCGAGCAGATACAGCGACATCGCGGTCGGGATCGCGGCGCCGCCGATATTGACCGCCAGCACGGTACCCGGCTGATCGAGCAGCACCGGCACTTGATATTGCATGCCGAAGTAATCGACCGCCGCGCCGACGATGACGCGCTGGCCGGGCAGCTCGGCGATCGGGATGTTGAAATAGCTGCCGATCAGCGAGGCGGCGAGCAGCAGCAGCGCCGTGCCCGGCGTAATGCCGAGACGAAGATAGGCGTAGCGAAAGATGCCGAGCTGCACGAGCACGAGCACGGCGATGAAGATGACGACCAGGATCGAGAAGAAGCCGGGCGTCAGCGGCAGGTAATGATAGGGCGCCATGGGCATCGGCGGCTCCTACGGCCGGTTGCGGTTCTCACCACATATGGGGGCCGGCCGCGCGACGCCCAAAAGAAATGGCCGGGGAAAATCCCCGGCCATCGCACCTTGATAGCAAGGAGCGTGCGGCGCCTAGCGGCGCAACGTCAGCGCCAGGCCGCTCAGATCGGCGCTGACGATGAGGCCGGCCTGCTCGCCGGACAGCGTCAGCACCGCGCCGGCCTGGTTGGTCAGCACCACGGCCTGCGCGCCGCGGCCCGCCGCCACGCCGGCGCCGGCCTGGGCATAGACACCCTCGATGTCGGACGGCCGGCGGATGTTGGTCACGCGGCCGCGGAAGCGTGTCTCCGAGGCGCCGATGGTGAAGCCGTAGCTGAGGCCGCCGATCGAGACCGGATAGTTGCGGCCATGGAAGCGCAGCACGCCGCTGCCCGCAGAGCCGCCGACGAAGAAGCCCGCCTTCACGATCCGCAGGCTGATCGAGCCGCTGTCGGCCAGCGCCGAGGACGACAGGCCAATGACCGCCGCGAGCACGACAAGACCTGTACGCACTGCCGATAGAATCCGCATGGTATCCCTCTCTGCGCCTTGAGGCGGCGCGATGTATGATGAATGAAACACTACCCCGCGGCCCGGAACACCGGGCCGCATTCACAATCCGCCAGACCGCAAGTCGTTCCACAAAAAACGCCGTGCGGCGCAGAAAGGCAGCTACCACAAACCGGGCGCTATGGCCCAGTCCCTCACGCGGACTTCCAGTCGCCGAGATAGTCCAGCTTGGTCAGCGGCACGCCGCTGTGGCGCAGGATGTCATAGGCCGTGGTGACGTGGAAGTAGAAGTTCGGCAGCGCGAAATTAAGCAGATAGGCCTGGCCGGCAAGTTCGATGGTGTTGTCGCGCGTCTTGATGGTGATCCTCTTTGCCTCGGTACCGTCGATCTGCTCGCGCTTCAGGCTCTGCAGAAAATCGACCGTCTTGGCGATGCGCGCATAGAGGTCGTCGAACGTCTTCTCGGTGTCGTCCATGCTCGGCGCGTCGACGCCGGCGAGGCGGGCGCCGCACCCCTTCGACGTATCGCTCGCACGCTGCACCTGCCCGACCAAGGTCAGCATGTCCGGCGCAAGCCGCGCATCGACCAGCGTCGGCGCATGCGCTTCGCCCTTCTTGAGCACGGCGGACAAAATGGTCAGCCCGCGCACCAGCGGCGGAATGGAAGCCTGATACATCGAAAGTGACATGAGATCTCCATCGGGATTGGCGGCGCGCCACGACGTGCGCGCGCGGTGAGCGGCGAATGTGGCGACGACGGGACCGGAATGGAAGCCCGGGCGGTCATCGAATTATCGAATGACGTCCATCACAGAGACGAATTTCGGCCGACGCCATCGAGCCTGACGCGAAGAAAAATGCGGCCAAATATTTTCCGGTTTCGCGCCGCGCCGGACACTAGCAGCTCCTCGCGCGATGGCTAACATCCGCGCACGCCAAATGGCGCGTGATCATCAGAGGGGCGACAATCATGAAGAAGACAATCGCAGTGTTCGGTCTCATCGCCGGCGCGATGGTGCTGTCGAGCACGCCGCCGGCCGAGGCGGCGGTGTACTGCAAATACGTAGGCTACCCGAAAGGCTGCGTGGCCAAGCCCGGCGTCGTGCTGCAGCCGATGCCGGTCGTGTATTGCAAGTATATCGGCTACCCGAAAGGCTGTGTCGCCGCGCCTGGCGTGGTCCTGCGGCCAGCGCCGCGCGGCGTCAATCTCGGCGGACCGGTGAACCGCATCGGCGTGCGCTGACGGCGTCTTGCCGCTGCGCAATACACGACTTGCGCGACCATAGCCGGCCGGGGAAAGATGATGCGAGCCGCGCCGGCCTTCGTCCGGCGCGACACCCCGGAGCGGAGCGTGACACGCATGAGCGATCGACATGGTGTGAAGGCACGCGTCGCCGGTCTGCTGCTGTTTGCCTTCGCGTTGGTGCCGCCGTCCGAAAGCCTCGCGTGCTCCTGCTGCACCAACACCGCGCAGCGCCGGATCGGCGATGTACCCCTCGATGCCGGTCGCTTCGATGAGATCGTGCGGTTGCGCTTCGAAGAGGCGGCCGATCTCTATCTGAGTGACGACGACGGCGCGACGGTGACCGGGATCGACAAGCCGGACACGCGCTATCGTCTCGCCGCGGCGTGGCAGGACGGCCGCCTCGCCCTCACCTTCCTCGACACTGCCGGCCGCACCGGCACGCTGACGCTGGCGCGGCCACAAACGATTTCGCTTTTCGAGGTCGATCCGCGTGACCCCGCACCGGCAGGCGGCGTCGGCCCGTTGCTCTACAAAGAATGGAAGCTGACGGCGCCTGCAGCCGGCAACGGCATCTTCGCGAACGGTACCCGCGATGGGCAGACCCTGACGCTGATCCTGCATGGCCGCGGCCACAACTGCGCCAATGCGGAAGACTTCACGCACTGGACGCTGACGACCCAAGGCCCGAAGGCAAACTACATATTCTACGGCGCCTTGCGGGCGGCCAAATAACGCCGCCCGCCGCATCCGCGCAGATCAACGCTTGTACAGCCCCATGATGCTAGCTTTGGCCAACGTCTTGAAATTGAGATTGAAGCCGATCTGCGCCGCCGGCGTGTCTTCCTTGACGCCGAGCACCTCGTTCACCGCGTAGACGGTGAACAGATAGCGGTGCGGATGGTCGCCCTCCGGCGGGCACGGACCGCCATAGCCGGCGAAGCCGTAATCGGTACGCGTCTGCAACGCGCCCTTGGGCAAGGCGCCGCCTTTGCTGCCGGCGCCGAGCGCCAGTTCGGTCACGTCCGGCGGGATGTTCACCACCAGCCAGTGCCAGAAGCCGGAGCCGGTCGGCGCATCCGGGTCGTAGCAGGTGACGGCGAAGCTCTTGGTCCCGGCCGGCGCGCCCGACCAGGCGAGATGGGGCGACACGTTGTCGCCAGCGCAGCCGAAGCCGGCGTCAGCCGAGACGACATGTGTCATCTTAAGATAGTCGCCGTCTTTGAAGCTGTTGCTCGAAACCGTGAAGGCCATGCCTCGTCTCCTCTTCGCCTGAACGCGGCGCAAGCCTAATCCGTCCGCGGCAATGTGCAACGGGGCTGGCGTTCGAAACCAACGACGGCATTGTTGGCAAGCCAGGGAGAATCCGGTGACCGAGAAACCGACACCGACCATCGCCCGCATCTGGCGCGGCCGCGTACGCCGCGAGCGCGCCGACGAATACGCGGCCTATCTCTACGCGCACGGCATCAAGCCGCTCGAGGAGAAGGCGCTCGCCGTGCAACAGTTGCGTGAAGATCGCGAGAACGACAGCGAGTTCATCACCATTTCATATTGGGAGAACGTCGAGGCGATGTCGCGCTTCGCCGGCAAGGATCCGCGGCGCATCCATCATCTCGCGCGCGACGAAGAGTTCCTCATCGAATTGCCGAACAGCGTGCAGGTCCTGCACATCACGGCATCGAAGGGCATGTTCGGCCCGTGATTGCGCACGTTCGCGCGATTATCACAACGAGATGACGGTCCCCGCTCTGCACCGGCGGAGCATTCGCGTCATTTGTCGTATTGCATTGCTGTCCGCGCGCTTTATATCTCGGCCCTTGCGGATTCCGCGCAACGTCCCGGGCCGCTATCCTCTTGTGTCACGAATGATTCGCCGTCGGCCTCGCCAAGGAGCCCGCGTCCATGGACCTTCCCCATATCGTTGCCGCCGGCGGCATTGTCGTTCGGAACGATCCGCAGCCGTGCATCGGCATCGTCCAGTTGCGCAAGAACCGCGCCTGGGTGCTGCCGAAGGGCAAGCTCAGCCGCAACGAAACGGCGTTGGCGGCGGCGCGGCGCGAAGTGCTCGAGGAAACCGGGCACGAAGTGTCGGTGCACGAATTCGTCGGCGCGCTGTCTTACGAATCCCGCGGCCTGCCGAAGGTCGTGCAGTTCTGGCGCATGCAGGCGCTCGACCGGCCGGTGCGCAAGCTGACGCGCGACGTGCGCGCGGTCGAATGGCTGCCGTTGCCGGACGCGATCGAGCGCCTGAGCCGTGCGCATGAGCGCGTGTTCCTGGAGCATGTCGGCCCCGTCGTGCTGCGTGCCGCAGCCGAGAAGAAGCGGTCGCGAACGGTCGTGCGTCGCAAGCCGGCGCGGCCGCGCGTGGCCGCCGCTCCGAAACGGCCGGCACGTGTGCCCGTCGGCATCGAGCCGACATTGCATGCCGAAGCGCCTGCACCGGCGGTGATCGAGAGGCCGACGCTCGGCGAGGTTCGCGCCGAAGCGCCATTGCCGGCGGCGCGGCCGGAAAAGCCGGCGATCGCGCCGCTGGCGACGACCACCAGCAACGAGCCCGCCAGCCGGCCGCGTCCCTGGCTGCGCCGCCAACTGATCGATCGTCTGCTCGGACGCTCAGCCCGCACCATGTGACGGACGCGACGGCATCCTGTGCTGGAACACCAGCACGGGCCCGCGCGTTACGTCTGCGCTTTCGCGCACCCGCCATCCCGGCGGGGGCCATTTATCGTCATATTGCGGGAGACGCCCCCATGCGCCATAGCCTCATGCTTTGCGCCGCCGCCGGTATTACGAGCCTGTTCCTCATGGGCTCCGCCAACGCGGCATCGGATTTTCGAGTGATCAAATGGAGCCTCACTGGCGTCTGCCAGATTTACGACTTCGGCTGGGGCGGAAAGCCAATTCCGTGGGACTATCGCGTTATGACGCGGCACCTGCCGAGCTTCGGCGCGGCGCTGCGCGCGAAGGATCATCTGGCGCGCAGCGGACGCTGCACGCTGTAACAGCGCGCTTCGCGCGCGCATAACCGACGTGGCGCGCCTTTGGCGCGCCTGGCGCGGGGCTATGGCCGGAATCGCATGGCGATCCGCGCTTGGCCCCGCGCTTCTGTGCTATCGCCCCCGCATCAGCTAGACTTGCCCCGTCTTTGTGCTTCGAGGGGCAAGCCATGCGGTGGTTTCATATAGCGATCGTTGTTCTGTTCGCCGGCGCGACTTTGATATTCGCGATCCAGAACTTCCAATCCGTGACGATGTCGTTCCTGGGCGTCAGCCTGCGCCTGCCGATGGCCGTGATGGCGGTCATCGTCTATCTGCTGGGCATGGCGACCGGCGGCAGCCTGTGGTCGCTGTTGCGCCGCTCGTTCGCGGGCGCGCGGCTCTAGGCCAGATCAGAGCCCGGCCGGCGCGTTAAGCGTCGCCCGCGACGGCCGACCGGGGCCGCGCATGTCATGACGCGCATCATGGCAGGTATCATGGCGCGTGGCCTGTCGTGCGCAATGACAGCCGCCTTCGCGGGACCGCGCGCAGCGGGTCCATGCGGCGGACCAGAGCGGTTTATGGTCAGGTTGAAACACTCGATTCCAGCTCAACGAGAGACGCTCTAGTACTGCCAGTTGAGGATGTTGCCGTCGCCGACCTGGCTCGACACGTCGGAGTCCATATCCTCTTCCATCAGCATCGTCGGCGTGAGGGTGGACGGCGCGATGACCGTCGGCGCCAGATCCTTCGGCGGCGAGACCATGTCGCGATAGGTCTTCATCGCGTCCTGATCGCCGACGAACACGCATTTGCAGAAATCGGGATCGGAATAGACGTAGTAGCGCTTGCCATCCTTGGTGCGGGCGATGAACTTGCGCGGCGGGATCATGCGCGCGTGCTTCAACTTCTCCGCCGTGTCGGCCACGCGCATCTTGAAGCCGGCATCCTCCATGCGCATATCGGCGCCTTCCTGGCCCGACGCCGCCGGATCGACGAACATTCCCAGCGCCAGCACGAAGGCCGCACGCGCACCGTTTAACCGCTTGTTCACCATCGCCCCCTGTCCGTGACAAGCGGCATTGGTTCCACCAACGCACGCGCAAGGCAAGCCCCACGCCGCTACCCGCGCGGGCGCCTGCGTTACTCCGCCGCGCGCCGCGCCGCCACGATCTGGTCGGCCGCGCGGCCGGTGAGCTCGGCCATATGGTCGAACTTGAAGGTGAACGAGCCGACGCCGGCGGTGCCCGAGCGCACTTCGATGATGAGATCGCCGATCTCCGACTCCGGCATCAGCGCGCGCACGCAATCCCAACCGTCCCAGCCCTCGCGCGTGTCGAAACCGAGGATCTGCCCGCGCCGCCCGGACAGGATGGCGTTCATCTTGGCGGTGGCATCGGTCGGACAGACGATCTCGACCAAGTGGATCGGCTCGAGCAGCACCGGCTGGCATTGCGGCAAGCCGTCGACGAGCGCGATGCGGCCGGCGGTGCGGAACGCCATGTCGGACGAGTCGACCGTATGGTAGGAGCCGTCGATCAACGTCACCGATACGTCGACGACGGGAAAACCGAGCGGACCGTGCTGGAGCGCGTCGGTGACGCCCTCCTCCACCGCCGGAATGTAATTGCGCGGCACCACGCCGCCGGTGATCTGCTCCTCGAAGGCGAAGCCGGTGCCGCGCGTCAGCGGCTTGATCTCCACCACCACGTCGCCGAACTGGCCATGGCCGCCGGATTGCTTCTTGTGCCGGCCGCGGATCGTGATCGGCTTGCGGATCGTCTCGCGGTAACCGACCGTCGGCGGATGCGTTACGACCGGTACGGCGAAACGGTCGGCGAGCCGCTCGGTGGCGACGCGCAGATGCATCTCGCCCTGGCCCCAGATGATCACCTCGTGGTTCTCGGCATTGTGCACCACCGTCAGCGACGGATCTTCCTCACTGAGCTTGGCGAAGGCCGCGCCGAGCTTGACGTCGTCCTTGCGCTCCTTCGCCTGCACCGCGATGGCGAGCACCGGCGGCAACGGCTTCACGTCGGCGAGCGGCGCATGCGGCTGCTTGCCGCTCGACAAGGTGTCGCCGGTCTTAGCATGATCGAGCTTGCCGAAGGCGACGGTTTCGCCCGCGCTGGCCGGCCCGCGCTTTTCGAACGACGAGCCCATCAGCTTGAACACGCCCGACACGCGATCCGCCGCGCCGGCCGAGGTCGTGAAGGTGGTGCCGTCGCCGGCCTGGCCCGCCAGCACGCGCGCGACCGACATCTTGCCGCCATGCGTCGTGTGGAAGGTCTTGAGCACCAAGGCGACGGCATCGCCGTTCGCTTGGACGCCAAGGCGCACCGCGGTCTCCGCGACGCCGGGCGCCTCGTGCCGCAGCGCCTTCAACAGCCGCAGCACGCCGTTGGCGCGCGTCGCGCAGCCGAGCAGCACCGGGCAGACGATGCGATCGCGCAAATCCCTGGCGAGATCGTCGAACACCTTGTCGCGCGGCGGCTGGATGTCCTCGAGCAGTTGCTCCATCAGCTCGTCGTCGTGATCGGCGAGCGTCTCCAGCATGGTGAAGCGCGCTTCTCTCTCGCGCGAGAGATCTTCACCGGCGAGATCGACGATCTGCGACGGCGCATATTCCTTGTAGACAAAGGCCCGCTCGAGCGCGAGATCGACGAAGCCGGCGATCAGATCGCCCTTCCAGATCGGTATCTGGCGCAACAGCAGCGGCACGCGCGAGGCCGGCTGCAACAGCTTGATCGTCTCGCGGACGCGCTTGTCGGCCTTGTCGATCTTGTTGAGAAACAGAAAGCGCGGAATGTTCTGATCTTCGAGCTCGCGCAGGATCAACTGCAGCTGCGGCACCTTCTTCTCGTCGGCCTCGCACACCACCACCGCCGCGTCGATGGCCGGCAGCACGCTGCGCATGTCGTGGATGAACTCGACGGAACCGGGGCAATCGATAAAGGTGTAACTGTCGCCCATGAACGAGGTGGTCGCGAAGGTCGCTTCCACGCTCATCTTGTGATGACGCGCTTGCGCGCTGGCGTCGCCGACGCTGCTGCCCGCGTCCACGGTACCCTGACGCTGAATGGCGCCGCTGCGCGCCAAGATGGCTTCCAGAAGTGTGGTTTTGCCGCTTTGAAATGGGCCCACCAGCGCGATGCAGCGTGGACCCAGTTTACTTATAGGATTGGCGCCAGGCGCGGGACTTGAGCCGTTGGAACCGTTTTGTCCCATGTGCAAGCCTCCCTTACCGGCCGGGAGGGTCGGACCAACAACCCGGCCCTGCACGTCATCGTCTCAGGAGAGAGCGAAGCTGGCAAGAGGCTGAATATTTGCATCGCGCCGCACAATCGCCGTCATTGCGGCACCGGCGCGCTGCGACTGCCAATCACTTGAGGAAGCTGGAATCGACCACGCCTTGCATGTCAACGCTCTGATCGATCAGACCTTGCGCCTTGTACCATTCGACTTGGCGCGCCACTTCGACCGGATCGAGCTTGCCTTGCGGGTCCATATAATAGGCGCTCGCCTCCACCGTGGCGGCGGACGTGCCGAGCGGCTTGCCCGGATAGACGTAACGCGCGATGAGCGTCGCGATCTTGCGCGACTTCTCCGTCGACACGCGCTTGCCGCGATCGAGCCTCAGCAGCACGCCATAGTCGGTAATGCCGCGCTTGTAGGCGCGCACGAACTTCTCGATCGCCGCGCGCTTGCCTTCGATTGCCTTGGCCGAGGCGAACACCGCACCGAGCTGATGTTCGTCGATCTCGGAATACCAGCCGACGAAGCGTGCCTGGCTGGCGGTCAACAGCTCGCGGGCATATTGCGGCGGCAGCAGCGCGGCGTCGACTTGCTGGGTGCCGATCGCACGCGCGATGGCGTCGAAGTTCTGCAGCGTCTTGAGCGTGATGCTCTTCGGCTCGAAGTGCTTGACCCGCGTGATCTGCCCGACCTGGTAGTGATACAGCGTGCCGAGCTTGTCGATCGCCACCGTGCGGTTGGCGAGCGCATCGAATGAACGCACCCCGTTGGCGAAGGCGACCGTCGAGGCGACCAGCACATTGCCTTCGTAGTCGCGCTTCTCGCGCACCTGCGCGGCGATGGCCTTCATGTAGCCGCGTCCGACGAAATTGAACGCCGCCGGCGTAAAGGCGGCAAGGCCGAGATCGACGCCATTGGCCGCAACCGCTTCGGCGACGTCGCTCTCGGAGGCGTAGGCGATCATGTCGACCTCCAGGCCCTCCTCCTTGAAGTAGCCCTGGGCGTCGGCGAGAAACAGCGCGCCGTTGGCGGTCTGGCGCATGGCGCCGACCCTCACGCGCTCTTGCGCGTGGGCGGAAAAGGCAAGGCTGGCGGTGATGACCAGAAGGGCGAGCGCGCGGCGAATCATGCGCGCAAGGTTAGCGCAGCGGCGTCAGCTTCACGCAAGTTTCGCGCGCATCGGAAGCGCCTAGCCGCGCCGGCCCATGACGATGCCGAGGACGACCGCCAGCGCGACGGTGCCGAACACGGCCTCCCGCGAACCGGTACGCATCGTATTCACGGTGGACTCCAAGGTCGCATTCACGGTGCGCGATTTCAGGTCCGCCGCGCTCTGCGCCAAACCGGGACCGGGCGGCGCCTTTCGCGGCTTCTCACGCCGGCTTCTTTGCACGGCGACCAATAGAAAGACCGCCGCCAGGACGAAAGTGCAGCCACCGACGGCGGCGAGCGCGTTCAGACTCCCATACTGAGGCTGTAAATACACATAGAGCGCGGCGAGCGCTGCCAGCACCGTCAGCAGGGCGAAAATGCCGGCCACGAGCGCCAGGCCGGCAATCAGCGCGAGGTCAAGCGCCTTCTCTTTGACGTCGGCGGTCGTGCGCTCCTTCAGATCGTCGACGTGCGTGCGCAACTGGGCGAGCAGGTTGCCGAGCCCGACGCTTGCGAGTCCCCCCAGCCCCGGCCGCATTAACTGCGGCCTCGCGACAGGAGACCGATCACCACGCCGACCAGCACCGCGCCGCCGATGGTGCCAAGCGGGTTGCGCCGCGCCATGCCTTCGAGCTCCGAGGCGAAGGTCTTGGCCTGCTGGGTCGCGACCGAGGCCGCCTCGCTCGCGATATCGCTGACCTGCGACGTCACGGAGGCGCCGACGTTCTGCGCCGTGCGCGCCGCCTCGCCGGCCGTCGTCGAGATGAATTGCGCCAACGTCTTCTGGATCGCGCCGATGTCGTCGCGCAGCTTGCGCACGTCACCCGCCAGATCGTCGCTGAAATTCGCCGCGTTTTCCGCGACCCGCGCGCCACCCGTTTGCGCTGCGCTCCAGGCGTCACCGCGGCTGGCCTGTTCCGTCGTGCTGCTCATGAACTTTTCCCTCGCATGGCTTCCATGCTCGGCAACGGAAGTCTCAAGGCAAAGTTCCGGCGCGCGGCAAATATACGCGCCCGCCAGCACGGCACGAAAAAGGCCGCGACCTCGGAAGGTCGCGGCCTGTCGAACCGGAACGGCGTCGGTGTTATTTCAGGTTGCCGCAGAAGCGCTGGATGCGACGGCAGGCGTCTTCCAGGTCTTCGGTCTTGGTGGCGTAGGAGATGCGGAAGGCCGGGCCGAGACCGAAGGCCGAGCCGTGCACCACCGCGACGCCTTCGGCTTCCAAGAGCTCGGACACAAAGTCCTCGTCGGTCGCCAGCGTCTTGCCGGTCGGCGTGGTCTTGCCCATCGTCCCGGCGCAGGACGGATAGACGTAGAAGGCGCCTTCCGGCATCGGGCACTTGATGCCGTTCGCCTGGTTGAGCATCGACACGACGAGGTCGCGCCGCTCCTTGAAGACGACGTTGTGCTTGGCGATGAAGTCCTGCGGGCCGGTGAGCGCCTCGACCGCCGCCCACTGCGACGCCGCCGCCGGGTTGGTGGTCGACTGCGACTGGATCATCGCCATCGCCTTGATCAGCGGCTCCGGCCCGCCGGCGTAACCGATGCGCCAGCCGGTCATGCAGTAGGCCTTGGACGTGCCGTTGATGGTCAGCGTGCGGTCGTAGAGCGAGGGCTCGACCTGCGCCGGCGTGAAGAATTTGAAGTCGTCATAGACGAGGTGCTCGTACATGTCGTCGGTCATGACATGCACATGCGGGTGCTTCACCAGCACGTCGGTGAGCGCCTTCAGCTCCGCCTGCGTGTAGGCCGCGCCGGTCGGGTTCGACGGCGAGTTGAGCAGGAACCACTTGGTCTTCGCGGTGATCGCGCGCTCGAGCTGCGCCGCGGTGATCTTGAAGCCGGAATCCATGCCGCAGACCACCTCGACCGGCTTACCGCCGGCGAGCAGCACCATGTCGGGGTAGCTGACCCAATAAGGCGCCGGGATGATCACCTCGTCACCCGGATTCAGCGTCGCCATGAAGGCGTTGTAGAGCACCTGCTTGCCGCCGGCCGAAACGGTGATCTGCGACGGCTTGTACTCGAGGCCGTTCTCGCGCTTGAACTTCTGCACCACGGCGTTCTTGAGCTCGGGAATGCCGTCGACCTGCGTGTACTTGGAGGCGCGGCCCTCGCGGATCGCCTTGATCGCGGCTTCCTTGATGTTTTCCGGGGTGTCGAAGTCCGGCTCGCCCGCGCCGAGGCCGATGATGTTGCGGCCCGCCGCCTTCAGCACGCGCGCTTTATCCGTCACCGCGATGGTCGGCGACGGCTTGATGCGCTTGAGGTGGTCGGCAAGGAAGGCCATTGGCGAGATCTCCGTTTGTGTCGCGGCAGTGATCTAAAGGCCCGCCGGGACGGGGGCAAGCCGCAATCCTTGATCGATTCATCAATCCGGTTGAGGGAAGCCGCCGGCTACAGGTGGCGCTCCGGGTCCATCCGCTCGTGCAACACCCGGACGACGCGAATACCCGCTCCGGACCTCACGTAGAAAACGGTGTGGCGCGCGTGCTCGAAACGGAAATAGCCGGGTCGCAGATGCTCGATCGGACGGCCCAGTTCGGGGAATTGGGCCAATCGGGAGAAGCATTCTTCCAGCCCGAACAGATAAGTGTCGGCCCGATCTGCGCCGAATTGACGGTACGAATAGCGATAGATGTCGGTCAGGTCCCGATCCGCGGCCTCGGATAGCTCAAATCTCGCCACGGCTGAGCTTTGCGCGTGTATCCGCGGCGATCTCGCGGACACTGCGGCGGCTGGTGCCGCTCTTTTCGCCCTCGATCAACGCCTCGACGAGCGCCTCGCGCCGTTCCTGGTCGCGCCGGATCAGATCGCGGACGTAATCGCTGGCGTTGGCGTAGCGGCCGCTTTTGACGCGGTCTTCGACCCAGTCCTTCATCGGTTCAGGCAGCGAGACGTTCATTGTCGCCATGGTCGGACTCCTGCACCACAATGTAGGGATTTTGGCAAAGTTTGCCAACCGCAAACGCTCTCTTAAGCGTCGGCGCGTAGAGATCCGGGCATGCAAAAAGGCGCTTTTCTCGCAGGTCTGCGCTCGGGCGCCTGGGTCACCACCGAACGCATGCGGCTGGTGGCGGGGATGCTGCTCGCCTTCTGTTTGATCGCCGCCGTCTTTCTCGTCACCACCGGCAACGGCCCGAACGACCGCTTCGGCCGGCCTCTCGGCACCGATTTCTCCAACGTCTATGCCGCCGGCACCTATGTGCTGGAAGGCCAGCCTGCCGTGCCGTTCGACCCGCAGCGGCAATACGCCCGCGAACAGGCGATCTTCGGCCAAAACACGCCGTTTTATGGCTGGCACTACCCGCCCTTCTTCCTCGGCCTCGCGGCGCTGCTGGCGCTGATGCCCTACGGCCTGGCGTTGCTGATATGGCAGGGCGTGACGCTGGTGCTGTATGTGCTGGCGATACGGGCAATCCTGGGTGCTCTTATCCCTCCCCCGCTTGCGGGGGAGGGTGGCCAGCGAAGCTGGCCGGGTGGGGGCGATTCAGGGCCCGCCGAAGCCACCCCACCCGGCGCGGTGCGCGCGCCACGCTCCCCTTTCAGGGGAGGGATAAAAAGCCTTTGGCTGCTTCTCGCGCTCGCCTACCCGGCCGTGTTCGTGAACCTCGGCCACGGCCACAACGGCTTTCTCACCGCCGCGCTGATGGGCGGCGCGCTCGTGACGCTGAACACGCGGCCGCTCCTCGCCGGCATCCTGTTCGGCCTCATCGCCTACAAGCCGCAGTTCGGCGTGCTGATCCCGCTGGCGCTGATCGCCGGCGGCTATTGGCGCACCGTGTTCGCCGCGGC